>CAYQMC010000009.1:0-32263 GCA_964418285.1 uncultured Chryseobacterium sp.
GACATGGCCAATGGGAAGAAGCGCTTGTGCATCACCGACCTGGTCTTCAGCCTTGGTCCACGGATCAATGCCGCGGGCCGGATCGAGCATGGACGCCAGGCCGTGGAACTCCTGCTGGCAACAAGTGCCGCACAGGCCCAGCAAGCAGGCCTGCGCGTGGACAGCAACAACAGCCAACGGCAGGAACTGGACAAGGAGATCACCCGCGACGCCCTGGAGCAGGTGGTCTCGCACCCCGATGTGCGTGATGCCTGGAGCACGGTCGTGTACAACGAGACCTGGCACAAAGGGGTCATCGGGATCGTGGCTTCCCGCCTGATCGAACGGCACTATCGCCCCACCGTGGTGCTTACGGAAAGCAACGGAAAGGCGGTGGGTTCTGCGCGCAGCGTGAAAGGCTTCGATGTGTACGAAGCGATCAATGCGTGCAGCGACCTACTGGAACAGTTCGGCGGGCACATGTATGCAGCAGGCTTGACCATGCCCCTGAAGAATGTGCCTGCTTTCAGGGCGCGCTTCGAGGAGGTGGTGCGCAGTACAATACTGCCGGCGCAGCAAGTGCCGGAAGAGGAGGTCGACCAGGAAGTGCATCTGGCGGACATCACCGATCGTCTGGTCGCCGTGCTCAGGTATATGGCACCATACGGACCCGGCAACATGCGTCCTGTCTTCCTCTCGCGCGGCGTGGTGGATACCGGCCTCGTACGGGTGGTGGGGGATGTACATTTGAAGATGACCATCGCCGACCCGAGCGACCCACACCGCACCTTCAACGCCATCGCATTCAAGCAGGCACAGCATGAGGCCTTGGTGCGCAGTGGAAAGCCATTCAGCATTCTATACACGGTGGAGGACAACGAGTGGCAGGGGAGGACCACCGTTCAGCTCAACATCAAGGATATCAAGCCCGGTGTGGATGGTCTGCTGGTGGGGGAGGTCAAAGCAGCGGAAGTGGAGGCTTGAGCGCCATGGGGAGTTCCGTGTATCTTCATCGGCACATTCCACGGATCACACCATGATGCATGAAGGTTGCACGAAGCCGATAATGTTCGTTTTGCTGGCTGCCAGCTACAGCGCAGCGAGCGCTCAAACACCCACGTGGAACGAGGATGTGTCGTGCATTGTATACACCCATTGCACACCATGCCACCACGACGGGGGTGCGGGTCATTTCAGTTTGACCACTTACACGGATGCTGTATTCTGGCGCAATGAGATGCGCGCAGCGACCCAGGTGCGTTACATGCCTCCCTGGCCACCCGATCCGGAATACCGTGCCTTGGCCCATGAGCGGGTCCTCAGCCAGGATGAGATCGATCGCATCACGGCATGGGTGGATGGTGGCTATCCCGAAGGTGATCCGGCCAATGCCCTTCCAGAGCCCACCTACGATGATGGGCCTGCTATCACAGACCCGGAGATCACGGCGATCATGGAGGATTTCGTGATCCCTCCGTCCACCTCGGACCTCTACCGTTGCTTCGTTCTGGAGGTCGACAATCCTGCCGATCGATCCATCACCGGCTTGGAAGTGATACCCGGCAATACGGCCATGGTACACCATGTACTTGTATTCCAAGATGTTTCGGGGCAGGCGAGGGTCTTGGACCAGAACGACCCAGGCCCAGGGTACACCAGTTTTGGTGGCATAGGTGTGCCGGGTGCAAAGTTGATCGGGGCGTGGGTGCCGGGCACACGCCCATTCTTTACGGCGCCAAGCATGGGCATCAAGCTTCTGGCCGATGCCGATATCGTGATCCAAGTGCATTATCCAGCGTCGAGCGAAGTGGAAGTGGATAGCACGCGCATCAACTTGCGCATGAGCGATGACCCCGCTTTGCGCAACCTCTCCATCGACGCGGTGCTGAACCACTCCCCACCGACCCTGCAGAATGGCCCTTTGTCCATCCCCGCAGGACAAGTAAGGACCTTCCATTCACGCTTTACGGTTCCAGTTGGCGCTACCACTACGGGTATCGCGCCGCACGCGCACCTGGTCTGTACCAGCATGAAGGCTTTTGCCGTTCCACCGTCAGGCGATACCATTCCGCTCATCGACATCCCCGATTGGGATTTTGCTTGGCAAGGGTTCTACGATTTCCGCAACCCGGTGCATCTGCCTGCTGGAACAGAGGTCCACGGTTTCGCGACCTACGACAACACCGAGAACAATCCCCGCAACCCGAACTCCCCCCCGCAGCTGGTGACCTTGGGCGAGGCGACCAACGATGAAATGATGCTGTTCTATTTCGCCTACACCCCTGGTGTGCCTACGGATACGCTCATCGTGATGGATGATGGTTCGGGGCCGGAGTACTACATGGATTGCACTGCCGGGATCACAGTAGGAGTCGGCACCAGGCAAGAAGAAGGGGCTGTCATGATCTGGCCATCACCCACCAACGATATCCTTCACGTGCAGGGTGTTCCCCCACTGGGAGCGGTGCGCTTCCTGGAAGCACAAGGTAGATTGCTACAGGAGGTCCGTCCATCCGGTGCAATGACCACCATCGATGTTTCCGGGCATGCTCCAGGACTGTACCTCGTGGAGGTCCTGGGTGCCGGCGGATCGGTGCTTGATCGTTCCAAGGTCGTGGTGGAATGATAGAGCCATACAGCGACGAACACTTCATGCGCCAAGCCCTGCGTGAGGCGGAACAAGCTTTCAAGGCGGATGAAGTGCCTGTGGGTGCAATTATCGTTTGCGGTGACCGTGTGATCGCGCGGGCACACAACCTTACCGAGCGATTGAACGACGTTACGGCCCATGCCGAGATGCAGGCCATTACCGCTGCGGCCAACGACCTTGGAGGCAAGTACCTGAAGGATTGTACCCTGTACGTCACCCTTGAGCCGTGCCCCATGTGTGCCGGTGCGCTTCAGTGGGCCCAGGTAGGCCGCATCGTATTCGGTGCGTTCGACGAGAAAGCCGGATACCGCAGGATCGGTGCGCGCATGTTGCACCCGAAGACCCAGGTGATGGGCGGAGTCCTTGAGGCCGAATGTGCCGACCTGCTGAAGGCCTTCTTCCAGCGCAAGCGGGCCTTGTGATGCTACCCTTCCCCAATGCAGTGGTGTGCTCGGCAAACTGCCGTAAGGAGCGGAGTGGCATATCCATGAAGGAGCTTGGAAGATGCCCCACAGCCGGACCTGCTTTCCGCATGTGGTCCTGAACACCTGTAACGACCCCTGCTGGGGCTTGAGCCGAGTCGATACAGACCTGCTCAAGTGGAGGTTACTTCGTCACATGCATAGGGTTTTCTTCAGGGCATTTGCTGCGCGCGCGTGTTGGTCGGCACCACTCCCCCAATGGTCTGGAGGATAAGGTCGCGATCATTGTTCTCGCCGGTGTACCGCACCGCACCGTCCATGTTCAGGTCTTCGGGACGGTAACCCGCTTGTGTGCTCGTGGGGACCACCCCCCCAACAGAGAGCAGGATCACGTCGCGGTCGTTGTCCTCCCCGGTGTATTTGATGATCCCATCCGGGGACACATCGCCGGTCCACAGGGTGGCACGGGAGGCTTGTTGCCTACGTGCGTTGGTGCCGAAAGTTGCCACGCCCGGATCCGAAAGGTCCAGCGTAAAAGCTTCCGTGCCGATGGAAAGCGGTGTGGCGCTCATGCAAGCCAGGTGATTGCGGTGGCGCACGGCGATGTAGTGGTCACCCGGTTGCAGTGCAAAGGCCACCGGTGAAAGGCCGTCCTTGTCCACCACATCACCATCGCGTTGCAACAGGGCGCTGCGTGTGGCCAGTACCACACCGGGGGCGTTGGGGTCGCGCAGTTCCACAAGTACCCAATCGACGATGGCATCATCGCCACCGATGGCGAACAACGCGGGGTCCACGGTCTCTCCGCCGCCGTTGACCTGGGTGAAACCCAGTGCGGTGTACGGTTCCGTAGTTGGGATGAGCCCTGCTACACGGAGTCCATCATCCATGCGATCCTGCACAGGGTCATAAGGGCCGTCGAGCATAAGTTGAAGGGCTACGGAGACCCCGTTGCGTTCCACGACCACATCATCCAGGTACAGCCAGTTGCCGTAGCCATTGACGGCTACGAAGCGGATGAGGACGGACTGGCCATCGAAGGCACTGATGTCGATATCGTTCAAGCGCCATTGGTCACAGTCGCTGGGAACGAACGCGCTTGTGATATTGGTGCCAGTGGCCAACACGGAACCTTGCTGGTCGAAGACACTGGTCCACGACGCGCCGCAATCGACACTGATATCCACACGCATCCGATCGGCAAAGGTGGCCGAGTAGGCGCGGTAAGCGTGCTGGAACTTGAGCCTGCTTCCAGCCGAACCGGAAAGGTCCACCAAGGGCGTGATCAGGCGGTCCTCCTGGCCGGGCGCATTGTAGGTGTAATGGTCTATCCGCCAGGCGAAGGTGGTGGCACAATCAGGGCCGTTGGCCACTTCGCTGGAGGTCCAGGTCGTGCTGGCATCGGGATTCTGCAAGCGCCAGCCCACAGGTACCGGGTCGTTCGTGGTCAGGCCCTCGGAGTAGGTGGAGGGCACCTCGATCGCGGCCAGTATATCGACAGCGATGACCTGTTGATCATCTCCGGCGAACTGATCACCCAGCAATTGCGTGGTGGCGGTCAAGGTGCGTGTGCCTGTGGGTCCAAGATCCGCAGCAGTAGCGAATTCGAACTCGGCCGACGTACCCGGGGGGAGGTTGCCGGAAAAGGTCTCCTCAACCACCGGTCCGCCGTTCAATTGATAGCTTACGGAGAACCCTGTTTGAGCTTCAAGGCCGGTATTGCGGATCAACACCTTCACCAATGTGCCAGGCCCGCATTCCAGCACTTCGCTCGTTGGCGAAAGGATCTCTGTTACCCCGACATTGTTGGGCAACGGCAGGTCGAAGGCCTCCACCTGGTCGGTGCGGCTGGAGGTGCTGCCCTGGCTGGCGCTGGAACCCAGCCCACGCCGTGCGAAGGCGGCCCAGATCAGGTCCTGATTGGTCCCGCCATTGTTCAGCTGATCCGCCAAAAGGATGGCATCTCGTCCATCCACCATACCGGGGTTGCAGGGTAGCAGTTTCAGACCGTCGATCACCAATTGCATGGCTATGTTGTTGCCTCCGGTACCGTTGTAAATGTCCGGGTCGAAGCCGTAGGTGTCGATCAGGTCCCAGGTCATTTCCCACAACGTGGTACACCAGACAAAGCCGATGCCATGAGGCTGGCTGATCGCAGAGGTGTTGTTGGTGCTGGCATAGGTGAAGCCGTTCACGCCGAAACTGGTGCTGTAGCGGGCCGGACGGATGCCGACACCTGTGATGGGCTGGCCCAGCAGGTAGGTGCCGATGCCTCGGCCCTGCGTCCGGGTGTCGCCGGGTTTCATGGTCATCACCAGGCCGAAGTAATCGCTCCAGCCCTCGCCCATCTGTTCGGCATTGCCCAGACAGTTCGAGTTGCTGGGGCCTCCCACCAAGCGGTTGCTGATGCCGTGGCCGTACTCATGCACGATCACCCCATTGTCGAGATCACTGTCGCGGTTCGGTGTCGTCTGCGTCCAGCGGAACATCTGCATCCGAGGGTTGCTGCCATCGGGAGGGGTCCCGAAGTTGGCGTTGTTGGTACCGCTGCCGTCCTGTGCATCGGCGTTCACCCAATCGTTGCCCAAGCCGCCGCGGTCGTAGTTGTTCTCCTGGAAATTGCCGGAGGCCTCGTCGAAGCCGTACTGGTACCAGACATCGTGGCACACGTTGTTCCAATAGAAGAGGTTCGCGATGGCCGCATCCAGGTATGTGGATGGTGCCTGGCTGAGGTCGATCGGGAAATCGAAGTCAAGATCCACGCCGCCGCTGGGCCTGCTGCCACCGGTGTCGTTAGCATCGAGGTCGTCCTGTGCCCTGCAGTTGTTGCCCCGGGTATCGGTGAACTCGGGTCCTGCCGCTCCGTCCGTATCGTGCCATCCGAAGGGCGAGGCGATGCCACCATCCAGCCAGGGTGCATTCTGCAAACTTCGCGCACTATGGTTGGGGCTTTCTGCAGGCCAGGCATACACGTTGTAATCGTCCGGTGAGGCAGGTGGCGGTGCGCCATGTTCCTCGGGTCGGGCCAGGTGCCCATGCGCTGCGTGATCATGGTCCAGGCCGCAGCTGACCACCCAATCGTTGCGGTCCAGTTCCTCTCCGCTCAAGGCATCCAAGCGGATGTTCCACCAGTGCGAGCCATCGGCCAGATAGTGGTTCACGTTCCATGCAAGGCGCAGTTTCTCGCCCACGGGTTGATAAACGAGTTGCACCACTGCGGGTTCATTCCCAAGCAACGTCCCATCGAAGCGGTGCAGGCGGCCGCCATCCTCCACGCCGACAAGTGCGGGTAAGGGTATGCCGGGAGCGGTGCGGGCCAATACGGAGCCCAGGGCCTGGGCCGCACCGATGCTTGGGGTTGTCGCGTTCACCCGGCGTTCCACGGCCTGTGCGGCCGCGTTGTTGATGCGCAGAATGCGACCGTCAGGACTGCTATGTATGGCGATGTCACCGTTCCAGACCTCGATGCCCTGCCAGCGTTGGCGGAGGAAAAGATGTTCCACGCCATTGTGGGCACTCGTGTAGCGGGCGGTCTCCAACAGGTCCTGCAGATCACCAGGGAAGAACCCTTTGCCGAGCAGTTCGGCCTCCACCTTGGCGGGTAATTTTCCAGATTTGGATTGGGCCTGACCGAGTGCGAGGAGTGCTAAGAACGAGAAGGCCAGAAGTACGGAACGGAGCATGGTCGTAAGGGAGCTTGGGTGAGCAAGGTACCGGAACAACACACAAAAAGGCCGAAGGGATCGTTGGGCATGCTGGGAGACCTAAGAGCCTGTTCAGGTCCTTGGGTCTCCCATGGCCGGAATTGGGCCACCATGCCTGCGTTACCTTTGTACCCGGTCGCGGGTATGCTTCGCACAAGTCTGCGACCCATTCAATCCCAACAGCCCATGTACCCCCCAGAACTCGTAACCCCCATGAAGACCGATCTTACCAGCGTCGGTTTCGAAGATCTGCATACCCCCGAACAAGTGGACAAGGCGCTTACACAACCCGGCACCGTGTTGTGCGTGGTGAACAGCGTGTGTGGTTGTGCCGCTGGTGCCGCCCGCCCAGGAGCCAAGATGAGCCTGCGCGGCGACAAGCGCCCGGCCAAGCTCGTGACCGTATTCGCAGGCGTGGACACCGACGCCGTGATCCAGGCGCGCAAGCACTTCCTGCCCTATCCGCCCAGCAGCCCGGCCATGGCCCTCTTCAAAGATGGCAAGCTCGTACACTTCCTGGAGCGCCACCACATCGAAGGACGCAGTGCCGAGATGATCGCCGAGAACCTGATGATGGCCTACGACGAGTTCTGTTGAGCGTTAGATTTTCCACTGAACGAGAAAGCCCCGGATCTTCCGGGGCTTTCTCGTTCATGACCATTGTAACCCTATTTGGCCCGCCGCCGGCGCCACCACCATACGGATACCCCGATCAGGATCACGAAAGGCCACAGGTTGGCGAGCCATACCGCGAAGCGCAACAGGTTGTTCCAGCCTTCCTTGAAGGCTACTCCGAATTTCGGGGAGAAGCGTTCCACCAAGGCCTGTTGCTTGGTGCAGGTGATGGTGAGCGTGCTCATGCCCACCTGGTCGCGCAGTGACTTCATGCGTGCTTCCATGCTTTCGATCTCCGCGCGCACATTGCCCAGCTCGCGTTCCACTTCCAACATCTCGGGTACGTTCTTGGCCTGCGCGGCCAGTTCCAGGTAGCGCTTCTCCACGGTACGTTTTGCCGTTATGCGTGCTTCCACATCCACCCATTCGCTGGTGACATCCGTGGCGTTGATGTTCTGGCTCTCCAGGCGCCCCAGTCCTTGTAGTTCCTGCACGAAGGCATCGAAACGATCCGCCGGAATACGCACCCGCAAGGTCACCGAGCGACTGCGGCCCCAGTCGCCGCGCTCGTCGCCTTCCACATAGCCGCCACTGGTCTTCACTCGCTCCAGTATGTTGCCTCGCGCCGCTTCCAGATCGTCCACCTCGAAACGCAGGTCGCCGCTGCGGATGATCTTGCGGTCCACCGCTGTTCGGTCCGCAGCGCTTGGTGGTGCGTACTCCTCATTGAAACCGACTTCAGCAGCTTTTTCCGACAGGGCGTATTGTTCCGCGTTGTCAGGGGCGGAACCACCACAGGCGAAGAGGAACAGAACGGCAAGTAGGGGTGCGATGCGGTACATGGTAGGTGATCTTTGCAGGTAACGAATGTGCGATGGGTTTCGGTATGGCGGTACACGAAAAAGCCCCCACCGTTCAATACGGTGGGGGCTTCACTGAAATCGCTGGCAGGCTTACACCACCCCCTGGTCCAACATCGCGTCGGCCACCTTCACAAAGCCGGCTACGTTTGCGCCTTTCACGTAGTTCACGCTCTTGCCTTCGGTGCCGTATTGCACGCAGGCTGCGTGGATGTTCTTCATGATACCATGGAGTTTGGCATCCACCTCCTCAAGGGTCCAGCTCAGGCGCAGGCTGTTCTGGCTCATCTCCAAGCCACTCGTGGCAACACCACCGGCGTTGCTGGCCTTGCCGGGGGCGAAGACCACACCGGCCTTGTGGAACACCTCGATGGCTTCGGGCGTGCTGGGCATGTTGGCACCTTCGGCCACATACTTCACACCTTTCTTCACCAGATCCTTGGCGTTCTTGCCGTCCAGTTCGTTCTGCGTGGCGCAGGGCAGTGCCACATCGCACTTGGCCACTACGTCCCATACGCGAGCTCCTTTCTTGAAGGTGCTGCCCTTGAATTTCTTGGCGTACTCCTCGATGCGGCCGCGCTTCACATTCTTCAGCTCCATAAGGAAGGCGAGTTTTACACCATCGATGCCATTGGGGTCGTAGATGCTGCCATCGCTGTCGCTGGCGGTCACCACCTTGGCACCGAGCTGGGTGGCCTTTTGGATCGCGTATTGCGCCACGTTGCCGCTGCCGCTGACAGCCACGGTCTTGCCTTTGAAGCTGGTCTTGTTGCGCTTCATCATCTCTTCCGCGAAGTAGACACAGCCGTAGCCGGTGGCTTCAGGGCGGATCAGCGAACCACCCCAGGCGCGGCCCTTACCAGTGAACACACCGGTGAACTCGTTGCGTATCCGCTTGTCCTGGCCATACATAAAGCCCACCTCGCGGGCACCAACTCCGATGTCGCCGGCAGGTACGTCGGTATCGGCACCGATGTGGCGCTGCAGTTCGGTGGCGAAGCTCTGGCAGAAGCGCATCACCTCGATGTCGCTCTTCCCTTTGGGGTCGAAATCGCTACCTCCCTTGCCACCTCCCATAGGCAGGGTGGTGAGACTGTTCTTGAAGGTCTGTTCGAAGCCCAGGAACTTCAGCACGCTGAGGTTCACACTGGGGTGGAAACGGCAGCCGCCCTTGTACGGTCCGATGGCGCTGTTGAATTGCACGCGGTAGCCGCGGTTCACCTGGGTAACACCCTTGTCATCCACCCAGGGTACGCGGAAGATGATTGTGCGCTCGGGCTCCACCATGCGCTCCAGGAGCATTTTGCCCTTGTACTTGGGGTTGGCCTCCATGAAAGGGATCACCGTTTCGGCTACCTCGTGTACGGCTTGGAGGAATTCGGGCTCGTACGGGTTCTTGGCCGTTACGTAGCTCATGAACGCATCAACCTGTTTTTGCACGGTCGACGTGGACTTTTTGGCGGTTGCCATGGATGGTTGGTTGGAATTTGGGCACGAAGGTAGCGCCGGAAGCAGCACCCGCAAGAGCGGGGGAGCCCACCTCAATTCAATGCATATACTTTGCCCGGCAGGCTGCGCACCACCCCTTTGAATTCAAGGTCAAGCAACAGTCCTGCGACCTTACCCTGGGTCATTCTGCTCGCCATGCACAAGTCGTCTATGGAGATCCTTCCCTTTGCCTTTATGATGTCCACCAAGGTCTGTTCATCGGGCAATAGTGCGGAGAACAAGGCTGCTTGGACAGGTGCCTTCTTTTTCCTGGGCAGCCATTCCATCATGCGCAATACATCACGTGCATTGGTCACCAGTGCGGCCTGGTTGCGCTGGATCAGCATGTTGCAGCCTTCGCTGCGCGGATCGGTGGGCCGGCCGGGGAAGGCGAACACCTCACGGTCGTAGCTGTTGGCGATGTCGGCAGTGATCAGGCTTCCTCCCTTGGGGGCGCTTTCCACAACGATGGTGCAGTCGCTCAACCCTGCGATGATCCGGTTGCGCGCTGGGAAGTTGCCCGGTGCGAAAGGTCCATCGCTGGGCACTTCGGTCACTAAGGCGCCCTGGTCCAACATATCCTTCGCCGTGGCAGCGTGCTCCCCCGGATAAAGCCTGTCCAGACCGTGCGCCAAACAGCCTATCGTGGGGAGGTCGTTCCGAAGTGCCGCGCGGTGTGCAGTGATATCGATCCCATAGGCTAGGCCGCTTACGATGGTGGCCCCACACTCCTTCAGGCCTTCGACCAAGTCGACGCAAAGCCGCTTGCCTTGTTCCGTGGGAGTGCGCGTTCCCACGATGGAGACCATATGTGGGGCATCCAGATCGGCTTTGCCTTTTGCGTAGAGCAATACCGGGGCATCTTCGGCCTGCTTCAGGCGGTCTGGGTAAGCAGGGTCCAGGTAGAACAGCATGCGCAGCTTGTGTTTTTGCACATAGGCCAGTTCTTTTTCAGCAGCTGTTAGAATGCTCTTATCGGTGATGCTGCCTATCAGCTTGGGGCCGATACCCGGTACTTTGGCAAGTGTATTCTTGAGCTTGATGTCCGTAAATATGGCATCCACACCGCCACAGTACGCCACCAGATTGCGTGCGTTCACAGGTCCGATGCCCCTTAGCATCGACAAGGCGATGCGATGGATCCAAGCTTGATCTTCCACGGTTGAGCGTATTGTCCTTTCCCTACATTTACCCGCATCGCCCAAGGCTCCGCAAGATCACCTTCAGGCGCAACAAAACAAATCATCAGCGCAGCATGAGAAGGCTCATTGCGATCGTTCAGGCCACTCTGTTCATCGGGATGGCACAAGCCCAAGAGGCCACCTTGAAGGGAAAAGTGACCGACGAACGAACCGGGGAGACCTTGATCGGGGTCAACGTGGTATACGCTCCGGGGAAAGGCACGGCAACGTTGGTCGATGGCACATACACGTTCACGTTGCCAGCCGGCGAACAGACCATCACCTTCAGCTCAATAGGCCACACCACGCTTGTGGAGACCATCACGCTGGCGCAGGGCGAAGTGCGTGAGCTCGACGTGAAAATGTCGATAGCCGCGGCCCAGCTGGATATGGTGGTGGTCACAGCGGGTCGTTTCGAGCAACGCGTGGGAGAGGTCACCCAGTCGCTCAGTGTGCTCAGGTCCGATGTGGTGCAGAACAAGAACATCCTGAACATGAGCGAAGCCTTGGACCAAGTGCCTGGTGTTGTGATCGTGGACGATGACCCACAGATCCGTGCGGGAAGCGGATTCAGCTATGGTGCAGGCAGCAGGGTGCAGGTCTTGGTGGACAATATCCCGGCATTGAGCGGTGACATCGGGCGCCCCAACTGGAACTTCCTGCCCTTGGAGAACCTGGAGCAGATCGAGGTGATCAAAGGAGCGTCCTCCGTGCTGTACGGGAGTTCGGCACTTAGCGGGGTGATCAACATTCGCACGGCCTATCCACGGAGTACTCCCAGGACGCGGGTGACCATGTCCACCGGTATCTACGACACGCCGGGTCATCGCCCTGCGAAGTGGTGGGGCGATAGTCCGCCTGGCGTGCAAGGGGTCAATTTCTTCCATTCGCGGCAGTTCGGCAACCTTGATCTTGTGCTGGGGGGCAACGCCTTCGCGGATGCAGGTTTCATTGGTCCCGATGCAGTGCCTGCCGACTCCCTCGCAGTAGACCCTTTGCGTCAGGGTTTGGGTGGATTCGAGAACCGGGTACGGTTCAATGTGGGCCTGCGATGGCGCAACAAGAAGGTGAAGGGCCTGGACTACGGGTTCAACACCAATGCCATGAAAAGCAGGGCGACGAGCGTCTTCATCTGGGCCGATACCGATGAAGGGCTCTACAGGCCTAGTCAGGGGACCGTTACGCGCACGTTAGGAACCCAGTATTACGTGGATCCCTACCTCAATTACGTTTCACAGCGGGGAACGAAGCACAGCGTGCGTGGACGGTTCTTCAAGCAGATCTTCGATAACAACAACGAGCAGAGCAACAGCAACAACACCAGCATGGGTGAATACCAGATCCAGCAGAAGGCCGACATCTTCGGGGAAACGGTCCTCACCGGGGGCATCTTCGGTCAAATGGTGAACTCCAATTCAGAGCTGTACAAGGGCAACATGGAAGGCAATGGCCGCACGTCTTCCTCCAATGTTGTGGCCTATCTGCAGCTTGACAAGAAGATCATCGAACGGATCTCCCTTTCCGCTGGTGTTCGTTACGAGCAGTTCCGGGTGGATAGCGACCAAGCCGGGCAACCCGTATTCCGTGCAGGAGCCAACTACCAGGTCATGGAAGCGACCTTCCTGCGTGTCAGCTATGGGCAGGGTTTCCGTTTTCCCACCATCGGCGAGCGCTTCATCACCACCAACATCGGGGTGTTGCAGGTTTATCCCAATGCGGACCTAAGGGCCGAGCAGAGCTGGAATCTGGAAGGCGGTGTCAAGCAGGGCTTCAAGCTGGGTGGCTTCACGGGCTATTTCGATGCTGTGGTGTTCCAACAAGAGTTCAAGGACTATGTGGAATTCACCTTCGGCCAATGGGTACTGCCTACCCTCGATAACAACTTCGGGCTGGGCTTCAAGAGTGTGAATACGGGAGGAGCACGTGTGACCGGCTATGAACTTGAGTTGGCCGGAAAAGGCACCGTAGGCCAGGTCGATGTGGCTGTGCTCATGGGCTTCACAAACACCCTTCCCATCAGCACCACGCCGGACGAGGTCTATGCCACGGCCTCCTTCGCAGGTAGTACACCGTACTCCTATACCACCACCAGCTTCGACCCTACGGACAATATCCTGAAGTTCAGGATCCAAAAGCTGTTCCGATCCGACATCCAGCTGGAATACAAGCGCGTTAGTGCGGGCTTCAGTGTGCGCTACAACAGCCATGTCAGGAATCTCGATAAGATCTTCGTGGACCTCGACGAGTCGCCCTTGCCCCAGTTCAGCCTGCCAACAGGCGTAGGCAACTGGATGCGCACGCATCGGACCGGCGACACCCTGATCGATGTCCGTGCGGGGCTCGACCTCAATGAAGAAGCACGGATAGCGTTCATTGTGAACAACCTGACCAACGAGGTCTATTCCCTGCGGCCACTTGCCATAGAGTCGCCCCGTACCTTCCAGGTGCAACTCAGCGTGGACATCTGATGATATGCGTATCCTTGGTGTGATACCGGCGCGCTACGCCAGTACCCGCTTGCCAGGCAAGCCGCTTGTGGACATAGGCGGCCAGAGCATGGTACAGCGTGTTGTGTTACAAGCGCAACAAGCCGGGTCCCTTTCCGCCGTGGTGGTGGCTACCGATGATGCACGCATTGCGGACCATGTGCGTGGCTTCGGTGGAACCGCCGTAATGACGTCATCCGATCATCCTAGCGGTACCGACCGGTGTTGGGAAGCTCTGGAACGATCAGGAAACGACAGCTACGATGCCGTGGTGAACATCCAGGGCGATGAACCCTTTATCGTGCCGGCCCAGATCGAGGAGCTTTGTAAAGCCCTGAAGGGTGCGGAAGGTGGCATAGCCACACTGGCCCAGGTGGTGCAGGACGACCGCGACCTGAGCGATCCGGGAGAGGTGCTCATCACCACCGATCTCCGGATGGACGCGCTCTACTTCAGCCGCACTGCGATCCCTTGCTTGCATGAACCCTCCGACCGCCCCCGCCACACCCGGTTCAGGTATTTGAAACATGTTGGCTTGTATGCTTTCCGCATAGCGGTGTTGAAGGAATTGGTGGCGTTGGAGCCCTCCGCCTTGGAACGGGCCGAATCCCTGGAGCAGTTGCGCTGGCTGGAGCATGGCTACAAGGTCCGCGTGGGCCTTACCGAGCATGCTTCGTTCTGCGTGGACACGCCGGAGGACCTGGCGCAGGCCCGGCAGCGGGTGGACAACGCCGGACCGTTGGTTTAGGATAACTTCGCACCTGTTGGACCATGCCGATAGAACGCGACCTTCACGAACTGCTATTCTGCCACGATTGTGTGATCGTGCCGCAGTGGGGCGGGTTCCTTACCCATTATCGCCCTGCGCGACTGGATGAGGCACGCAAGCTCGTGCATCCGCCCGGGAAGGATACCAGCTTCAATAGGAACCTGGTACGCAACGATGGTCTGCTGGCCGACCATATCGCAAAACGACATGGCATAGCGTTCGACCTTGCTTCGGAACATATAACGGCGGAGGTCGAAGCGTGGCAGGAGACCTTGCTGCGTAGTGGCCGACTGGAGCTCCCGCACATTGGTATCTTCTACCACGACGAGGAACACATCCTCCAGTTCGATCCGGATAAGCGCTCGGACCATTTGAAGGATGCCCATGGTCTTCGACCGGTAGCCGCATTGCCTGTGGAGCGCCACAGGGAAGTACCTGTGATACCCATGCCCGCCGCGGTGCCTGTTATCGCCAAGACCGCCAAGGATCGACGCGTTCCATTCGCTTGGAAGGCTGCTGCTGTGGCCGCTTTGCTCTTCGCCGCAGGTTCCCTTTGGTTGGGCGATCCTAGCTCCAAGGTGCAATGGAGTTCCTTGGTGCCTTTCGGCGCGGCCGAACGTACTTACGCTCCGCGCATCGATGGACCGCGTACCATCGCCAGTGCGGGCCTGTTCGCGTTGCCGGAAGAGCCGCTCGGTGTGCTTACAGTACCCCTCGTCGAGGATGATACGGTGCTCGTTACAGTGGACCTTGGTACTGTGCTGGTGACCGAAGCTCCAGTGGATACCACCCTTGTCGTGGTACCTGCAGCAGCAGGCAATGCCGGTACTCCTGCGCAGCGCTTGCGATTCCACGTGGTGGGCGGCTGCTTTGCCCAGCCCGAGAATGCCGATCGTTTCTTGGAGGAATTGCGCGGCAAAGGATATCCAGCGGAGCGCTTGGAAAGGAATGGGGCGTTGCACCCTGTGGCATACGGTAGTTATGCCAAGCGGACCGAAGCCTTGGAGGCCTTGGCACAGGTGCGTGCAACAGCGTCGGCGCAAGCCTGGCTCATGGTGCGTTGAGCGACGCCGTGGGCTAGGGGTTAACTTTGTACCTGTGATGACGGAAGACGATCGCGTGGTGGACTTGGAGAGTTGTTCTGTGACCTTCATGGAGGGCGATGTCGTACATGCGCACTTCAAGGACGGGCGAACTGTGCAGGACACCGAAGTGCAGGCCATGCTTGATGTCGTGGATGGCAAACGGAAAAGCCGCAAAGTGCTCCTTTTGGTCACCGTAGGCGAAGGCACCACGATGACCAACGAGGCCAGGGCCTTGGCCTCCAGCGCTTCCGCCAACCGCTACATCGCTGCTGATGCCATCGTGGTCCGCGACTTCGGGCACCAACTTGCCGCCAACGTGTTCGTCCGCCATCACAAGCCTGCAAGGCCCATCCAAATGTTCCCGGACAAGGACAGTGCCTTGGCATGGCTTTCGCAGCAGCGGCACCTCATCGATCAAGCCTGAACATTATGCTACTTCGCGTACCGATCGCAGCAGCGCTGCTCACCTTCACATGCTTGGCCACCTCCGCGCTGGCCCAAGTATTGGAGACCACTCCAGCACGAACAATGCGGACAGCCAAAGCCGAGGTCGTCGCTTTGGCCGTATCGCCGAGAGGTGATCAATTGCTTGTTGGCCTGAACAAGGGCGCAGAACTCTACGACATCGAGAGCGGTAAACGGATACACGCGTTCACGTACGATGAGGATGGAGGATCCACCGTGTATCACACCGGCTTCAATGACAATGGTGAATACGTGGTGCTGATAGGACACAGTGGAAAGCGCACCGTTTGGGCCGTGAAGACGGGCAAGCAGGAAAAAGTGATCAGCGACCACCGCTGGGTACCCGACCCTCGTGCCGTGAAGGCCATGGGCCTGGATATGAAGAACTCCAGCTTTGATCGCTTCTACCAGCAGTCGGAGGTGAAGCTTGGTGAGCTTACGGCCCGCTCAGGAAAGCATGGCCTGGTCGAGTTGGTCGATGCCGTTGGCAAGGTGGAGCAGAAGTTGGAGTTTCCCGGGAACAAGGACCAACACCATCGCTCTCCGCTGTTGGTATACGATGGGCAATTGCTTGTCGGTACCGATGATGGCCGTGTATTGTTCTACACCCTTCCCTGATCCAAGGCATCGAGCGCATGCTGCACATGCGCATGGGATCCAAGCAGTCCGCTGAATGCGCTACTGATGAGTCCCCCTTTTGCGATCACGTACGTTACACGGCCTGGTATCAGTCCGAAGAAGATGTCCACTTCATAGGCTTTGTGTGCCTCGCCATGGGTGTCGGCCAACAGGGTGAAGGGTAGGCTCCACTGGTCTGCGAATGCCCGCTGTACCCCGCTACCATCCTTGCTGATACCGATCACGGTGGTATTCCTGGCCTGTAGGTCCGCGAACGCATCGCGGAAGGCACAGGCCTCCTTGGTGCAGATCATGGTGCCCGCCTTGGGGTAGAAGAAGAGCACCACATTGCTTGAGCGCCATGCCTCGGCAAGGCGGAATGGAGCGTTATACTGGTCGGCAAGTTCGAGGTCGGGGGCTTGTGTTCCGGGGCTTAACATGGACTTGATGTCAAGGTCGTCGACAACAAGGGTACGCACAACCGAACGGTTCTTTCCCGTCAAGGTCCGATGGGCCGTGAACAGCCCTTACAAGCGGCCTACTTTTGTCTTTCTTCGAGATCCTCCCCATGAGCGTAAAGGAATCACGCCCCGTAAGCAACAGCTATTCGCAGACCACCCATGTAGTGCTGCCCAATGACACCAACACCTTGGGCAACCTCTTCGGGGGGCGCTTGTTGCAGTGGTTGGATATCAGCTGCGCCATAAGTGCACACCGGCACTGCAAGCGGGTGGTAGTGACCGTGGCGGTCAACCACGTCGGGTTCGATAAACCGATCAAGCTTGGCGATTTCGTCACCATCAAGAGCCATGTGAGCAGGGCCTTCGGAAGCAGCATGGAGGTTTGGAGCGATGTGTCGGTGGAGGATCAGGTGACCGGTGAGGAGATCAAGTGCAACAGCGCCATCTACACCTTCGTGGCCGTGGACCATGGCGGACGACCGGTGAACGTACCTGAAGCCGTGCCTACCAACGAAGAGGAGCAGAAACGCTACGACGGGGCATTGCGCCGCAGGCAGTTGCGCTTGATCCTGAGCGGTAAAATGAGGCCGGACGAGGCTTCCGAGCTGAAGGCCTTGTTCAATCAAGGCGTTTCGCCAGATCGGCCACCCGCCTAAGGTCCTGCTGTTCCATGCAGCGGAAGTGCCCAAGCGGACACCGGTCGTGCCCGATCTTGGAGCATGGGCGGCAGGAGAGGCCTGTTACCTCGGCGATCCGGGCACGATCCGGATACTGTGGGATGTAAGGTCCCATGCCGAACTCCGGAACGGTATTGCCCCAGATGCTGATCACCGGTTTCTTGAACGATGCGGCGATGTGCATCGCGCCACTGTCATGGGCGATCACAGCGCGCGCCTCTGCGATGAGGGATGCGCTGCCCAGGATATCGAAATGCCCTGTGGCATCGAATACCCGGCCTCCGATGGCACTGGCGATGTTCCGTGCGGTGCTTCGGTCCTCCTGCCCCCCGATCAGTACGATCGGTCCTTCGATCAGTTTCGCGAGCTCGATGAGGCGGTGTTCGGGCAGGCGCTTGGTGGCATGGGCAGCGCCGATCGCCAGGGCAACATAGCCGGAGCGGTGGGTGAAAGGCAGCCTGTCCGGAGCGACCTGTCTGTCGGCCGGGATGAAGAGTTCGAGGCCCTGCCCATCGTTCTTCACACCAAGGTGTTGTACCGTGCGCATGTATCGATCCACGATATGTAGGGGTGTTTGCCCGCCTTGTTGGCGAGGCATGCGGTCCACCTTCAGGTTCACCAGCAACCACTTCTGCACATTGAGCTTGTTGAAGCTGTATGCCGGAACACGCAAGGCCCGTTTGATGCGTGCCGTGCGTAGGTTGTGGTGCAAGTCGATCACTTGGTCGTAGCGCTCCGCCTTCAACCGCGTGATCAGCTCACCGTTGTCCTCGATGAGTTCATGCACCTTGTCCACATGGGGTGAATAGCGAACAAGGTCTGCAAAGGCGCTCTTCGTGGCTACGTGCAGCACCACATCCTTGCCCTGTTGTTTCAGGCAGCGCAGCACCGGGCTGGTGAGTACGATGTCGCCGATGGACGAGAAACGCAGTACAAGGATCTTCATGTGGATGACAAAGTTGCACCTTGTGGATCTGGTGCGGCATGCATCATAGGCTCACGGGCAGCACCTTTGCATACCCAGCCATCCCTTTTGCCTCCCTCCAGGTCCAAGAAGCACATTCACATTCATGTTCATCGATACCCACGCACACCTCTATCACAAACAGTTCGACAACGACCGGGAAGCCATGCTGCAGCGTGCCTTGGATGCCGGTGTCACCAAATTGTTCCTGCCGAACATCGATGCTGACAGCGAGCAAGGCATGCACGCCTTGGCCAATGCATACCCGGACCACTGCTTCCCCATGATGGGACTGCACCCGTGTTCGGTCGGTGAGGACAATGCGGCTATCATGGAGCACATCGAGCGACGCCTGCGTGCGGGAGGATACTGCGCCGTGGGCGAGATCGGCATCGACCTCCATTGGGACAAGACCTGGCTGGCGCAACAACAGGATGTGTTCCGCCGGCATGTGCGCTGGGCGAAGGAGCTGGACCTGCCCATCGTGATCCATTGCCGACAGAGTTTCGCAGAGACGATCGCCATCGTGGAGGAGGAGAACGACCTGGCGCTTTGCGGTGTATTCCACTGCTTTACCGGAACCCCTGAGGAAGCACAACGCATCATCGCGTTGGGCGACTTCCATCTGGGCATCGGTGGTGTGATCAGCTACCCGCGGGGTGGCCTCTTCGAGACCATGCAGGTCGTGGGCGCCGAGCATTGTGTGCTGGAGACCGATGCGCCCTACCTGGCACCGGTGCCGTTTCGAGGCAAGCGCAATGAAAGCAGCTACATTCCCCATATCGCGGCCAAACTCGCGGAAGCCACCGGGCACAGCGTGGAGGAGATCGCGCGCATCACCACCACCAACGCCGAAACGCTGTTCCGCCGATGAGCCAGCGACCCGCCGTCCTTCTGATCTACACCGGTGGCACCATCGGCATGTGGGCCGATCCGGCCACCGGTGCATTGCGCCCCATGGACCTGGCGCACATCCAGGACCAGGTGCCTGAGCTGAAGCGTATCGCTGTGGACCTGGCCAGCGTGAGCTTCAAGGAACCGATCGACAGCAGTGATATGCGGCCTGCCGATTGGGTCCGCATCGCGGCCATCATCGGAGAGCAGTACGCACGGTTCGATGGCTTCGTGGTGCTGCACGGCAGTGATACCATGGCCTACACCGCGAGCGCGCTCAGCTTCCTGCTCGAGGGTCTGAACAAGCCGGTGGTCCTTACCGGATCACAGTTGCCCATCGGTACCATACGCACCGATGCCAAGGAGAACCTGATAACGGCCATCGAGATCGCGGCCGCCAAGGACGAGCAGGGTCGCGCCATGGTGCCCGAGGTCGCGGTCTATTTCGAGTATCGCCTGATGCGCGGCAACCGCACGGTGAAGGTGCATTCCGAGCGCTTCGAAGCCTTCCGCTCGCCCAATTGGCCCGCCCTTGCCGAGGCCGGCGTGCATTTGCGCTACGACCGGGCAGCGATATTGCCCTGGCAGGAAACCGAACTCGTGGTCCACGGACGTTTCGATGATCGCGTGGCCATCATCCAACTATTCCCTGGAATTCGTGCCGAGTGGATCGAGCAGGCACTTGCAGCGAAGGATCTTCGAGGCGTGGTACTGGCTACATTCGGCAGTGGCAACGGGCCTACGGACAAGGCATTCGTTGATGTACTGCGGGAAGCGCGTGAACGTGGGATCACGTTGTTGAATGTGACGCAATGCGTGGGTGGCCGTGTGGAACAGGGCCGTTATGCCACCAGCAAGGCCTTCCAACAGCTTGGGGTCATACCCGGGGCCGATATCACCGTGGAAGCTGCCATCACGAAATTGATGTTCCTCCTGGGTTCCTGCCAGGGAACGGAAGCCTTGGAACGAGCACTGGCGGTACCGATCAGGGGGGAGTTCACGTTGGGTTAACATGACCGCTCCCTGCTCCGATCCCGCCACTTCCGCCAATACGATCGGACCGTGGCACCTTTTTGTAATTTGGCCGCCCGTTAACCGGGGATGACCCGATCTTGACAGTGCAGAAAAAAGGAGAGATGGCCGAGTGGTCGAAGGCGCGCGCCTGGAAAGTGCGTATACCTGTCAAAGGGTATCGGGGGTTCGAATCCCTCTCTCTCCGCCATGGCATGATGTTCAGCGGAACAGCTGTTTCATCTGCGATGGCAATGGACCGGGCTTGCCCGGGTATATGGAACTCGAATCCTTACCGTGTGAACGGCTCGCCCGATCACACGTACCTTTCCGAACGGAACCTACAGTGAACAACCAACCCTTCAACCGATAACGACCCCCAACATGGTACGCAAGTTCTTGTCCCTTTGCATTGCTGGCCTGATGAGCGTCAGTGTGTTGATCACACCGATCATGGCCCAAAGTGCAGCCGATGCCGGCTCTACCGAAATAGTGGCCGATGGAGCTCCTCCCGCTGGAGGCCACCAAGCACTGAAGAACCGTTTCATCGAAGGTGACCCCACCTTCATGGCCCCGGTATTGATCTGCTTGATCCTCGGACTCGCCATCGTCATCGAACGGATCATCTATTTGAACATGGCCACAACGAACACCACCAAACTGCTGAGCAGTGTGGAGGGTGCGCTCAAGAGTGGTGGTGCCGATGCTGCCAAGGAGGTTTGCCGCAATACGAAAGGACCTGTGGCGGGCATCTTCTACCAAGGCCTCGATCGCGCGCATGAGGGTGTGGATATCGTGGAAAAGAGCGTCGTGGCCTACGGTGGCGTTGAAGTAAGCCGATTGGAGCGTGGCCTGTCCTGGGTCGGTCTGTTCATCGCCTTGGCTCCGATGTTGGGCTTCATGGGAACAGTGATCGGTATGATCGATGCGTTCGATAAGATCGCAGCGGCCAACAACATCAGCCCGGCCATCGTTGCAGGTGGTATCAAGATCGCTCTGCTCACCACGGTGTTCGGTCTCATCGTGGCCATCATCCTTCAGGTCTTCTACAACTACCTTGTGAGCAAAGTGGACAGCATCACCGGCCAAATGGAGGAAGCTTCCATCAGCCTGGTGGACATGCTCGTCAAGGAGAACATCAGCAAACACTAAGCGCCCATGAACCACTCCGGATCGGGCCTCATCGGTCGAATCGTCCAGTATGCCGTCGCGCTGCTGGGAATCGTGTTCTTCATCATGATCTTCAGCGGTAACAGCGCGGGGATCGATGGCGGACTTTACGTAACCTACGCCGCGTTCATCCTCAGTGCAGGGATCGTGGTTGTCTTCTCCTTGTTGGGTCTCAACAAGAAATCCTTGCTGGGCATCGGGCTTTTTGCCGTGCTGCTTGCCGTTTCGTACGGCTTGGCCGATGGAAGCGTGCGCCCCGAGTGGGGGATCAGCGAGTCCACCTCCAAGTGGATCGGAGCCGGTATCATCATGCTGTCCATTGCCATGGCAGGTGCCGTTGGGGCCATCATCTATGGTGAAGTGACGCGCTTGTTCAAGTAGCACCATGCTGAAGCGCCGCAAGAAATCCGGACCGGGCGAGATCAACGCCGGCAGTATGGCGGACATCGCCTTCCTGCTGCTGATCTTCTTCCTGGTCACCACCACCATGGATACCGATGCAG
This sequence comes from uncultured Chryseobacterium sp., assembly GCA_964418285.1. Lineage (GTDB taxonomy): Bacteria > Bacteroidota > Bacteroidia > Flavobacteriales_F > PHOS-HE28 > PHOS-HE28. The sequence goes on from CAYQMC010000009.1 coordinate 22,003, forward strand.
GCATCCTGCGCCTGCTGCCGCCCATCGTGGATGATATCGAGGAGGCCGACAAGGTGAAGGAGCGCAATGTGTATGTCGTGCTCATCAATGATGCGGACATGCTGCTCGTGGAGGGTGAGCCGATGGACATCAAGGACCTGCGTGCTGGTGCCAAGGAGTTCATGACCAACCCTACGAATAGCGAAGACCTCCCCGAGAAGGTGCGCGTGACCGCTTCCGCTGCCCGCGAGCAAGTGGCCAACTACCGCAGTTATGTGGCATCGGCACCCGACGAAAAGACAAAGCAGGACTACGAGAAACTGCTCGAGCGTTGGGAGGACAAGCTGCGCACCGTTGAACTTATCGGGGAGTACATGGAACTGCCTGGCTCGGCGGTGATCTCTCTTCAAACCGGTTCCAAGACCTCCTACGACATGTACGTGAAGGTCCAGAATGAACTCGAGGCCGGTATCCGCGAATTGCGCGATGAGCTCACCAAGGAAAAGTTCGGTCGCTCGTTCAGCGAGCTCGACGACAAGAACGACGATGACAAGGAGTTGATCAAGGCTGTTCGTCTGGTCATTCCCCAACGTATCTCCGAAGCTGAGCCCGTGGAAGTGGGCCTGCGCCAATAACCGCACAGCATGTCACGATTCAAGGACAAAGGAGGAAAGGGCATACCGGCGATCAGCACGGCGTCCTTGCCGGACATCATCTTCATGCTGCTCTTCTTCTTCATGGTGACCACCGTGATGCGTGAGGTGGACCTGCAGGTGAAGATCACATTGCCCGAAGCCACCGAGGTGACCAAGTTGGAGGACAAGGCATTGGTCGACTACATCTACATAGGCCCACCCAGCAATGAGAAGCTCGGTACCGAACCGGTGATCCAACTCAACGATGCTTTCGCCAAGTTGGAGGAGATCGACGCGTGGGTGAAACAGGGGATCGAGCGCAGGGATGAGGTACTTCAACCTCGCATAACCCGCTCGCTCAAGGTGGACAAGGAAACGAACATGAAGATCGTGACCGACGTCAAGCAGGAGCTCCGCAAGAGCAATGCCTTGAAGATCAACTACAGCACGACGCAGGGGCGCTAAGTCGGTCCTGTACAATCTATCGGAGCGGCCACCCACGGGTGGCCGTTCCTGTATTGGCCCCCGCCGTTACCCGGGAGTTGTGCAAGGCCGATGCTGTGCTCTCCGTTCTTGGGGCATGGACACCAAGCGCACCTTACGACGACGGCACCACGCCATCAACGCTGGCAGTATGGCCGATATCGCCTTCCTGCTGCTCATCTTCTTCCTGGTCACCACCACCATGGACAAGGAGGTGGGACTTCCGCGCTTGCTGTCACCCGTGGCGGAAGGACCAGCCACACCCGTGGCGAAGGAGAATATCCTGCTTGTGCAGTTGAACGATGCTGGTGAACTGCTGGTGCAGGAAGAGCGGATGACCTTGGAGGAGCTCCATAGCGCAGCTGTTGCCTTCCTTACCAACCCTGACGGCCGGGACGATCTTCCGCACATGATGGCGGTATCGGAAGCTACCTGCAAGGAGCGTATCGCCAGGCTGGGGGATGGGCCGGAGCGTGCAGCATGGGAACAACGTCTGGAAACCGTGCACCTGATCGGCCCCTACCGCGAACCACCGCCACAAGCCCGTATGCTGGTCCAGGCTGGAGCCGGTGTGGCCTATGCCGACTACATCGCCGTGCAGGATGTTCTTGAAGGCGTTGTAGCGGAATTGCGCGATGCTCTGGCCCATAGGGCTTTCGGAAGACCGTTCAGTGCTTTGGACGAACAGGACGGTTTGGACAGGAAGCGCATTCTGGCCATCATGCGGGCCATACCCATGCGGGTCGGAGATGCGGATCAAGTGGCACGGCGTGCGGTTCGTGGGAAGCGCGCCTACACCCATCTTCCTACCTTTGCCACGCTTCCCAATGGTCCGTATCGGTCCCATAGAACTCCCCGATTTCCCGCTTTTGCTCGCGCCCATGGAGGATGTGAGCGATCCGCCCTTCCGTGCCTTGTGTAAGAAGCATGGTGCAGACCTGATGTACACCGAGTTCATCAGCAGCGAAGGGCTTATCCGCAAAGCGGCCAAGGGGTTGAAGAAGCTCGACATCTTCGAGCAGGAGCGGCCCATCGGCATCCAGCTGTTCGGAGGGAGCGAGGATGCCATGGAAGAAGCGGCGCGCATCGCCGAAGCCGTCCGCCCGGACTTGATCGACATCAACTATGGTTGCCCGGTACACAAGGTGGTGAACAAGGGCGCCGGGGCCTGCCTGCTGCAGGATGTACCCAAGATGGTGCGCCTTACCGAGGCCATCGTGAAGGCGGTGAAGGTGCCTGTGACCGTGAAGACCCGATTGGGTTGGAACGAGGCCACAAAAAATATCATGGAGGTGGCCGAACGCCTGCAGGATGTGGGCATCAGCGCCCTCAGCATCCACGGTCGTACGCGTGCACAGCTGTACAAGGGCCCGGCCGATTGGACGCTGATCGGTGAAGTGAAGAACAACCCGCGCATCAATATCCCCATCTTCGGCAACGGCGACATCGATAGCCCGGAAAAGGCCGTGGAGTATCGTGATCGTTACGGTGTGGACGGGATCATGATCGGGCGGGCCAGCATCGGACATCCGTTCATCTTCAACGAGATCAAGCATTACATCGCCACCGGCCAGCACGTGCCGGCCCCCACGATCGCACAGAAGGTGGATGCCGCCCGCGAACACCTGCGCAGTTCCATCGCATGGAAAGGCGATTGGGAAGGGGTGGTCGAGATGCGCCGCCACTACGGCAATTACCTGAAGGGATTGCCCAATGTGAAGGAGGTGCGCTTGCGTTTGTGTACCGAACGCGATCCTGCGGTGCTGGAGGAGATCCTCGATGAGGTGGTCGCCACCTATGCCTTGGCCGCAGTAGCCTGAAGGAAACGCTTGCTGAGGCTGCGTAAAGGCACCCACGAAGCAAGCATACCGATGGCCACCACGGTCACGAACACCAGCACCAGATCGCTTACGAGCACCTTCACCGGGTAGGACTCCACCACGGAACCGGTCAGTTCCACGAACCCGAAGAGGATCTGGGCATAGCAGATGGCCAGGCCCAGCACCAAGCCGGCCAGTGTGCCGACCAGAACGATCAGGATCCCTTCATGTAGGAACACGTTGCGTATCGTGGAAGGCCTCGCACCCATGCTCATCAGGGTGCGCATGTCGCGGCGCTTTTCGATCATCATCATGGTGAGCGAAGCGATGATATTGAACGCGCCGATAAGCCCGATGAATGCAAGCACGATGAAGGTGAAGAACTTCTCCGAGGCATTGGTCCGGTACATCAGCGCGTTCTTCTGGTAACGCGTACGTACCACGAAATCGCTGCCCAAGATGGTCCTGATGGTGGCAGCGCTCCGGTCCAGGTCGCTCCCAGCGGCAAGCTTCAGTTCCAATCCACTCACGGCACTGTCGTATTGCAATAACGCCACGGCAAGGTCGAGCGGCACCACAGCATACTTTGAATCGAACTCCATGTTCATGCTGTAGGCTCCGCTCAAGGCTAGGGAGGTATGTTCGAAGGCACGCTGCTGGTATCTGCTCAATTTGCGACCCCGTATCGGGGCACTGATCTCCAAGGGTTCCAGTACGCCATCGTCCAAGGGCACTTCCAGGTCCACCTTCAAGGCGATGCCAAGGATCGCCGTTGGGCCGGAGTTCCCCTCCAAGGTGGCTTTTCCGGAGTAGATGTATTCCTCCATCCGGCTCATCTCCAGATACTGGGGCTCCACACCTTTCAAGGTGGCCACGGCCTGTTGGGCGCCGCAGCGGAGAAGCACGTTCTCTTCGATGACCCAACTGCCCTGGGAAACGGCGGGCAAGGCGAAGAGCGCGGCGCGGTCCAGGTCATCCCGTTCGAAGGTCTTGCCTTGCGCAGGAGTAATGGTGATGTCCTGGTCGAAGGGACTGTAGATGCTTTCCACCAGCTCGGCGATGCCGTTCATGGTGCTTAGCACCACCACCATGGCCGCCGCTACCACTGCGATCACCACCATGCTGATGGCCGTGATCACGTTCACGGCATTCGTGGACCGTTTGGCCAACAAGTATCGCCGTGCGAAGAGCAGGGGGAGGTTCATAGGAAGGGGATGCCAGCGTGCCTGATGCTGCGAAGATGGCGTGAAAGCCTCAGCGTTGGTCCTTCGACCTGCCCAGCTTCACCTTGTAATCGTCCGGATCGCCGGTGATATTCACGGTAAGGTAACCCTTGAGGGCGCCCTTTTGCCCGCTGATGATCTCTTCATCGGCGCGCTCCAGTTCAACTTCGTCATCCTTGTTCCTCCCCGATCCGCGCAATTTGCTCTTCACGGTGTTCCAGGTGGCTTGCTTTACCAGGCCGAGTGGTATGCGCAGGGTATAATCCATGTCCAGGTCCATGGATTGCCTGCCACTTAGGTGCATGTATCCCAAGGTGCTGTTGATCTGCATTTCCGGTATGTGAACGGCGCCATCGCGGAAGGTGAAGGTGTTGCTGAGTGCACCGAAGCGGACGTTGTCCAAGTCCTTGTCCCCCATGAAGTCGGCCATGGCGTGCAGCGGCCCGAAGTTGGCCAAACGCCCATTTTCCACGCTAAGATCCGCCACGGCAGTGGTATGCGCCAGGTCCGGGACGAGGTCGGGGTGGAGGTGCGCATCGATGTGTATGGAGCCCGTTACCCGTCCGTGCAAGTTGTCGTGTACAACGAAGTCCTGGCCGAAATTGTCCAGTTTGAACAACACCTGGTCCAGATCCACATGTTGCACCGCCAAGTCGCCTTTCAAGGTGATGCTGTCCGGCCGTGAACCGTTCAAGGTGCCGCGCATTCCAATGGTGCCCCCCGCTGCGCGGAAATGCAGGGTGTCTATGTGCACTTTGTGGTCCTTGCTGGTGCGGATGCGCCCGTGTACATCATCGAGTAGCGTGCGGTGGTGCTTGATGCGACCGACATCCGCTTGCAGGGTCATGTCCGGGAATGCCAGCGCGAAGAGGTTGAAGGCTTCTGCATGGCTGGTGTTGTCCGCCTCTTCCACGGGGTTCCAACCTGCGATCTCGTCGAAGTCCAGAAGTGCTGAGCGCACGCTACCCTCGATCATCTTGTTCTCCAGGGAGTCGTCCAGGAAATGGCGGAGGTAGAGATCGGCTTTGACATCGCTCCTGCCCATGGCGAGCTGAAGACCTTTCAAGGTGATGCAGCCGCTGGTGTCCGTCAGGATGTGTCCATCCACATCACGCAGTGCGGGTAGTTCGTTCAGCCTTACGCTCAGGTGTTCGATGTGGGTGTCGCTGATGAATCCTTTGCGCGTGAAGGTGTTGCTGATGGTAGTTCCCGAGCCCCGCAACACAAGGTCGTGCAGCACTTCCTCTTCGATGCTGTCGTGTACGAATGGTCGACCATCATACACCAGCAGTTCCTTGGCGTTGAAGTAACCGCTTCGCAGTTGGATCGCATGCTCCACGGTCTCTGCACGCACGCTGTCGAGTAGTGCGCCAAGGTTCATGATATCGGCGCTCAGGTGCAGGTCGTTGCGGCCGATCGTCAGGGTGAGGTCGTCGATCTTAAGTCGCTCGTCGTCCACCGCGAATTTTCCGCTCACATCTTCCACGCGGAACGGATACTTGGCCGTGCGGAATTCCAGGTGCCGGAAGTCGAGTATTGTGGCGGGCACGTAGCGGCTGTGTTCCAGGGCACCCACCGTGGTGTGCAGGTCCAGGTCGAACTTCAGTTCGTACACCGTGTCGCGTGCCCAGGCGGCATCGGGTAGCTGTCCATTCAGGCCGATGAGCTCGGCCATCAGCAGGCGACTGCTTTCCCCACGGAGCGTAAGGTCCACGGGAGCATCGGTGTGGTGGAGCAGGGCGGACACGTTGGTGATCCCGAAGTCCAGGGCGAGGTCGCTATTCCCGATGCGCGTGCGCAACCTTTGGCTCTTCAGGTCATCACCATCGAGCAGGATGCGGCCGTTCAAGCCTTCCAGGGGCTTGTTCAGCTTCGCCAGCTTCACCATCACATCCTCGAAGCGGATGTTGCTCGTTACACCGTCCGTCATCTGCGTGGCGAAATGCAGGACGCTGTCCGGCCCCACGTACTCATCCAGGGTGATATCGATGGTCACCAGCCCGGAGCCGCTCTCGATGGCGTCCAGCTCATAGAAGGTCTTCAGGTGCTCCAATTGGAAGCGGGCGTGGAAGTCCATCGTGATCCGCGGGTCGATCAGGTTGTCGACCCGGATCGTGCCTTCCATCAAGCCCTTCTCGGGTTCGCCATACAGGTTCTGGAGCTGCAGGAAGGCATTTTCCAAGCCACCGTCGTCGCCGGTGCGGAAATGCCCTGTGAATGCCACATCACGCAGGGCCTTTTCATGCTTGGTGTGGTGGAAAACGGTGTTCTTGCAGCCCAGGCGCAGGTCGATCAATGGGCTTTGCCGATCGATGGGGCCCTGTACGATGCCCTCGAAGAAGATGTCGCCCTCGTTGCGGAACTCCTTCAGCTTTTCCAGCACCTCGGGCGGTGCGAAGGAGATGAACACATCGAAGTTCTTTTTTCTTCCGCTGAGCTTCAGGTCGGTCATCAGGTCATCGTTCAGGTCGATGGTACCTTCCACGTCCAGAGCGCCTGCATCCACGGTAAGCTGGCTGGGTAGGATCCGCACCAGCCCGCTATCGATCACCATGTCCAGGTCGAGGCCGAAGGGTAGTTCACGGAACCAAGTTGTCTTGCCTGAGGTGTAGTAGTACAGGAAGAGCTCGCTGTCCAGGCCCATCCGCATCACGCCGTCGATGGAGCTGAGGTAGGCATCGGCCTGCAGGATATCCATGAACATTTCGTTGCCTCCTCCACCTTGGTTGGCCTCGTGCAGGGTGATGTTGCGCAACTCCACGTGCTTCAGGTCCAGGTGGGTGCTGCCGCCCTCTTCACCTTCCTCGGAACGGGCCTTGGCGCGGGTGATGTTATAGGTGCCGTCCGCGTACTTTTCCAGGTACAGGTGGCCATCGCTCAGCAAAAGGTTCTTGATCACGTACTCCCCACGCAGCAGGTCGAACATGTTGAAGCCGACATAAACATCGCGGAAGGCGTAGATCGCATGGTCGTTTTCCGTGTGTTTGTCCCCGTCGAAGCGGAGGTCCTTGATGTCGATGCTGATGTAGGGGAAGGCGCGGAAGGGCGAAAGTTCCACGGAGGCGTAGGAAAGCTTGCCGGCCTGGCCCTCGTTGAAAACGGCGATCAGCTCATCGGCGATCTCCTCCTCGTGGGCGTAGAGGAGATAGCAGAGGACGCCGAAGACGACCGCCACTGCGCCCAAAACGATGAAGAAGGTAGTGCGAAGGATGCGTAAGGAGCGCTTCATGCTGGCAGGACCTATGCGAAGATCGCACCATCCGGGTGTTCATGGAACTTCACCCGGGCAATGGATACTCACTTCCACGCCTTCACCACCAGCCCAGTACCCGTCTTGTGTGTCATACGCACATCCGCCATGTTCAGCACAAAGGCGATGGGGTAGGCGATCAGGTAGTAGAACGGCAGCACGAGGAAGAACAGTTTGCTGGCCTGCAGCATCAGCAGCGGCCACTTCATGCTCAGCTTCCAGCTGATCTTGCCGGGTGCGCCGTAGCTGTAGCGGGCCTTCACTTTGGAGAATCCATTGCGTAGGCATTTGGCGCGGATGTCGTCGATGTTGTAGCCGTCGCGCACGTGTTCCTCGATGAACGAACCTTCGCCCTCCTCGTGCACATCGCTGCCGCCTTGGTCGCTGGGGGTACTGATGATGAGCATGCCACCTTGTTTCAGCGAAGTGCTGTAGCAACGGAGGGCCGCTTCATCCTCCAGGATGTGCTCCATCACGTCCACGCACACCACCAGATCGAAGGTGTCGGGCTGCTGGTACCTGGTCACATCGCCCACCACGAAGCGCACCTGCGGACGACCGATGCGCTCGAAGAAAGCGTTACAGTCGGCCACTTGTTCGTCCTTCACATCGATGGCCGTGATCCGCGCTTGCGGCAACTGGCTGCTGAGCCAATAAGTGTATTGGCCGAAGCCTGCACCGGCATCGTAGAGGTGCATGCTCGAGCCGTCGCGACCAATGGCCCATTCCCGCAGTTCGCGCTGGATGTGCCAAGCCCGTAGCAGCAACAGGTCGAGCAACTTGTAGAACAGCTTGCGCAGCCCGGGAGTACTGTTGAAGACCACGCCCAAGCGGCGTTTTACCGGATCGTATTGCATGCCCTAAGGGAATATCCAATGATCAATGACCAATTTCCAATTGGTACGCTTCGGAGCGGAATTCAGCCCTTGAGCAGTTTGTCGATCTCCTCGGCGCGGTCCAGCGAGTCGTCGATGTAGAACTGGAGTTCGGGTACCACACGCAGCTGCTGGCCCATGCGCTGCCCCAGTTGGCCCCGCAAGCGATGGCCATTGTCGCGGATGTTCTCCAGCACGGCTTTCTTGTCCTTCACTGGGAACAGGCTCAGGTACACCTTGGCCAGTCCGAGGTCAGGGCTTACGCGCACGGCGGAAACGGTGATCAGCCCGCCGGGCAACAGGGTGTGTGCTTCCATGCGGAAGATCTCCGCAAGCTCGCGCAACAGCAGGCTGTTCACCTTGTTTTGTCTTAGGCTGTCCATGGGGCGCGAAGGTAGGGTGCGCAACTTACCACACCCGACGGTCGCCTACCTTCGCAACCGCCCATGCGCAACTTCTTCCGCATCCTTCGTTTCGGCGCTCCGTACCGGCATTTCGCTCTGCTGAACGCGCTGTTCAACCTGTTGGGTACGGTGTTCCACCTGCTTTCGTTGCTGCTGTTCATCCCCTTCCTGCGCCTGCTGCTGGGGCAGGTGGAAGCTGTAGACGAACGTCCTGCGGTGCTATGGACCAAGGACGGATTGCAGGGAACGTTCAATTGGGGGCTTACGCAACTCATGGATCAACATGGTCCCATGGGCGCGCTGCTGCTGATCTGCATCGCCGTGGTCGCGCTTTTCCTGCTGAAGAACCTGTTCCGCTACCTGGCGCTGATCGCCATCTGCAATTTCCGCAACCGCATCGTGCGTGATGTGCGCTCCAAGATCTACGGCAAGCTGCTGGAGCTGCCCCTGCGCTACCATGCCGGCGAGCGCAAAGGGGACCTGCTGGCGTTGATCACCAACGACATGCAGGTGATCGAGTTCTCGGTGATGTACTACATCGAGATGATCTTCCGGGAACCCATCGCCGTGGTACTCTTTCTGGGGGCCATGGTGACCCTGTCACCCCAGCTCACGCTCATCTCGTTGCTGCTCCTGCCCATCAGCGGACTGCTTATCGCGCGCATCAGCCGCAGCCTGAAACGGCGTAGTACGCGTGTACAAGAGAAAAGCGCCGACCTTCTCGCTCGTGTGGAGGAGACGCTTGGAGGCATCCGCGTGGTGAAGGCCTTCAATGGCGAGACCGATATGCAACGCCGGTTCGAGCGCGAGAACGAGATGCTGATGCGTTCATCCATCGCCATGCTGCGCAGGCAGGACATCGCCTCGCCGCTCAGTGAAACCCTTGGTGCAGCGGTCATGGTCACCATCGCCTACCTGGGCGGTAGTTTGGTGTTGGGAGAGACACCCTCGCTCAGTGGCGACAGTTTCCTGGGCTTCATCATCATCTTCTCCCAGTTGCTGGCGCCCATCAAAGGCTTTTCGCAAGGGTGGAGCGCCATTGCCCGTGGATCGGCCAGTGGCCAACGCATCTTCGATCTGCTTGCGGTGGAGAATACGGTCCAGGAAAAGCCCGATGCGAAGCCCATCCCCAGCTTCGAGGCGAGCGTACAGTTCCGCGATGTGCATTTCGCCTACGATGCAGCGCCTGTGTTGCAGGAGATCAACATCACCATTCCCAAGGGACGCAGTGTGGCCTTGGTGGGTACCAGTGGCAGCGGCAAGACCACCTTGGCGAACCTGCTTCCGCGATTCTTCGATGCGACGGGCGGAGCTGTGCTTGTGGACGGACACGACATCCGCGACTTGCGCATCCGCGACCTGCGTTCGCTCATGGGTATCGTCACACAGGACAGCATCCTGTTCAACGATACCATAGCCAACAACATCGCTTTCGGAACACCAGGTGTTTCCCAGTCCGACATCGAACGGGCGGCGCGCATCGCGAACGCACACGACTTCATATCAGCGCTCGAACAGGGCTACCAGACCAACATCGGCGATGGCGGCAACCGCTTGAGCGGCGGCCAGAAGCAGCGGGTGAGCATTGCCCG
>CAYQMC010000010.1:0-31706 GCA_964418285.1 uncultured Chryseobacterium sp.
GGAATAGCCGTAGGTCGTGTCATAGGTAAAACCCTCGCGTTCCAAGATGCGCCAAGTACCCGGTGTGGAAAAGCGGAGGAAATGGTTCCGGTAGCCCGTGATCGGATGCCCGATGGCGCTTTCCAAGCGCGCCTTTTCACGATTCAGGACGTCGCCATCCGAGTATGCCTTGTGCCCACCGTGCAACCCGATCTCCCGCTTGGCCTCATGCAGCATGGCGATCTGGTCACGCATTTCGGAGAGGTCGTAGTTGTGGTCCTCATCACCGGCGGCAAGGGCCATGAAATAGAAGCTGGAACGGGCCTCGAACTCATCCTCCATGCGGATGATGTTCTCCACCGAATACCGTGGGTCGGTGCGCCGTTGGAAGAGGCCTTTCAGCGTTCTTCCGTTCATCGGCAATTGCCCGGCACGCATGGATCCAATCTTTTCCCGAAGACCGATGAGCATGAGGTCCAGATCATGGGAAAGACAGGCCGCGAAGGAATGGCCTTGTGGATAGTGTGGTCGAAAGCCTTCTGCATGGAGCTTTCGGGAGATCACCGCTTCGGATACCCGCCTGTTTCCCGAGGCATAGTAGGGATTCCTGCCAAAGCGGTCGGTAAGGACCGGGGCGTACTCCTCCCTGGCGGTGAACAAGTCCCGGTCGGTCACGGATGATGAACGTTCAATGGCCATGGGGCGTGACGCTGGTGTTGGTACTCCAGGGATGCACCAAGGTACGTGGGTCCTGGATCGACTCGTCGGGGCGATGGCCGATCATGATGTGGCTCTAGCGTGGTAGCGGGGTTATGGATGACAGGTCCCAAGCGATCTCGGGTCGATAGCGCAAGTGTCCACGCTCGGCCAACAGGGGGGAGGGGATGTTGTTGGAGTAGACCTTGCCTGTGCCCAGGCCTTGGGGCATGTCCACTCCGAGGGTTGCCGTGAACTGGGCAATGGCGTTGAGGCCGATGCTGCTTTCCAAGGCCGAAGTGATCCACCAGCGTATGCCGCGCGCCTCGGCCAGTTCGATCCATTCGCGTGTGGCCGCCCACCCGCCCACCAAACTCGGCTTGATCACGATATACTGCGGCTCAACGTTGTCCAACAGGTCGCGCTTCAGGTCTGTGTCGTTCAGGCCGATGAGATCCTCGTCCAATGCGATCGGGATAGGCGTGTTGGCGCACAACTCTGCCATCACTTCGTACAGGCCGGGCGCAACGGGTTGCTCGATGCTATGGACCTGCAAGGCTGCCAAACGTTCCAATACCCCGGGTGCATCGGCGTAGCCGAAGGCGCCATTGGCATCCACGCGTAAGGTCAGGTCCGCAGCGCTGTATTCGTTCCGAACGGCCTTCAGCAGTGCCAGTTCATCGTCGATCCCGATGGCGCCGATCTTCATCTTCACGGTGCTGTTGCCGCCTTCGATCTGCTCCCGGATGCGTTCCTTCATGGTGGACTTGTCGCCCATCCAGACCAACCCATTGATGGGAATGGCCCTGCGCCCAAGGGTGAATTCGCTTGGGAACAAGGTCTTCGTTCCGCCCACCTCCAAGTCCTTCAGGCACTGCTCAACAGCAAAGCGCACACTTGGTACTTCCTTCAGGTCCGTGCCCAAGCGTTCTTCCCAGTTGTCCGTCCGTTCGCACAGTTCCATCAGCTTCACGCGCACATCCGCTGGGAACTCCTTGCTATGGCCGGGGAAAAGGGCGGCTTCGCCGATCCCTTGCACCTCCGGTCTGGTATCATCCCAAGCGAACAGGTACCACACGGTGCGTGCATCGATCGTGCCTTTGCTGGTACCCAGCGTGAAGTGCGGGTTCAGGGTGTGTTCGATCCAACGAGCCTTCAACATCACACGATCCAGAGGCCGAGCGCAAATGCCACGGCCGTCGCGAAAGTACCGAGTGCCAGCTTCTTCAGTTGCGGGTCCATGGAAGCTGGATCATGCGTACCGAGCACGGTGCGCAAGTGGGTCGCCAGGGCCGGTGTGGTGATGAGGAACCCCCACTGCTGCATGCCCTTGAAATACAGGGCTGTGAAGAGCATCAGGCAGGTGAGGCCGCCGATCACCAGAAGGCCGTGATACCCCTTGGCCTGGTCGTAACCGAGGCGAACCGCGAGGGTGATCTTGCCGCTCGCCTTGTCATTGCGGATGTCGCGCAGGTTGTTCACGTTGAGCACGCCCGCGCTGAGCAGCCCGAAGGCCGCAGCAGGCAACAGGATGCCCATTTCCAAGTGCTGTGTGTGCAGGTAATAGGTGCCTGCCACCCCGATAAGGCCGAAGAACAGGAATACACTTGCATCGCCCAGCCCGGCATAGCCATAGGGGTTCCTGCCATAGGTGTACTTCACCGCTGCGCCGATGGCAAATAGACCCATCACGAGAAAGCCAAGGGTGATCACGGACAGTCCCAATGCCGTGAGGATCAGCCACAGGCCACTTGCGAAAGCCAGAGCGCCGCAGATGAGCATGGCGCGCTTCATGGCAGCTGGTGGTATCGCTCCGCTTTGCACGGCGCGCTGCGGACCCACACGCTCCATGTTATCGGTTCCATGCAGGTGGTCCCCCAGATCGTTGGCCAGGTTGCTCAGGATCTGGAGGAGGATGGCGGTAAGCAACGCGGCCATCAGCACCCAAGGCCGGAAACCATCCGCAAAGGCGGCAAGGCCGCTGCCCGCGATGATACTGCTTACCGCAAGAGGTAAGGTGCGCAAGCGGAAGGCTTGGAGCCAGAGTCGCAGGTCGGTCATCTTCGGCCGCGCAGTTGGACGAAGTAATCCCGCAGCACCTTGGGGCTTATCGCTGGGTCGGTGCGTACCACCAGGACCGCCGGCCCACCGTGCGGGGCGTAAAGCGCTCCAAGGCCGTCCTTCAAGGAGGCTTTGTCGAGGGCCTCGTAACAGGGCAGGCCATAACTGTTTACCAAGGCCACCGGGTCGCGACCATGTGGTGCATCGAACCACTTCAGCAGTCCGGGATCCTTGTCCGGCCCATCGATGTAGCGGAAGATGTTTCCGCCGCCGTTGTCGATCACGATCACGCGTAGCCGGGGACTCAAGTGCTTGTTCCAGAAGGCGTTGCTGTCGTACAGGAAGGCGGTGTCGCCCGTGATCAAGGTAGTGGGCCGTTCGCTCACGAAGGCAGCGCCCACGGCCGTGCTGGTGCATCCATCGATGCCACTCGTACCGCGGTTACTGAAGTAGTGCATTCCCTGGCCCCGTTCGAAGAGCTGCACATAGCGCGCTGGAGTGCTGTTCGCCAAGTGCACCACGCTACCGGCGGGAATAAGCTGGAGCACCTGCTCGAATACGCTGAGGTCGCAGAAGGGCGCGGCCTGCAGGAGCTCATGGTGGCGCGTGGTGGTCTCCTTGTCGATGTGTTCCCACGCAGCGGCGTATACGCTCTCAGAAGCTTGCACCTGTGGAGCGATCTGCGCGAAGAAGATCTCAGGGCTTGCGGCAATGTCGTGTGTCAGGCTCTGATAGGTGTCATAGTGCCGCTGGCCGATATCGATGTGCCAGTGTTGCGCGGGACGCCATTGGCGCAGTAAGGTTTTCATCCGCTTGCTCACCACGGCACCGCCGAAGGTGAGGAGCACATCGGGCCGAAGGGTTTCGGCGTTGCCATCGTTCACCCCTTCGATCACCCGATCGATACAAGTGATGAATGCGTTGTCGTGGAGGTTCGACGTGGTTTCGGTGAGTACGACGCACTGTGGCTGCTTCGCCAAATGCACCAGCTGCTGTTGCATGCCCTTGCTCCACACCCCTTGGCCTGCCAGTACGAGCACTTTCCTTGCTGTGGACAGCTGTTGGATGAGCCAGCGCGCATGTTCCGGTAGGATGAAGGACTCGGTCATCACCTGGGCGATGGTGCGCGATGGGGTGCCGAGCTCTTCCGTGGTACCATACAGCGGCTCGGCGAAAGGCACGTTGACGTGCACTGGTCCGGCCACGGGGAGCAAGGTGGCATCGATGGCTTCATTGATCAGGCGCCCGCAGTGCCAGCGTGCAAGGTCATCGTTCACCAAGCGGGGCAATTGGACGCTTTTGCGCATGTGGAGCGACAATACGCCCTGCTGCCGTATGGCCTGTCCTTCGCCTTGGTCCACCCATTCATCGGGTCGATCGGCGGTGATGACCAACAAGGGCACCCGCTGATAGAAGGCTTCCGCGATGGCCGGGCCATAGTTGAGTACGGCGCTGCCACTCGTGCAGATCAGTGCTACTGGACTGTGGAGCTGTTGTGCCATGCCCAGCGCGAAGAAGGCCGCACTGCGCTCATCGATCACCTGCAGGCATTGGATGCCTTCCTGCATGTTGAAGGCGATCACCAGCGGTGCACTTCGTGAACCAGGGCTGATGACGACATGTTGCACACCCTTGGCCGCACAAAGACGGGCAAGTTCCGCGGCAGCGAAGTGGTCCGAGGTAGGCATCGTGGCGGCTAAGATATCCGAAGGTCCACCGCGTGCATGAGCCTGGTCCATGTACGGGCCTTGTGTTCCGTCTCCTTCCATTCGTCCTGTGCCTTGCTGCCAGCAGTGATGCCGCCGCCCACATGTATGCTCACCATCTCCGCGAACGCATGAAGGCAGCGGATGTTCACATACAATTCGGTCCTGCCATCCACCTGCCAGGGTCCCCAGAACCCGGCGTATAGTCCGCGGTCCACGGGCTCGCTGCGCAGGATGAAATCCAGTGCCTGTCCCTTGGGAGTGCCACAAACGGCAGGGGTGGGGTGCAGGGCCTTGACCAATGTGGCCAGGTCGGTCGTACCCAAAGGCACGGTGAACGTGGTCCGCAGGTGGGCGACAGGGCCCGCTTCGAAAACGTCCGGCCCCGAACGTTCCATGTCATCCATCGACAGATCGGAGAACACGGCTTCCAAGGCTCCCGAAACGAGTTCCTGCTCATCCTGCTCCTTGGCACCCCAATCGCGTGCATGGGAGGGCGCCAGACCCGCAGGTAGCGTGCCTGCGATGGAGTCTACGGTCGCTGTTCGCGAGGCGCAGAGTACCAAGCGCTCCGGCGAGGCACCCAGCCAAGTGCCGTGTTCGGGACAGTTCACCAGACAGACGAAGGCGTCCGGATAGGCACCGAGGGCTTCAGTGAATAGTTGTGGCAACGCCAGCCCCGAAAAGGGCAGGCCGATGCTCCGCGCCAGTACCACTTTGCGGAGGATGCCTTTGGAGAATTGTTCCTGGGCCTCCAACACGGCGGCCCGGTGCCCGGTTTCGTCCCAACCGGGTCCTGTGGTCCCTGCAAGTGTGTCATGTCCGGTAAACCCCTCCAAACGGTCCGGGTCGAACGGGGCATCGCCGAGCGTTAGGCGAACTGTCGGCCGCAGCGCCAAAATATGTTCCGATGCGTCCTTGAACGGGGCGATCACAAAGCACTCGCCCATGTCGTTCAGCCCGGCCAGCGGCACGTGTGCCAGATCCGGGTGTTCCTGTACCCATAGGTGCAATTGCCCATCCCAGCGGAATGCGGCAAAGGTGAGCCCCTTCCGCAGACACAGTCCAAGGGCTTCCTCAGCGGCCTGCATGGCTCAGCGGCGCTCGATCACCACATTGGTCAATCGACATACTGCACACAGCTCCATGGCCTCGTTGTGCACGCGGATGTCCCAAACGTGGGTGGTGCGTCCTTTGTGAAGCAGTTCACCTGTCGCTGTCACCCGGCCGCTGTGGGTACTCCTTAGGTGGTTGGCATTCACTTCGATGCCTACGACCCCTTGCGTGTCGAGGTCCACCAACAGTGCCGAGGCAGTGCTGCCGAGCGATTCCGCCAAGGCGGCGGTGGCACCTCCATGCAATAGGCCCATCGGCTGCTTGGTGCGTTCATCCACCGGCATGCTGGCACACATGCGGCCCTGATCGTCCACGTGGAACCTGATGTCCAGATGCTGCAACATCGTGCCGGCTCCCAAGGCGTTGGCTTTTTCGGCGAATTCCGGAGTGAATTGCATGGAGCAAAGGTAGCCGTGGTCCATCTTTGCAGCCATGGTCCAACACGCCGACAAGAAGCGGGTGCTGCTGGTGGAGGACGAGGAGGCCCTCCGTCTTTCGCTGAAGCTGAACTTCGAACTGGAAGGCTATGACGTTACGATGGCCAGCACCGGACCGGATGCCTTGGAACGGATGCGCGGTGCCCGTTTCGACCTGGTGGTGATGGATGTCATGCTACCCGGCATGGACGGGTATTCCGTGGTGGAGACCATACGCTTGGAAGGCGATGGAACGCCCGTGCTCTTCCTTACGGCGCGCACCGCGCCAGCCGATCGCATTCGCGGGTTGCGGGCAGGCGACGACCATTTGGGCAAACCCTTCGAATTGGAGGAGTTGTTGCTTCGAGTGGCGAAGTTGGTCCAGCGTGCCGACAAGGGGAGCACATCCGCTTTGCCCTCGACCTATTCGTTCGCAGGCAACAAGGTGGACTTCAGCCGCTTCGAGGTCATGGGCCGCGATGGGGTCCCCCATACTGTGAGCCAGCGCGAGATCATGTTGTTGCGCCTGCTCATCGAGCGGGCAGGCGAGGTGGTCTCACGGGAAGAGATCCTTCAGAAAGTTTGGGGATACAATGTGTTCCCAACCACCAGGACGGTGGACAATTTCATCGTGGCTTTCCGCAAGTATTTCGAACCGGATGCACGTGCTCCCAGGCATTTTCATTCGGTGCGCGGGGTGGGGTACAAGTTCACGCCCTGATTTTTTTTTTGCACGTCTTGGCAACCCATGTTCGAAGGTGGCGTCTATGCGATAGTCCGAAGGCTAACTTCCAAGCCTTTGGCTGGTTCCAAATTCCTTGCAGGTTTGCCGCGCAGGGGTCCGAAAGGGCCCCTGTTCGGTTTTATACACTGAAGGAATAGTTCGAAAAAGCTGCGCCGCCGAACAAGCGTTTGCCTTCTGCTGAGGCTTGCACTATCTTGCACTGCAATCGGGGTCATGGACCTGGCCCTTCAGGTCTTATCCCCGCCCGATCCCAACAACACCAAAATCCACGCTCACCATGATGCTTCGTGCGACCCTCCCCACCCTGTGCGCTATCCCATTGTTGGCCGTATCTCTTCAAGTACAGGCCCAGAGTCCGGTGGATATCGGTCTTCGTTCAACGGGTGAAGCGTTGGAAGTGGTGCTTCGGCCAGGTGCGGATTTCTCCGGCATCGTGTCCTCGGTCGTCTTCACAGTTCGCTGGGATCGCTCGACAGGTGCTTCCTTGGGCGAAGTGTCCCAGGAAGGTTCCCCCGCCAACTACATTCCGGTGCAGCGTTCCGGGGGTGTGCGTGAGGTTGGAGCCTATGATTACCAGGTATTCGCCGGTTTCGGTACACGTCCCATCCACACCTTGAACACGGCTTGGACCGCCTCCAAGGAGTACGTCATTGCCACCATCCCCGTATCCGGTGACGCTGAATTCGAACTGGTGAACGATGCTTGGACAGGGGAAGCCTCCAGCAACGCTGATTATTACCTGGCCCTGGGCGGTGTCGACCGGACCGGGATCATCTACAAAGGCTTGGCGAATGCCAATGGTGATGGAAACGTCACCATTCAACCGAACCCCAACAAAGGCATCTTCACCTTCGCAGTTGATGTGGATAAGGCCGTGGACCTCACCGTGGAGGTCCTGAATTCGCTTGGCCAGAGCATCTTTACGGATGAGGTGACCAACTTTTCCGGTACCTACCGCCGCGACATGGACATCACCAGCATGAGCAGTGGGGTGTACATCCTGAAGGTGGGACGCGGTGATGCCGTCACTTCGCACAAGATCGTGTACAACAAGTAGGTCCGCCTCACGCGTTCAGGCAAGCCGAGCAGTACCGGCTTTCCGGGTCATGGGCAAGGGCCGTTGTAGGGGCCAGTATCTCGTTGATCAACGTGTTGAGCAGGTCTTCCACGGCGGGTAGGTCGGCTCGGCGCAGGTGTGCTTCGCGACCGATCCGTAACAGCAGCCCCTCTGATTCACTGGCTTTCTGGATCGGCAGTATTCCGGCGCGTACCAACTCCACGTCAGGGTTGGTCTTGAGGTAGGACCAACCGTAGACGAGCAACTGCAGGGCCTGCGAACGTTTTGCGCTGAACTGTGCACGGTCCAGTTCCGGGATCTTCAGGTCCTTGGCCTCCACGGCACCCGTCTTGAGGTCGAGGATATGGTGTACGCCGTCACGCAATTCCACCCGGTCGATGCGTCCCTTGATCAGCACCCCGGGGCGCAATTCCGAGCTGAGCTCTTGCTCGATGGCCAATGGAATGCTTTCCATGGTGCCGCAGCGCACCGCCTCCGCTTGAAGGTGGCGTTCCATGGCCCGTGCCGCCATTTCGATGCGTAAGCGGAAATGACCCAGGTCGAGCAGGTCCTGCGGAAATGTGAGGGCCAGCTTCGCCACCAGTTGCTGGTGCACCGTGGCAGCTTCGGCAAGAAGCTGTTCCGCGGCCATCGGCCCACCGAGCATGGGGCGAACAACGTCCTCAAGCACGGCATGTACTGCTTCGCCCAGTACGTCACTGCCCAAGCGACCATCCACTTCATCCACCGTTCGTACCTTCAAAACGCGCGTGAAATAGAAGTCCAAGGGACAACGCAGCCACATGGCCAAGGCAGAAGGGGATAAGCCCTTGCTACATAACCGGGCCAGGTGTTCCAACACGCGTTGATCCTTGGGTATTTGCACCACAGGTGCTGATCGGACGCTGAATGGGACCATGGGTGTCGTCGTGGAGAAGTTAGTCCGTGATGCACCGTCCAGCTCATGCTTCCACTGGAGGATGAAGCGCGACGGTTCTCCGCAGCCGGCACCCTCGCCAGCACCTTGGACAACGTCGATGTGACGGGCCTGCTGCGTCATGCGCTGGAAGTGGTAGGCTGCAATAGCATCCGCATCGGAGCGCAACGGGAGACGGTGTGCAAGGCGCACGGTATGGGGTATCCAGCTTTGTTGCCTGCCACCGCCCGGGAAAGTGCCTTCGCTGGCTCCAAGGAGCAAGATCCGCTCATGGTCGATGGCCCTGGTCTCCAACACCCCCATCACCTGGGCACCACGCAATGGCTCACCCAGGAATGCGATGCGTTCTTCGCGCAGCAGCTTGGTCCGCAAGGTTGTATAGCTGTCCAGGTTCTCCAAGTGGGCTCCCATGCGCTGGAGCCCAAGATCCAGTTTGCGCTGTAACCTGGCCATTTGGAATACTTGTTCCGAGCGGTATCTATCGTTTCCCGCAAGCCTTTGGACCCAAGCCAGGAGTGCACCCATGCGGGCAGGCATTTCGGCTCCCACGTGCCTCACCGGCCTTAGTGCTGATCTTGCGGCCGGGCAAAGGTCCAGACCGGCCTCCATGGCCTCTTCGATCACCAGGGTATGCGTCAGCCTGTTCCTTTTGCTGGATCGTAGTCTGGAAATGGTACTGGCCGTAGCGCCGGGTTGATGGAGGAAAGGGTGGAGTAAAAGGCGTTCTACCGCATCCAAATGGAAGAGTCCGAATTTCCGCTGTCCGGCGTGCATGGCCAGAAAGGCTTCGGTACACCCATGGATGGGTAGGGCCTCCAAGGGCATGCCCATGGTCACGTTGATGGCCCCCACATCGCTGGGCATGGCGGCCAGTAGCGGCATCAGCAGGCCTTCGTCCGCAAGTACAATGGCCGTGTGGGCGCGCTCTTCAGGCGTCATGGTCGCTAACCTGTTACCTGCATGGGTAGCCTGCGCCAGGGCATTGGGTACCACGCTGTGCGTGAAGCTGCGTTGGGCTTCGCGGATCGCATTTCCGGCAGCCAAGGCGCCGGGGCCCAACGCTTCGATGGACCGTCGTAGATAAAGACCGGCTTCCTGGGCAGGGTCATCCAGGTAATGCGTATCCGCATCCCACGCAACGTGTGCCCTGCCCTGCTGCTGAAGCGCCTTGATCACCCGTGTCGTTGCGGGTTCCAAGGCGTTGAGTCCAGCGAACCATACCGTATTCCATGATGCTTGCACGGCACCAGCCTCCACACGTTCCATGGCCAAGCGCGCCACAGTTCCGGAGGTACCGACACCCCGCTCATACATGAGTGCCGTGAAGGCCTTGTGCATGGCTCCGGTCAGTTGCCAATGGGAGCTGGACCTCAACTGTCCCGGACTGTCTTCGCCAAGGGCGCTGCCCCACTCCTCCATTTCGTAGTAGCTCCTGAGGTCGCGGTACACGTTATCGAGGTCCAGGGCATGTGCATCCACCTCGCTCATGTCGCGCAAGGTGGTGGGTGCCCAAAGCAGGAACTCGTCCAGGGGCTCCGCGTTGGGACCTCGCACCGATGTGTAGGCTTCGTAGAGCATGAACAGCAACTCCATGCTTCCTCCTTGGCGCATACCGGCCAGTTCGGCCAGGAATGATCCCACATCATGTAACCGGGGGCTCCAGAAGGTGCACCCGCGTTCTTCAGCGAGGTACTTTCGCAGGAAGGACCCGGAACGCTTACCGGGCAATACCACGCATATCCCGGCGAGGTCGTTGCCGTGGTGTTCCGCAAGGAGCTGCGCCAAACGAGCGAGAAAGGGTTGCATCGTGGGATGAGGGCCACAAAGTAGGACCGCAGTAAAGAAACCCAGAAAATGAACTTCCCCATCTTCCGGCGTACGGCCGATGACAAGCATTTCTACTGCATCGAAGCAGAGGATCGGTTCATCGAGCTGCAGCGCATCGGAAGCCGAGCAGTGCTTCACCGCGTGCAGGCTTCCCTATATCCGGAGCGCCTGCGGATACATGAAATGATACATGGCGATGAAGGGCGGTACTCGGAGCTGATGCCCAAGGAGTGGTCGGATCTGCTGCAGCGCTATGGCCTGACCGAAGCGTAGCGACCAGCGATGGGCACGCTGACAGGGATGGTTAAGCAGGCGCTTCCGATGAATGAGCGTGTAATTTCGATCATGGTCACCCTGATGTCGACCATTTTCTTAGTTTGGCAGGGGCAACCCAGCATTCCAATAATCAGTCCCCATTCCATGATCCGATCCCTACTCCTTTCCCTGGCACTCATCAGTTCGGTGATGGCTGGAGCTACACACGTTATCGGTGGTGAGATGTTCTACGATTACCTGGGTGGCGACCAGTATCAGGTGACCGTGAAGCTCTACAGGGATTGTGGCCCATCGGCCCAAGCCGATCTGCCCAATAGCATTGCCATCGGAGTATACAATGGGTTGTCGAACGTCTACTTGTTCCAGCAGACCATCAACCCGACGGGACCTGCACAAGACGTGCCGGTTGTTTTGGACAATCCATGCTTGACCGTACCGCCGGAGGCATGCGTGGAGACCAGGACCTACGTTGGTACGTTCTCCCTCCCCTTCAATCCGGATGGATATCAGATGTCCTACCAAGTGTGCTGCCGCACCGGGACCATCGTGAACGTAGTGGACGCGGGCAACGTCGGTCTTTCCTTGCTGGTGCAGGTGCCCGGTGATGCGTTCGGCAACAGTTCTCCCCGTTTTCTCGAACTCCCTCCTGTAGCCCTGTGTTTGAACGAAACGTTGGTTTTCGACCACTCGGCCACGGACCCCGATGGCAACGAGTTGGTCTATGAACTATGCTCACCATACCTGGGCGGTTCCTCGGGCGGCAACATCTTCGACCCTGGACCTGGCCCTACCCCCAACCCCTCTCAGGCAACAGCACCGCCGTATACCTTCATCCCTTGGGGAGGAGGCTATTCCGCCATCAACCCAATCCAGTCCAATCCACCCATCTCAGTGGATCCAGTGACCGGCATACTCACGGTGACCCCGACACAGATAGGCAGGTATGTGATCGGCGTATGTGTGAGCGAATACCAGGACGGAGTGCTGCTGTCCACCAGTCGTCGCGATTTCATGTTCCAAGTAGTGCCCTGTGATGCGGCCGTGAATGCGATCATCGCGCCCCAGACCGATTTCTGTTCTGACCTCACGATACAATTCGGTAACAACAGCAGTGGATCCAGCGATTTCCAATGGGATTTCGGGGATCCAAGCACCACGGCAGATGTTAGTACCGAAGCCGACCCATCATGGACCTACAGCGAACCAGGGAGCTACACGGTTACGCTCATCGCTGGACCGGGACTTACCTGTTCGGATACGATCCAAGCGGTCTTCGATGTATTCCTTGAACCCGAGCCGAGCTTCACCTCCCCGGAAGTATTATGCGGAGCCGGTAGCGTTACACTCACGGCCACAGGGGATTTCGGCCCCGGGGCCACGATCTCCTGGGACCTCGGGTCGGGTGCCACACCGAGCACTGCCCAAGGGGCAACGGTGTCCTCATCCTTTGCGGCATCGGGTGTTCAGCCCGTGACGGTCTCTGTTACCGAGAATGGTTGTACGGGCAGCTTCACGGGTACTGTGGAAGTGTATCCCAACCCGGTGGCCGCGATAACACCGCAGGCACAAACCTGTACGGGCCTTACCATCCCATTCGGCAACGCGAGTTCCGGTGCGGATTCCTTCTCCTGGGATTTCGGGGTGGCCGGTACGAACGCCGACAGTTCAAGCCTTGCCGATCCGGTATATACCTATGATCAGCCGGGTACGTACGTGGTGACCTTGGTTGCCAGCACTGGTATCTGTACGAGCACCACGGAGTCGGTCTTCCAAGTCTATGAGCAGCCAGCACCGTTCTTCACGGCGCCTCCTGCTGCATGTGGCGCTGGTGAAGTCGTTCTTACGGCCGAAGGAGCTTTCGGTGGTCAGGCGGAGATCCTTTGGAACTTCGGAGCAGGTTCAACGCCGCCGACTGCCACCGGATCACCGGCTACCACGACCTTCCCCGGTACGGGAGCGAATACGGTGAGCCTTACTGTGAGCGAGAACGCTTGCACAACCACCTTCACCGATGATGTGGTGGTGTATGCACAACCCACTGCCTTTTTCACCTTCGACCCGGCCTCACCCCAACCACAAGGGACCACAGTGACGTTCGTTGACGCCTCCACGGCCAATGGCGGAACGATCACGAACTACACGTGGAGCTTGGATGGGAATGTTGTGGCGAGCGGACCTTCATGGGTGTGGGTCGATACCTCGCCCGGTGGGCATTCCATCACCCTTACGGTTACAACGGCCGATGGCTGCACCGATAGCTATAGCATCATCTTCGAGATCATCCCCGAGGATATCGTGATCCCCAACGTGTTCACGCCCAATGGAGATGGTATCAACGATCAGTTCGTGATCGAGAACATCCAATTCTACAACAACGGGTTGACCATCTTCAACCGTTGGGGGCAGGCTGTCTACGAGGCGAACAATTACAGGAGCCAGTGGTCCGCTACCGACCTCTCCGATGGAACGTACTTCTATGTCCTGGTGCTGAGCGATAGTGGAAGGGAGTTCACCGGCCATGTGACGATCCTGCGCTGATCCTCCAAGACCTTTCCGAACTGAAGCCGCCGGTCTTTCCTTGATCGGCGGCTTTTTTCTTGGTTCGGGTAGGGCAAAGCAAGGGGGGCGAGCCAACCATTGGCGAGCCCATGCGTTCCCTAGGCAACCTTGGGTGTTACCTTTTGGGTCTTTTCCACATGCGCCTCAACGCTCTACTCCTGATGTTGGTGCTGGTAGCTGCTGACCAGCTCCGGGCCGCGCACATCATCGGAGGTGAGATCTTCTATGATCATCTGGGCGGCAACAGCTACTTGATCACGTTGGACCTGTACCGCGATTGTGCACCAGGCCTCACAGCCTTCGATGCTTCGGTGCAGATCCGCGCCTTCACGGCCAACGGTCAGGTGCATGCCACCCAGACCATCGATTTCAACGGGGAGACCATCGTGCCTGTGGTGATCCCCAACCCTTGCCTAGTTGCCCCGCCCAACGTGTGTGTGGCCACCACACGTTATCAGGCCACCTTCAACCTGCCACCGACCCCCGGCGGCTACACCATCAGTTACCAGCGCTGTTGCCGAGTGCCGGCCATCCTGAACCTGATGGCACCCGGAGATCAGGGCCTTACCTGCACCGTACGCGTTCCCGGTCAGCCCAATAGCGTGAACGATAGCCCGCGCTTTGCCGATTACCCTCCCATTGTGATCTGCGTGGGCGAGGAGTTGGTGTTCGACCATAGTGCGATCGATGGCGATGGCGATAGCCTGGTCTACCGCCTCTGTACGCCCTTGACCGGGGGTAGCACCTTCGATCCAGCACCGGTGCCCGCTGCTCCTCCCTATACCCCGGTGCCATGGGCGGCAGGCTATTCCGAAGCATTCCAGTTGGATGCAGCGCCCCCCATGTCCATCGATCCGGTGAGCGGGCAGCTCTCCGTAATGCCGACCCAGCAGGGCGCATACGCGGTGGGTGTTTGCGTGGAAGAATACCGCAACGGTGTTCTGTTGAACAGTTCAAGCCGCGATTTCATGTTCACCGTGGTGGTGTGCGATGCGAACATCGCCGCTGGAATATCGGCCCAAGGGCCTGATGCAGCATGCAGCGGACTTACCCAAGCGTTCGATAACCAGAGTATCAACGGCCAGTTCTGGGCATGGGATTTCGGCGATCCGAACACCTTGGCCGATACTTCCTCGGCCACCAGTCCTTCCTGGACGTACTCCGCCCCGGGGATCTATACCGTTACGCTCATCGCCAACCCCGGCTGGCCATGTGCCGATACCAGCTCCGCGGAATACGAGGCCTTCCTGCCCATAGACCCCACCTTCGTTCCTCCTGCCAACCTTTGTGGCTCTTCCACCGTGGAGTTGGACGCCATCGGCAACATAAGTCCGGCAGCCATTATTGCCTGGGACTTCGGCGCTGCGGCCACTCCCACCTCCGCTGTCGGCAACCCTGTTACGGCCGAGTTCTCCACCGCAGGCCTCCAGACCGTTACCGTTACCGTGCAGGACAACGGGTGTACGGAAAGCTTCTCGGCCCAGGTGGGTGTGTTCCCCGAGCCCGAGGCGGCCATGGCACCGCAGGACCAATTCTGCGAAGGACTTGCGTTCTCCTTCGTGAACGAAAGCACCGGTGCCACCAACTACAACTGGGACTTCGGCGACACGGGTACCGCGGCCGATACGTCCCTGTCGGCTTCGCCCACCTGGACCTACGCCCAACCCGGTACGTATGTCGTGCAACTGGTCGCGAGCGGTCCAGGCCCCTGCTTCGATACGGCGACCACCCTCTACGATGTGTACCTGAACCTGTTCCCCACCTTCGAGCCGCCTGCCATACGTTGCCCAAACGAGCTTGCCGAGTTCGTCCTGCAGGGTGACTTCACCCCTGATGCCGAGGTGGTGTGGGACTTCGGGAGCGTGGCAACCACGGAAAGCGCCACAGGCGCAATGGCCACCGCCGGTTTCGCTCCCGTAGGCGTGCATCCCGTAACCGTTTCGGTGACCGATAACGGATGTTCAGGAAGCTACACCGACTCGGTCACCGTATTCCCCTTTCCTGTGGCCGATTTCACGAGCGACACGCGGTCCTGCGTGGGTGCTGTTTTCGGTTTCCAGGATCTCTCCACGGCTGCCACACCGCTCTCTTACAACTGGGACCTTGGCGATGGAACCACCACCACGGAGGTCGAACCCCAACACCAGTATGCAGAACCTGGCGTCTACACGGTAACACTTACGGTCAGCACCGAGAGCGGCTGCATCGGTAGTGATACCCGCGTACTACAAGACCAGGTGGAGGTTTTTCCGAACCCTGTGGCCGCCTTCAGTGCCCTCCCCCGCGAGGTCAGTGTGTTCGATCCGCGCATAACCGTGGAGGACTTCTCCGTGGACGCCGTAAGCTGGGAGTATGCTGTGGAAGGCAACACCTTCCTTGGGCCGGATTTCGATTACTCCTTCCTCGAAGGTGGCCGATTCGAGATCACACTGCGCGTGCTGTCGGGCAACGGCTGTCCGGACGTCACAACACGCACCGTGTTCGTAAGCGACCACATCTTCTGGGCACCCAACGCCTTCACGCCCGATGGTGATGGTGTGAACGACACTTGGTCACCTACGGTGATCGGTGCGCGCAACTACGAGTTGGAGATCTTCGATCGCTGGGGCAACCTGCGCTTCCGCACGGAAGACCCCAAACAAGGCTGGGATGGTGAGGGTCTGCCTTCCACGGTGTTCACCTACCGGGTACGCATCAAGGAATGGGGTGCCGACAGCAAGGAGTACGTGGGGCACTTCAGCCTGCTGCGTTAGTGCGTCACCCCTTCCGCACCATGTCCACGTGCGGAATGCCATCCCAATCGTAGTCGGCTCCGCTGCGTTCGAATCCGTGCTGGGCATAGAGCGCTTCAAGATGGGTCTGTGCTGCAAGTGCCGATGCGGTGCGGCCCGTCCACCGCGCTGCTTCTGCCAGGGCCACGCGTATCAGCGCATGACCAAGGCCTGATCCGCGATGGTCCGGATGCACAACGAAACGCCCCAAATGTGGTACGCCATCGGTCTGTGGAGGAAGGATACGGGCGTAGGCGGCCAGTTCGCCCTTCGGAGCGATCCCCAGGATGTGCATCGCCGATGGATCCTGGCCATCGATCTCGGGGTAGATGCACTGCTGCTCCACCACGAACACGTCGGAACGCAGCCGGAGCAGATCGTGCAGTTCCAGCACAGTAAGGGTATCGAAGAGTTTGACACTCCAGGTCAAGGTCATGGCGAAACAGGTTCCAGGGTTCGGGAGCGAACATACAGCAGGGCGCCCTCCACATGGGCATGCCCCAATTCGCCCAAGCGTTGCATGTACTCCCGCACTTGGTCGTGATGCGTTTCGTGCGGTCTGCCGGTCTTGATGTCCAGCACACGCACCCGGTCGCCTTCGAAGACGACGCGGTCCGGGCGCAGGGCTTTTCCCGCGGGTGTTATCAGGGTGGCTTCGTTGCGCACCTCCAAGCCGGAAGCGAACCAGGGGCGCAGGGCAGGGGAGGCCAACAGGTCCGCGAGTTCCACGCCAAGGGCGATACCGGCTTCCGAGCTCAGCATGCCGGTATCCACCGCCTCGGCAATGGCCCTGTCCAGGTCCTCCGGTGCATGCACGCGCTCAAGGATATCGTGCACCGCATTTCCGAAGGCGCGGTGTGGGTCGGGGTCGGCAGGGTCCCAATCGTCGGGGGCCTCGAAGCGCATTTGAACAGCGTTGGTTCCACCATCGCCCGATTCGTCCCCCAAGGCCTCGTGGTGCCCTTCGTCGCGCGTCTTCCAAGGGCCGGTGCGGTCGCCAAGGCGATACACTCCATCCACGCCCTCGCGTTCCACCAGGGCCAATAGTCCTTTGGAAATGACATCGCTGTTCTTGGCCGACAAGAGCGCGTAAAGCCGTTGTTCAGGCCGGGTGAAGGCCACGTAGGTCAGGTTCAACGCATCCAGCATGCGCAGTTCCTCCTCCTCGAGCAGTTCCGGTAGTTCCGCAACGCGTATCCCTTTGCCTTCGCGGACCAAGGCGATGGGCAGTTCCGGCACCGCCTCGCCGGGGTCCACCCAGAACCGTTCGCTGGGGATGCGGCCACTGGCCATGCTGGCATTGGGAACGATGACCACCGGGAATTGCAGGCCCTTGGATTTGTGGACCGTCATTACCTGTACTGCCTGCCCGTGCTCAGGGGGCGCTATGCTACGGTCGCCACCCGTGCGGTCCCAGTGCTCCAGGAACCCGCCGATGTCCTGCCCATTGTCCAAGGTCCAGGCATGCACTTCGTCCAACAGGGTAAGCAGTTGTACATCGTTGCCGGGGCGATGGCCGTGCGCCCGCGCAAGTCGGGTCACCAGGTCGGCCAGTGTGGTGCGCAGGCGCGGATCTCCATTGGTGCGCAGCCATCGGCGTAGGAGCACCACAGGCTCGGGCAAGCCATCGAGCCCCGCGAAGGGGTCCACGTCCCCTGCGTCCTGCGGAGCGGCAAGCATGGCCTGGTACTGCAGCACGCGCGCCGCCGAGGCCTCATCCTCGGTATGCAGGAAGCGCAGGAAGTGGATCAACAACTGGATCAAGGGGTCGCCTGAAAGCTGCAGTCCGTCCGGCGATACCACCTGCATGCCGTTGGCCACCAGATGCCCCGCCACCAGGCTCCCGATGTTCTTGGAGCGCACCAATACCGCGATATCGCCCGCTGCGAAACCGTCATCCAAGGCCTCCTGGACACAGCGCATCACATGTACGAGCATGTCGTCGTGCCGCTCGTCGCCGCTCAGCGTGCCATCCAAGGCCTGCAGATGTACGAGCCCGGCCTCCTGCTTCACCACGGCCTGCTCGTGCCCATCGTATACGCTGCGCAAACCTTCGGGCAGCTGCCGGGCCCGCTCGCCGAACAGGTTGTTGTTGAATTGGATGATCGTGGACGCCGACCGGAAGTTGCCGGTCAGGGCGTCAACAGCTCGGTGGGTGCGCTTCAGGGTCGCCTCGCGCTGTACCTCTGCTGTGTCGTTCGGATCCAGGCCGAACAGCGCTGGAAAGTGGGTGAACAGGCGCACCTCGCCATTGCGCCAGCGGTAGATGGCCTGCTTGGCATCGCCCACCAGCAGGGCGCTTCCGC
The DNA here is from genome assembly GCA_964418285.1 of uncultured Chryseobacterium sp. GTDB lineage: Bacteria > Bacteroidota > Bacteroidia > Flavobacteriales_F > PHOS-HE28 > PHOS-HE28. The sequence continues at coordinate 18,453 of CAYQMC010000010.1, forward strand.
CGGTACTCAGGGCGTTGTCCACCAAGGGCAGCAGGGCGTTCCATTGCAGCAGCGAGGTGTCCTGGAATTCATCGATCAGGTAGTGGCGGTAGCGTTCGCCCATGCGCTCGTGGATGAAGGGCACCGGCTCGTCCTTCACCACGGCGGCCACCTTGCGTGTAAGGTCACTGAAGAAGGCCACGCCATCGTTGCGCTTCAATGTTTCCAGCCGTTCGTCCAAGGCGTGCAGGGCGTAGGCCGTCAGCAGCTCCCTGCCCACGGCCCGGCGAATGGCGAAGGCCTTCAGTTCATTGTCGCGCAGACCTTCCACCTGGTGGATGATGGCCTCCAGTTCGGGCGCCAGGGCATCCAAGGCGGCCTGTGCACCGGACCCGGCACTGGCCTGGTGCCATTTGCCGCTGCTCAGCACCTTCTCCACGTTCCTACCCATGGGTTCCAGCACCGCGTCGAAGCGTTCCAGCTTCCGGAAATAGCTGAGCACGCCGTTCTTCCCGTAGGCCAGGTCCTTCTCCACCAGCCCGGCCCCGTCGATCAGGTCCAAGGCCTTATTGCCCAGGCCGTTGATCCGCGCGCGGAAAGCTTCCTCTTCACGCCGCAAGCGGTGCGTGAGCGCCACGATGTGCTCCGCATCCATGCCGCCCAATTGCTGTAGCGGACGAATGGAACTCTCCTTGGTCAGTTCGTTGCTCAGGTCGCGCAGTGGCCGTTCGGGGTCCCACTTGCGTTCGTCGTGCAGCAGTTGCAGGCAGACCTCGGTGAGCAGTCCGGTCAGCGTGGGTTCCACGCCGGCCTCGCCGATCAGCGTTTCCACCGCAAGGTCGCGGTAGTACTCCTGTTCGGTGGTCATGCGTAGCTCATGGTCCAGCTGCAGATCGCGCGCAAAGGGTTGTACCACCCGCCGGGTGAAGGCATCGATGGTGCTGATGGCCACGTCGCTCCAGTTGTGCAGCATGTGGCCCAGCACCTTGTTCGCGCGCAACGCCATGGTCTCCCGGTCCGTACCGGCCACCGTGGTCAGGTGGTCCATCACATCCAGGAAGTGCCCTTGGTCCACCCGCCCTGCGGCCACGGCCTCCAGGTAGTGCATCACACGCTCCTTCATCTCGGCCGCGGCCTTGTTGGTGAAGGTGAGCGCCAGCACATGGCGGTAGGCCGCCGGATCATCGCCCCGCAGGCACAGGCCCAGGTAGTGTTTCACCAGGGCATGCGTCTTGCCCGCCCCGGCGCTGCTGTGTAGTACCTGGAACATCGGGGGGAAGATAGGAAGCGAGCAACGGCCCTTCCCAAGTGAGCAAGGTCACGGAACGGGATGCAGGCGGACCGTACCTTTGAAGGGATGTTCCGAGCCTCCTGAAAACCGCGCTTCAGCGAACCAAAGGATGTCCGGGAACGTCCAATACCATGATGAAGCTCCACACCCGGTTGACTCTGCCCTTTATGCTTGTTCTAGGCCTCGCGGCTTGCGAACCCGACAAGCCCGTTCCGCCCACACCGATCCCGCCCGCGAACACCACAGGAACGCTGCGCGTGACGCTGGTGCCGGAGTGGGAGGGACAGCCCTTGGAGCGCTTCGTGGAGTACCGCAATTTCATGGACTACCGCACTACCGTAGAGGTACTGAAACTGTACCTGGGCGATGTGCGCCTGGTGCAAGGCACGGATACCGTTGCCGTGAAGGATGTGGACTTGTACGATTTGGGCAATGGCGTGGTTTCCAAGGACTGGACAGCAACAGCGGGGTCGTGGACCAGCCTGCGTGCTGCGCTGGCAGTACCCGATGACCTGAATTATGCGGACCCGGCCAACTATGGCGCCGGACACCCCTTGAGCGTGAGCAACGGCACCTACTGGACCTGGGCCACCGGCTACCGTTATGTGGTCTTCGAGGGGCGTTACGACACCGATCCTGCAAGCACAACGCCGCTGGTCACTTCCTACGCCATCCATCCGGGCATGGGCCCCAGCTACGTGGAGTTCGACCTGGTGCCTGCGGGGGGCATCACCATAACGGCTGGCGAAACGACCGAACTCGTTGTGCGTGTGGCGGTGGACCGCTTCTTCCACAGCGACACCGATCAGATCGACCTGGAAACCGAGAACACCGCCCACGGCAACAACGTACCCTTGCAGGTGAAGTTCGTGAACAACGTGGTGAAGAGCATGACGCTTGAATGAACCGGGTAACGCTCGTTCTGCTGCTTGTGTTGGTCCTGGCCGCCTGCCGGAAGGATCCCGCGCTCCAAGAGCCGGAGCGGGATGGTCCGTTCCCCTTGGAACTACCGATCGGTTTCCCGTTCCCGGATGTCCCGGAGGATAATCCCCTCACTACGGCATCGGTGCAACTGGGCAAGGCGCTCTTCTTCGATCCGCGGCTTTCGCGCGATGGCACCATTTCCTGTGCTAGTTGCCACCTGCCGTCACTGGCTTTCAGTGATGGTGTGGCGCTAAGTTCCGGCATCGAGGGACGCATGGGTGTGCGCAACTCGCCCCCGTTGGGCAACGTGGCCTACCACAACAACTTCTTCCGCGACGGCGGTGTACCTACACTGGAGATGCAGGTGATAGCACCCATACATGATCCGGTGGAAATGGACCACGACATCCAGGTGGCCGCGGCTTCCTTGCGTGATGTGGAACCCTACAAGCGCCTGAGCATGCTGGCCTACGGCAGGCCCATGGACGCCTGGGTGCTTACCCGCGCCATTGCGAACTACGAGCGTACGCTGATCAGCGGCTGGTCGCGTTGGGACCGCTGGATGAACGGCGACGCCACGGCGATGAGCACCAGTGAGGTGCGCGGCTGGCAGCTCTTCAACAGCGCCGAACTCAACTGCATCGGCTGCCACAGCGGTTTCGACCTAAGCGACCACGGCTTCCACAACATCGGGCAGTACCTGGAGTACACCGATCCGGGAAGGGAGCGCATCAGCCTGCTGGCGGAGGACTTCGGCAAGTTCAAGACCCCCAGCTTGCGCAATGTGGCGCGCACGGCGCCCTACATGCACGATGGCACCATGGCCACCTTGGACGAGGTGCTGGACCATTTCGCGAGCGGTGGCCAGCCACACCCCAACCGTAGCCCATTGTTGCAGACCTTTGTACTGGACGCCCAGCAGCGGGCAGACCTGCTGGCCTTCCTGAACGCATTGAACGACGAACGCTCCCTGGACCAAGTGCCATGAAGACCATGAAGCGAGTTCTTATCCCGATGCTGATCAGCCTTGTGCTGGTGCAGGTGGGCTGCCGCAAGCCCGATACGGACGACCCCATACCGCCAGGGCCAGCCGGACATACCGCAACGCCCTACGCGTTGGAGATCCCCTTGAATTTTCCGCCCATGCCCATTCCGGCGGACAACCCCATGACCGTGGAAGGTGTGAAGCTGGGGCGCCACCTGTTCTACGAGATGCGCCTTTCGGGCAACAACACCATGAGTTGCGGCAATTGCCACCTGCAGGCCAACGCGTTCAGCGATCCGGAGCAGTTCAGCACCGGCATCGATGGCATCCAGGGCACACGCCAGAGCATGGCGCTGTTCAACCTCGGATGGGAGGACCGCTTTTTCTGGGACGGCCGCGCGATGACGCTGGAGGAGCAGATCTTCTTCCCGGTGAGAGACCCCATCGAGATGCACGATACCTGGCCCAATGCCGTATCCAAGCTGCAGGCCGATCCCGCGTATGTGGCGCTCTTCGCCGATGCGTTCGGAACAACGACCATCGATTCGGTGCTGGCATCCAAGGCCATCGCGCAATTCCTGCGCACGCTCATCAGCGGCAACTCCAAGTTCGATCGTTTCATGCGCGGCGATGAGGCCCTCACCGTGGATGAGCAGCTCGGTTTCCAGCTCACCTTGTTGGAAGGCGGCATTCCACCAGCCTCCCCCTTCGGGCAGGGTGGTGCGGATTGTTTCCACTGCCACCCGCACGGAGGTGGGCGCTTCACCGATGGCCTTTTGCGCAACAACGGTCTGGATGCGGCATTCACTGATCTGGGTCTCGGAGGGGTTACGGGTCTGCCTCAGGACATGGGCAAATTCAAGACCCCGAGCCTGCGTAATGTGGCCGTTACCGCTCCGTACATGCACGACGGCCGTTTCCAGACCTTGGAAGAGGTGATCGACCACTACGACAGTGGTGGCCATCCTTCGCCCACCATCGACCCGAACATGAAGTTCACCGAAGGTGGCCTACAGTTGACCGCTGAGAAGAAGCAGCAGCTTATTGCCTTCTTGAATACCCTTACGGATTGGGATTTCATCAACGATGAGCGGTTCACGGATCCGGGACCGCCGCAGTAGTATTTTGTAGGCCGAGCGCTGTGGTGGCGCTGCGGATGTGGGAAGGCCTATTTGCCGGATCGGTGTCCCGTGTACCAACATGTCGTCCCTACGGGACTTCCCAATACCGCACGTACCTGCTCAGCTACCAACATGTCGTCCCTACGGGACTGCCTTCACGCGGCCACCAAGCCCTCCACAGCAGGCGACCACGTGTAACAGCGCATGCGGTCGCCGAAGACGCTGGGCTTGAAGATGGAACGGCCCAGTAGCATGCGGGCACATTCCTGCACGCCTTCGGTGATGCTGGGGTGCGGGTGGACCAGGCAGGCCAGTTCGTTGATGGGTGTTCCCAAGCGCATCATGAGCGCCACGGCCTGTATGGCGCTGGAGGCGTGTTCGCCCACGGCACGCATGCCGAGGACACGCATCTCATCGTCGTTGGTGACCAGTAGCTTGAAAAAACCGTTGGTACGGCGCATGGCAATGGCGCGGGCCAGGCACGAATAGTCGATGCGGGCCACACGGTACGGAATACCCTGTTTGCGGCAGGCCTGTTCGTTGATGCCCACACCGGCCACCTCGGGGTCCAGGAACATGATGGTGCTCACATTCTTGTAATCCAGCGGACCGGGGTCGCTGCCCCAGGTGCGCGATACGACGTGGCGACCTTGCATTTCGCCAAGGTTCACCAGCATGTTGCTGCCCGTGGCATCGCCCACCACATGGATGTGCGGCACGCTGGTATCGGTGCCATTGATGATGGGGGTGCCCTTCTCGGTATCGATTTCCACACCAGCCGCTTCCAACCCGAGGCCTTCGCTATTCGGTATACGGCCCACGCTGATCAGCGCCTTCTCCACGTGTACGGTCTCGTTGCGGCCATCCGGGTAGGAGAGGAGGTATTCCACCTGGCCGTCCACCACATGGATCTTTTCCAGCTTGGCCGAGCGGTGGATCACAACGCCCTTACGCTCCAGGTTCTTGGCGATAAGTTCCGACACATCCTCGTCCTCGAAGGGCAGGATACGCTCGGCGCGATCGATAAGGTGTACCCGTGTACCGCCGAGGTTTGCGAAGATGGTGGCGAATTCACAGCCGATGACGCCGGCACCCACGATGACAATGCTCTTGGGCTGCTGGTCGATGTTGAAGATACCATCGCTGGTGAGGATGTGCTGCTCGTCCACCGGGATCTCCTGGGGCCTGCGCGGACGACTTCCCGTAGCGATGATGATGCGATCCGCATGGATGGCGAGACAGGCATCGGGGCGTTCGATGTGCACGGTATGTGGGCCGGTCAGCTTGGCAGTGCCGCGTTCGTGGACAAAATGGCCTCCGTGTGCTCGCCCCTCGGCGGTACTGAGGAGTTGCATGTGGCAGGCGTGCAGGTACTTGCGCTCGAAGAGGGCTTCGTTCAGTGTGCGTTGCACTTCCTCCCAATCCAGGCGCAAGGGTTCGCGTTTGCGGCTGCACATCAATTCGTTCGTGCTGGATACCCGCTGGGCGATCTCCCACAAGGTCTTGGAGGCCAGCGCTCCGTTGTAGATGCCGGTGCCACCGATGCGGTCACGTTCCACGAGCAATACGCGTTTGCCGAAGTCGAGGGCGCGCATCGCGGCAGCATAGCCGGCGGGTCCGCCACCGATCACACAGAGGTCGTATCGTTCCATGGGCATCTCTTGCACGGGCCGGAAGCGGTCCTGTACAGATGCGTTCATACGCGATCCCGACCCGGTGGTTGCCTTTCGAGGCTCATTCGTCGAGAACTGGCACGAACGGTATCCTTCCGGCAGGAACACGCGTAAACGGGCACGTCCATGGTCCACCGCGCGTTGAAACCCCTCCGTTCCATAGCGTTCGCACTCTACGTGTTCGTCGGCTTGTCGGCCAGTGCGCAGTGCCCCACGCTGTTCGACTATTACGGTGACCCCTCGCCAGCACCGGAATGGTTCCACTGCGCCTCGACGAACTTCACACTGGTGGTCGCTTCCCCTCAGGTGGTGGGCAACTACACCATCGATTGGGGGGACGGAAGCCCCCTGCAAGTGGGTGCCGGCCTCGCACCGCCGCAATCCATTACCCACGTGTATCCCTTGGCCGTTGCCACCTACACGGTGACCTTCACCGAGGTGAACACGGGCTGCGTTGTGGTGGGCACCTTGGTGATGGAACATAGCACCAGCGCTTCCATCCAGATCCCCTTGGGAGGCCTTACCCAGGTGTGTGCCCCCTGGCCGGTGGACTTCATCAACTCCAGCACCAACGTATCGCCCGGCACCGTGTTCGTATGGGACTTCGGTGATGGTTCACCCCCGCTTACGTTCGACTACACGAACCTGGGGCAGACCATCACCCACATGTACGAGCGGAATACGGTGGACTGCGAGACCACGGTGCGCCTTACAGCGGAGAACCAGTGCAACACCTTGCAGGGTGGTCCAAGTGTGGCCACCTTCAACCCCATCCGCATCTGGGACCTGGATGAGGCGGCGATCACCCCTTCGGCAACACTGTTGTGCTGGCCCGATCGCACGGTGACCTACCAGAACACCACCGACCGCAATTGCCTGCAGCAGGGCAACATCTTCCAACGCTACGAGTACTGGAACTTCGGCGACTACTGGGGTGCCGGTCAGGATTCCATCATCGATTGGTCCCCATGGCCGCCCACCTTCCCGCGCACCATCGAATACCCGGGCATCGGCATCTATGAAGTGATGCTGCTGGACAGCAACTACTGCGGCATCGATACGGCCTTTGTCACCATCGAGATCGTGCCGCCACCGTCCGTAGGCCTGACGGCCGATCCTACCACCATCTGCGCGGGCGAGACGGTGGACTTCACCCAGACCACCAACGGCGGCGCCAACTACTTCCAGTGGAACTTCGATGAAGGGGCCGGTTTCGAGTGGACCGGTGCTGGGGACCAGAGCCACACCTTCGACGATCCCGGTACGTATGACGTGTCCTACACGGCCAGCATACAGGGAGCCACAGCAGGTTGTGCGGATACGGCGAACGTGGTGATCACGGTACTTCCGCGTCCCACCGCCGACTTCACCCTGGACCAGGACGCCGCCTGCGATTCGCTCACGGTGACCATCACCAACGCATCCATCAGTGCCGTGTCGCATCTGTGGGATTTCGGCGATGGCACCACCAGCACCGATGTGGATCCGCCACCGCACTTCTACGGCGCTGCAGGCAATTACACCATCACGCTGACCGTGACCAACGCGCTGGGCTGTACGCACAGTTATTCGCGCACGGTGGATGTGTTCGATCCACCCACGGTGGGCATCTCGGTGCAGAACCTCTGCCTGGGTAGCGTGGCACAATTCACCCCCAACATCACCACGGCACCGGGCAACGAGGTAAGCACCTGGAACTGGGACTTCGGCGATGGAACGACATCGGACCAGGAGGAACCCACGCATGAATACGCCGCCGCTGGTCCCTACGTTGTGACCCTGGAAGTGACCACGCCTTACTGTGGCAACGTGGGTACCCAATGGGTGAACGTACAGCCGCGCCCCGAGGCCATCATCGATGCGGTTCCCGCGATCGGATGTTCGCCACTTTCGGTGGTCTTCAACAACAGCAGCACCGGGGCATCCACCTACCAGTGGGACCTGGGTGACGGCGTGATCACCACGGATGATTCACCTTCTCACGTGTACATCAACACCGGCACAACGGATACCCTGCACACGGTGCAGCTCATCGCCACTTCGCCTTTCGGATGTGCGGACACCACCACTACGCAGATCACGGTGGCACCGGGTGTGGCCGCTGGGTTCATCCACAATGGGGTGGCGGGTTGTGCGCCGATGGACGTGGACTTCACCAACACCAGCACAGGTGCGGGAAGCTATCTCTGGGATTTCGGTGATGGCACCACCTCCACCCAGGAGTCGCCTTCGCACACCTTCGTCAACACAAGCTTCTTCCTCGACATCCGCGTGGTGACCTTGACGGCGACCTCGCCTGCCGGATGCGAGGCCACGACCACCCAGCAGATCATGGTGTACCCTACACCCAACTTCACCTTCGTAGCCACACCGGATAGTGGTTGCAGTCCACTTAGTGTGACCTTCCCTTCTGTGGTGGGGGCGGTGAGCTACGCTTGGGACTACGGCGACGGCACCACGGGTACGGGTCCTTCACCCACCCATACCTACGTGAACGCTACTGCCGATGACCAGCTGTTCACGGTCGGCCTGGTGGGTGCCAATGCCTTTGGTTGCACCGATACGGGCCAAGCCACGGTACTGGTATACCCCAACCCGACAGCGCAATTCACCTTGGCCGGGGCTTCGGGGTGCCACCCCTTCACCACCCAACTGGAGAACCAGACCATAGGCGCCGATACCTACCAGTGGACCTACGGTGATGGCCAAAGCTCCACCACCGACCAGGCCCAACACGAGCACACATGGAACAACTTCGCAGGACCTGGTGCTACCAGCTACGCTGTGGGCCTGACGGTTACCACGGTCAACGGGTGCACCAGCACGGTTGGCGATACAGTGGATGTCTTCCCGGCGGTGACCGCTGCCTTCGTGGTGCCTGATACGGGCTGTGCTCCGCTGTCGGTGCCCTTCGTCAACGTATCCACCGGTGCGGACAGCTACAGCTGGAACTTCGGCGATGGACAGGCCTCCACGGCTGCCGAGCCGGTGCACACCTACCAGAACCAGGGTTTGGCCGACGTGACCTTCGATCCGGTCCTCGTGGCCACCTCGGTCTTCGGCTGTACCTCGACCGCAACGGTGCCCATCGTGGTGCACCCCCAGCCCTTGGCCCAGTTCATCGCGGGAACACCCGCGGGGTGCCAACCGTTGGATGTGACCTTCCAGGACCTGAGCATCGGTGCGAGTGCCTTGACCTGGCACTTCGGTGATGGCACCAGTACGGAAGCTGCTCCTGGCAACACTGCGCATACGTACACCCACAATGCGCCCGATCCGGTCGTGTTCGACGCGGCGCTGATCGCGACATCCGTCCATGGCTGCACCGATACCACTGATCATCCGGTGCAGGTCTACCCCTTGGTCACGGCCACCTTCACGCTGGATACCCTGGGTTGTTCACCGCTCACCGTAGCCATCACCAACACCAGCATGGGCGGTAACAGCTACCTGTGGGACATGGGCGATGGCAACATCCTGGCGGGAGATGCCCCAACCTATACTTACGTGAACACCACAACCACTCCGCAGGAGCGCACCATCACCCTCACCGTGACGTCGCCCTACGGCTGCACGGCAGTGGGTACACGCACTGTTACCGTTTATCCCACACCCACGGCCGCTTTCATGGCCACGCCGTTCTCGCAGCTCTTCCCCGATGCCACGGTGGACATAACCAACAACACCGCTGTTGGCAACTGGCAGTACGCCTGGAACTTTGGTGATGGAGCCACCAGCATTGCCCCGGATCCAGGCTCTCACACATTCGCTACCTGGGGTGACTTCACGATCACCCTGGTGGTGAGCAATGCGTTCTGCAGCGATACGGTGAGCCAGGATATCGTGATCGTACCGCCCTTGCCAACGGCGAACTTCCTGGGGCAAGGTGAAGGCTGTGTGCCGCTCACGGTAAGCTTCACCAACACCTCGTGGCAGGCGCAGGCCTACCAGTGGAACTTCGGCGATGGCGGCACCAGCACGGCCGACAACCCCACGTACACATACAACCAGCCGGGTACCTACTCGGTAAGTCTCACGGCCTTCGGCATCAACGGCAACTCAAGCACCGTGGTGAAGGTGGATTCGGTGGTGGTGCACCCGCGCGCGAACGCCTTCTTCGTCTTGCAACCCGATGAGGTGATCGTACCCAGCCAGCCGGTGTTCACCTACAACCTCTCATCCAACGCCACCAACTACAGTTGGGACTTCGGCGACGGTACCACCTCCGCGGAGTTCAACCCGGTGCACTTCTACACCGAGGCGGGAACGTATGATGTGCAGCTCATCGCCAACAACGAATGGAATTGCCCGGACACGTTCCGCTTGGAAATCGCGGTGACCGGGAAAGTGAGCGGAGAGCTGGTGTTCCCCAATGCCTTCACGCCCGGGAACTCTGGACCGACCGGCGGCGTATACGACCCACGCAGTTTCGACAATGACATCTTCTTCCCCCTCTACGAAGGCGTTGAGGCCTACAAACTGGAGGTCTTCAACCGCTGGGGCGAACTCCTGTTCGTCTCTGACGATGTGCGGGTGGGCTGGGATGGTTATTACCGGGACCGCCCTGCCAAACAGGATGTCTATGTCTGGAAAGCCTTTGCCCGCTTCAGCGATGGTCGAGAGACCATCTTGAAAGGAGATGTCACACTCTTACGTTGATCACCATGCTCAGATCCTTTTCCACGGTGCTCGTGTTGCTAGCCGCTTTTTCAACGGCACAGGCACAACAGTTCTACAAGCGCCTGCACAACCAGATGCTCGATCAGGCGAAGGTGCTCTTCGCCAATGAGGACTATGCGGATGCTGCCCGTATCTACAAGCGCTTGTTGCCTGTGGATACTGCGTTCGGTGAGGTGTACTACGAGTATGCGGTATGCCTGCTGAACACGCCCGGGTCACGCGGATCTGCCACGCCCTACCTGGAGCAGGCCGTGCGGCACGACCACACAGAGGCCTACCTGGAGCTGGGCAACGCACGCCACCGGCAACACCGTTTCGACGAGGCGGAACAGCTCTTCCTACGTTACAAGAACCTGCACTTCAGGGAGGTGAAGGATGAAGAGGTCGATCGCCGGATCGCCATGGCGGGATATGCCCGGGAATATGTGGCAGCGCCTGTGGATGTGCAGATCCGCAACATGGGCAGTACCATCAACTCAACTGCACACGACTACTGTCCCTTGGTGACCGCCGATGGCAATGCGCTCTATTTCACTTCGCGGAGGAAGGGAACGACCGGGGATGTGAAGGACGACTCGGGCCAGTACTTCGAGGATATCTACATGGCCCGCCGCATCGACGACGTGTGGACCAATTCCGTGAACCTGCGGAGTCCCATGAACACCCGCATGCACGATGCTACCGTGGGCCTCAACCCCGATGGTAGTTCCATGATCATCTTCCGTACGAACCCGGTGAACATGACCGGCGATCTTTTCGAAGCCGTTTCGCGGAACGGGCAGTGGCAGGATCCGGTGTTGATGACCGAGCGCATCAACTCCAAATACCACGAACCCAGTGCGAGCATCGCACCAGGTGGCGACGAGATCTACTTCACCAGCGACCGACCGGGCGGTTTCGGAGGCCGCGATCTATATCGTATCCGTCGCCTACCGAATGGTGAATGGAGCCTGCCGCTGAACCTGGGACCCAACGTGAATACCGCACAGGACGAGGATGCCCCCTTCATCCACAGCGATGGGGTCACGCTCTTCTTCAGCTCCAAGGGCCACAGCAGCATGGGTGGGTTCGACATCTTCAAGGCCGTGCTCACCGATCCCGACATGAACGGCTGGAGCGAGCCGGAGAACATGGGTTACCCCTTGAATACGGTCAACGATGACATCTACTTCAGCCTGAGCGAGGATGGCCAGACCGGATTCTTCTCGTCCGAACGTTCCGGTGGCTTGGGCATGCAGGATATCTACCACGTGCAGTTCCCCGGTTCACAGCTGGACTACCTGGTGGTACGGGGTGTGGTCACCGATGCTTCGGAAGAGCCCGTGCAAGCCCGGATCCTGGTCACCGACCTGGCCGAAAGCGAGGTGCAGGGCATCTACAATTCCAATGGAAGTACCGGGCGCTACCTCCTGGTGCTCACACCCGGTGAACGCTACGTGATGACGGTGGAGGCACCCGGATTCATGACCCAGCGCAGCGAGCTGCATGCCCGCACCGTGAACGGCACACGTGAGTTGCCCATGGACATCCAATTGGTCCGGAGCGAACATGCAGAACGACTGACCAACGAATGATCGTACGCGCCGCATTCCTGGCACTGGTATGCTGGTGCATCCTTGGTCACGCCCGTGCCCAGGATGCGCAGTTCACCCAGTTCTATGCGGTGCCCACCTACATAAGTCCTGCTTTCGCTGGCACTGGTCTCCAATCGCGTTTCGGCCTTGCCATACGCGATCAGTGGCCGGCCTTCCCCGGTGCCTTCGTCTCGGCCAACTTCGCCTTCGATCACTATCTAAGTGACCTGAACAGTGGCGTTGGTCTATTGGTACATCATGACAAAGCAGGCTCCGGAGCCTTACGCACGACCAGTGTTACCGCCCAATACGCTTACGAGATCGAGATCAAGCGGAAGGTGTTCCTGCGTCCCGCACTTCAGTTCGGTTGGAACAACCACGCGGTGGATTTTTCCAGACTCACCTTCGGTGATCAGCTGGCGCGCGGCGGAACCATGGGCACCTTGGAGGACCGCGACGGCACCAGCATCACCTATGCTGATATGGGAACAGGACTGCTGTTCTTCACACCCAAGATGTGGTTGGGTGTGTCGGTACACCACCTGAACCAACCCAACCAATCGCTCATAGAGAACGAGGCGATCATTCCGCGCAAGTACAGCATGCATGGTGGCTACCGCACCCGTCTGCGTTCACCAGTGATCCGTGAACACGCACAGAACGTGGTGTTCGCCTTCAACTATCGGGCACAGGGCAGGTTCGATCAGCTGGACCTGGGAGCCTACTACGAACGCGATCCCTTCTTCGCTGGTCTTTGGTATCGCGGCATTCCGCTGTTCAAGCGCTACGACCAGGGCTATGCGAACAACGACGCCATAGCGGTGATGATGGGCTTCATCGTGAACGATGTGCGCATCGGTTACAGCTACGACATCACCGTGTCCCGCCTGGCCGGCAATGCCGGTGGTGCGCATGAGATCACCATGGGCTATGAGCTTGCGCAGAAGCACAAGAAGCGCTCGGCTTCGAAGCGGAGGATCGTCCCTTGCGCGAAGTTCTAAGGGGGCATCGAGCATCGTTGTTCGAT
>CAYQMC010000011.1:0-30835 GCA_964418285.1 uncultured Chryseobacterium sp.
TGTTGCTTAACCATCCTGCTGTGCAGGAACGGGTCCGCGAGATGACGCGCAAGTCCATTGCCGACAACGAGGCATCGCTCGCCTTCGCCATCAAGAACGGCACGCTGAAGCCCGAGCCTGTTGCCGGTCTCTACCACAACATCGCGTTCATCACCTGGATGCTCGCCTTCTACTGGCTCTCCCAGCAACTGATCCGCGGCGAGCAGAGCAAAGAGGACGGCGAGAAGGTCATCTGGAGCCAACTGGTCCCCTACCTCACCGCCAAAGGCCTCAAGGACTTCAAGGCCTTCTTCGGCGATGACTACTTCAACACCTTGGGCGAACCTGTTGCCCTCGACACCGTGAACACCTTCACCTTCTGAGCCATGGCCGTTCTGCATAGCACCGTGAACACCGCCGCCGAAAGCACCCGCGCCAACCGCGCAGAGATGCTGAAGCTGCTGGAGAAACTCGGAGGACACCTCGAGGAAAGCCGCTTCCAAGGCAAGCCCGAGTCACTGGAGAAAGCCCGAAAGCGCGGAAAGCTTCTGGCACGTGAACGAATCGAACTGCTGCTGGACCGCGACAGTCCCTTCCTGGAGCTCTTGCCCCTGGCGGGTATGAGCGTGAAGGGAGGCTTCGGTGCGGGCGGTACCAACGTGAGCGGAATCGGCATCGTGCAAGGCAAATTGTGCATGGTCAACGCCAACGTTGGCACACGCAAGGGCGGATCGGTGGACCATGCCACGCTGATGAAAGCACTTCGCATTGGCGCGATCACCGTGGAGAACCGACTGCCCACGATCAACATGGTGGAGAGCGGTGGAGCCAACCTCACCGACCAGGACAAGGTGTTCAACTACGGTGGAGAGACCTTCCGCCAGATCACGCAGCGCAGCAAACTGGGCATGACGACGATCGCCGTCGTCTTCGGCAACGCAACTGCCGGCGGTGCTTATGTGCCCGGTATGAGCGACTTCTCCATCTTTCAGAAGAAGGCCGCCAAGGTCTTCCTGGCTGGTCCGCCGCTGGTGAAGATGGCCACCAATGAAGAGAGCACCGATGAGGAACTGGGTGGTGCCGAGATGCACAGCCACGTTTCAGGCGTGAGCGACTACCTCGCGGAGGACGAGTTCGACGGCATCCGCCTTGCGCGTGAGCTGATGCAGTGGGTGAAGGTGGAAGAGCCGCACCTCGTGCCCCAAGGCCCCATCGCCGAACCGAAGTTCGATGCCGAGGAGATCCTCAGCGTGGTGCCGGCCAACGTGAAGACGCCCTTCGATGTGCGCGAGCTTATCATGCGCGTGGTGGACGGTAGCGCGTTCACCGAGTTCAAACCCGAGTACGGCGGTACCATGGTGTGTGGCTGGGCCAAGATCCACGGCTATCCGGTGGGCATCCTGGCCAACAACGGCGTCATCTTCAGCGAGAGCGCCAACAAAGGCACGCAGTTCATCCAGCTCAGCAACAAGAACGACATCCCACTGCTCTTCCTGCACAACACTACAGGATACATGGTGGGCAAGGAATACGAGGAAGGCGGTATCATCAAGCACGGCGCCAAGCTGATCAACGCGGTGAGCAACAGCGAAGTGCCGCACTTGGCACTCATGATCGGGAGCAGCTACGGCGCCGGCAACTACGGCATGAACGGGCGCAGTTACCACCCACGCTTCCTCTTCGCGTATCCCAACAGCAAGATCGGCGTGATGGGCAGCGAGCAGATGGCCGGCGTGATGGAGATCATCCAACGCCAGAGCGCGGCTGCTGCGGGTAAGGAGTACGACGAGCAGCAGGGCGCCATGCTCAAGGCCATGCTGATCCAGGAGGCCGATAAGAAGGCCAACGCCTGGCACAGCACCAGTGAACTGTGGGACGATGGCATCATCGATCCGCGCGAGACCCGCAACTACCTCGGCATGGCGCTGGCCATCGTCTACAACAGTCCCATCAAAGGCACGGACGGCTACGGCGTGTTCCGCATGTGATCATGAAGACCCCAACGATGCGACCCATCACCGCCATCCTCATCGCCAACCGGGGCGAGATCGCCAGCCGCGTCATCCGCACCTGCCGGAAGATGGGCATCAAGGCCATCGCGGTGTACAGCGAGGCCGACCGCAATTCGCCCTTCGTGGACCAGGCGGATGTGGCCGTGTTCCTCTGTGGAAGCGCGCCCAGCGAGAGCTACCTCGATATGGACAAGGTGATCGCTGCCGCCAAGCGTAGCGGTGCCGATGCCATACACCCCGGCTACGGTTTCCTCAGCGAGAACGCCGCCTTCGCAGAACGCTGCGCGAAGGAAGCCATCATCTTCATAGGTCCGCACCCCGGAGCGATCAGCGCGATGGGCTCCAAGAGCGAGGCGAAGACCCTGATGATGAAAGCCGGTGTGCCCGTAGTGCCCGGTTACCAAGGCGCCGACCAAAGCACCGAGCGACTATCGAAGGAAGCGCTTGCCATGGGCTTTCCCGTGCTGCTGAAGGCTACGGCCGGTGGCGGAGGAAAGGGCATGCGGATCGTACACGACAAAGCCGGCTTGAAGGCGGGCATCGACGCCGCCAAGCGCGAAGCGAGAAGCGCCTTCGGCGACGATGAGCTCATCGTGGAGAAGTACATCGCCTGCGGCCGCCACATCGAGTTCCAGATCTTCGGTGACCAGCACGGCAACGCCATCCATTTGCGGGAGCGCGAATGCACATTGCAACGCCGCTACCAGAAGGTGATCGAGGAGAGTCCATCACCGGTGATGGGGGAAGACCTGCGTGCGCGCATGGGTGAAGTGGCCGTGAACGCCGCGAAAGCCTTGAAGTACGACAATGCCGGCACGGTGGAGTTCATCTACGACGACAAGACCGGCGACTTCTACTTCCTGGAAGTGAACACACGCTTGCAGGTGGAGCATCCGGTCACCGAAGAGATCACCGGCCTCGACCTCGTACGCATGCAGATCGAAAGTGCCCAGGGCATGCCCTTGCGCGTGAAGCAGGAGGAGGTAAAGGGCAATGGCTACGCCATCGAATGTCGCTTGTACGCCGAGGATGCCGCCAACGACTTCATGCCTGTGACCGGAACCGTGGAGCGCTTCAGCTGGCCCGCGGTGGATGGCCTGCGTGTAGAGAGCGCCATCGAAAGCGGGTCGGCCATCACCGTACACTACGACCCCGTGATCGCCAAGCTGGTGGTGTGGGGTGAGGACCGCGGTACGGCACAACGCAAGATGGCTTATGTGCTTCGTCAGTTGGTCTGCTTGGGCACCACCACCAACCAGCACTTCCTGCTGAAGTTGATGGAGCACCCCGAGTTCCTGGCCGGGAAGTACGACACGCACTTCATCCGCGATCGTTTCGACCTCGCATCTCTTGAAGCGACCGAAGAGCATTTGCAGCTCGCGGCCATCGCATCCATGTTGCACGGCTGGCACCAACGAGAAGGCCAGCGCACACTGCTTCACTCCCTGCCGAGCGGCTGGCGCAACAGCTTCTATGCCCACCAGCAGGTGGACCTCCTCCACGGTGAACAAACCCTTTCGGTGAAGTACCGTGCACTCAAGGACTCCTTCGAGGTGCTGATCGGCGAAAACACGCACAGTGTGAAACTGCAAAGCGTTGCAGGCGATGTGGTCCGCTTCGAGCTGGACGGTGTGCAGCACCGCATGCACGTGGTGGAGCGCGGCATCGAACGTTTCGTACAGGGCGAACGCACCGGTCCGCTGCGGCTGGTGGAGCAGGAGCGCTTCCCCCGCAAGGAAGCCGAGCGCGTGAAGGGCGGCTATACTGCACCCATCCCCTCGCAGGTGGTGAAGGTGTTGGTGACCAAGGGCCAGCAAGTGAAGCCCGGCGATGGGCTGCTCGTCCTCAGTTCCATGAAGATGGAAAGCACCGTTTCCGCTGCTGAGGAAGGAGTGGTGGAGGAGGTGTTCGCTGCGGAGGGAAGTAGTGTGGAGGCGGGAGCGTTGTTGTTGAAACTCAACACCGCCGTGGAGGTTTGAAACGCATCGAGATGAAAGCCCAAAGTCATTTCAACCGCAGAGGCCGCAAAGTGCGCGGAGGCATCAGAGCCGATGTCCGCGTATTGCATTCATCCGCGAACTCCGCGTCCTCTGCGGTTCAATTTGTTTTCTGAGCGGTTCATTACACATGTCCAACTACACCCCCGACCAACTCACCAACGCCCTCTCCGAGACCTACGCCTTCCTGGAGGTGCAGCAGAGCGGGCAGGTGCTCACCATCCGCCTGAACAGGGCCGGGAAGAAGAATGCCCTTCACCCGCACATGGTGAACGAACTGGCTTTCGCGATGAGCTACGCCAAGCACGAGAAGAGCGTTTGGGCCGTGGTGCTGGAAGCCAAGGGAGACGTGTTCTGCGCCGGCGCGGACCTGAAAGCCTTCATGGGTGGCGACACCAACTTCACGTCCACCATACCAAAACCGAATGGCGAAGTGCTGATCGGTGAGCTCTTCAACAAGGTGCACAAGCCGGTGATCGCCAAGGTGGGCGGTGATGTGTTCGCGGGCGGCTTCCTCTTTCTGGCGGGTAGCACCTACGTGGTGGCCGCCGAGGGCCTGCGATTCGGATTGCCCGAAGTGAAGCGTGGCCTTTTTCCCTACCAGGTGATGGCCGCGCTACTGAACGTGATGCCCGCCCGCACCGTGATCGACTGGTGCATCCGCGGCTACGACCTGCCCGTGGAACGCGCGCAGGAGCTGGGCCTGGTGACGCACTGCGTGAAGAGCGCCGAACTCGACAGAACCGTGCAGGGCCTCCTCGATGAACTGCTGGCCAACTCGCCCACCGCCATCCGCATGGGCCTGGAAGCCTTCGATCATATCCGCCCCGCTGAAGCGCAGCACGCCTACCTGCTGCAGATGCTCCAGAAGACCGTGGGCACCAAGGACGGCATGGAGGGCCTCACCGCCTTCCGCGAGAAACGCGCACCGAAGTGGACGGGCGAGTAACAACGAACGAACCGAACGAACATGTCACAGGACAAGGTCATCATCAGCGCGGCGCTCACCGGAGCAGCCACCAACCGCAGCCACTGCCCGCACATACCCTACACGCCGGTGGAGATCGCCGAGGAGGCCAAGCGCGCGGTGGATGCCGGTGCCGCCATCGTACACATCCATGCGCGCGAGGACAACGGCATGCCCAGCTGGCGTACGGAGGTCTTCGAGGCCATCAGCAAAGAGGTGCGCGAGCGTTGCCCGGACGTGATCATCAACTACAGCACCGGTGCCATCGGCCTCAGCACGGCCGATCGCATCAAGCACCTGCCCGCCACCAAGCCCGACATGGCCGCCTTCAACATGGGCAGCATGAACTACGCGATCTTCAGCAAGAAGCAGAAACAGTTCTTCTGGAACGGAGTGTTCGAGAACAGCTTCGACACCATGATGGCCGTGGTGAAGTGCATGAACGAGAACGGCATCACGCCCGAGATGGAATGCTTCGACACGGGCCACATCCGCAACGCCGAGCCGCTGCGCGAGATGGGCCTGCTGCCTGCCAACGCCTGCTACAGTTTGGTGATGGGCGTGCTGGGCGGCATCCCCGCCACGCCAGAGAACCTCATGCACCAGATCAGCCAGGTGCCCAATGGTGAGTTCTGGCAGGTGATCGCCATCAGCCGCAAGCAATGGCAGATGGCCGCCATCGCATGCAGCATGGGCGGCAACTTTCGCGTGGGCCTGGAGGACAACTTCTACCTGCCCAACAACGAGATGGCCACCAGCAACGGCGAGTGCGTGGAATGGGGCGTGAAGCTGGCCCGCATGATGGGCCGCGAACCCGCCACCATCGCCGAAACACGTGCGATGCTGAATATCCCGCTGCGGGAAAATGTGACGACGAAATGATGTGGAAATGTGATCGCGGATCGAACGGGTGCAACCATCCAGTAACGCTGCCCGCTGCACCCGTACCGTCGACCCACTGGGTCGACTTCGGATCTCATTTCCATCACCAATAACGCTCCCACTCCGATGTTCCACGAATCCACCTTCCAAGGCAAGATCGCCCTCGTCACCGGCGGCCGTTCCGGCATCGGCTACGCCATCGCCAAGCAACTGCTGCAGCTGGGTGCCACGGTGATCATCGTGTCGCGCAAGGAGGAGCCGCTCCTGAAGGCGCAGCACGAGCTGTCCGCATTCGGGCCCTGCGATGCCTTGGCCTGCGACATCCGCGACACCGAGCGCATCGCTGTGCTGGTGGAGCACATCAAGCAGAAGCACGGGCGGCTGGACATCCTGGTGAACAACGCCGGCGGACAGTTCCCCGCGCTGGCCGAGTACATCAGCGACAAGGGCTGGAAAGCCGTGGTGGACAACAACCTCAATGGCACCTTCTTCATGACGCGCGACATGGCGAAGGCCTTCTTCATTCCGCAGAACGACGGTACTGTGGTGAACATCGTCGTCGACATGGCGCGTGGTTTCCCGGGCATGGTACACACCGGCGCCGCGCGTGCCGGCGTGGAGAACATGACCAAGACCCTCGCGCAGGAGTGGAGCGGCCACAACATCCGCCTCAACTGCGTGGCGCCGGGCATTATCGAGTCGTCGGGCCTCAGCACCTACCCGCCGCAGGTGCAGGAGATGTTCGATGCGGCACGCGCGGCCATCCCCCTCAAGCGCTTCGGCGACCCGCGGGACATCGCCAACGCGGTCTGCTTCCTCGCCAGCCCGCTCGCCAGCTACATCACCGGCATCACGCTTTACGTTGACGGTGCCCAGCACCTGAACTACGACAAGATGGGTTTGCCTAACGTGTTGAAATCGTTCCTGTGATGCAGCCATCCGTGTCCATCCGTGTTCATCCGTGGTTCAATGGGCTGATGCACTGCGCCAGCAGTGCTCATCTGCGTTCATCTGCGTCATCCGCGGTTGCATATCCTACCTATCCTCGTTCATGACAACCACCACCACATCCCTCACCAAAGGCGGCGAGTTCCTCATCAAGGCCTCACGCCCCGAGGACATCTTCACACCTGAGGACTACACAGAGGAGCAGCACATGTTCCGCAAGTCGATGCGCGATTTCCTCGACAAGGAGCTGGAGCCGATCAAGGAGAAGTTCGACACCGTGGAGGGTACCACCATCGCACCCGTGCTGCTGGAGCGGATGGGCGAGCTGGGCTTCCACGGCATTGGTGTGCTCGAGTCCTTCGGTGGGCTGGGCGCGGACTTCAAGACGGAACTGGCCTTCGGGGAGGTCGCCAGCGATAGCTTCTCCTTCGCGCAGAGCATCGGTGTGCATACCGGCCTGGGCATCTACCCCGTGCTTTACTACGGCACGCCCGAGCAGCAGGCAAAGTACCTGCCGGACATCATCGCCGCGAAGATCAAGTGCAGCTACTGCCTCACCGAACCTGGCAGCGGCAGCGATGCCAACGCAGCCCGTTCACGCGCGGTGCTGAGCGCCGATGGAACGCACTACGTGCTCAACGGTCAGAAGATGTGGATCACCAACTCGGGCTTCGCCGATGTGTTCTTCGTCTTCTGCAAGATCGAGGATGACAAGAACCTCTCCTGCCTGATCGTCCACAAGGAGTACGGCGTGAAGCTGGGCGCGGAGGAACGCAAGCTCGGCATCCACGGCAGCAGCACGCGGCAGGTCTTTTTCGAGGATGTGAAAGTGCCCGTGGAGAACCTGCTCGGCGAGCGCGACAAGGGCTTCAAGATCGCCATGAACGCACTGAACGCCGGGCGCATCAAGATCGCCGTGGCCAACAGCGCCATCGCCAAGCGCGCGTTCCGGCTGGGTGTGAGCTACGCCAACCAGCGGGTGCAGTTCGGTCAGCCGATCGCTACGTTCGGTGCCATCCAGCGGAAGATCGCCACGATGGCCACCCGCATCTATGCCAACGACAGCGCGTGGAACCGCGTGGCGCATCAGGTGGACCAGGTATTGGAAAGCATGATCACTGGGGGCATGCCCGAGCTGGAGGCCAAGCAACGCAGTGTTGCCGAGTTCGCGCTGGAGTGTGCCATGACCAAGGTCTACGGCTCCGAGATGGAGCAACTGGTGGTGGACGAAGCGCTGCAGATCCACGGCGGCATGGGCTACAGCGCCGAGAGCGAGATCAGCACGCTGTACCGCAACATCCGCGGTAACCGCATCTACGAAGGCACCAACGAGATCAACCGCCTGCTGATGCCCACCACGCTCCTGCGCAAGGCGATGAAGGGCGAAGTGGCGTTGATGCCCGCGGCCATGCAGGCTTTCCAGGATCTTCAAGGCGGAAAGCTGAACCCCACCACCGACAGCGGGGAGCCCTTCGGACTGGAGCTCGCCTTCCTCGCCGTGGCCAAGCAGGTCACCATCCTGGCAGCCGGGCAAGCCATGCAACGCTTCCAGGAGGCGATCAAGGAGGAGCAGGAAGTGCTGATGGAACTCGCGGACATGCTGGCGCAAGTCTTCATGTACGAGAGCGCCTTGCTGCGGGCCATCAAGCACCGCGACAAGCCTTCCTCGGAAGTGACCCACGCAATGGTGACCGTTCTGATGCACGAGAGCGCCGAGGTGCTGCGCCGAGCCGTGCGCGAGGTGGTATGCGCCAGTGCCAAAGGCGACATGGCCGATATGACCGTGAAGGCGCTCATCCGCCTGCTGAACCTGCCAGCCCACGACCTGAAGGAAACGCGCCGGAAGATCGCCGCGCATTTCATCGCACGCAACGCTTACGAGCTGTGATCGCACGATGAAAGCGCGGATCCATATCGAAGCACCTGTACCGTCGACCCCTTGGGTCGACTTACGCGCCACATGTAAGTGAACATCGAAGCTCTATACCAGGACCTCCGCACCCCGCTGGACGACTTCCTTCACTGGGAGAAGACCACGCCGGACGCAGTTTTCCTACGTCAACCCTACGGCCGCGAATGGCACACGTTCACCTATGAGGAGGCTGGTATGATCGCACGGCGTATGGTGGGTGCCCTGCGTGGACTAGGCGTGCAGAAGGGCGACCATATCGGCATTCTCTCCAAGAACTGCTGCCAATGGATCCTCGCCGACCTCGCGATCATGATGGGCGGCTACATCTCGGTGCCTTTCTATGCCAGCACGCCCAAGGCATCGCTCGCGGACCTCATCGCCAAAAGCGACATCAAGGCGCTGTTCATCGGCAAGCTGGAATCGTGGGGGGACAAGGCCGAGGTGGTCCCGCCGAGCGTCACTTGCATCCGCTTCCCGCATTACGCGGGCAACGCCACGGTGGATCTAGGTCATGAGTGGGACGTGCTGATCGCAGCGCAGAAACCCGTGCAGGACATCTACCATCCAGCGCTCGATGAGTTGTGGACCATCCTCTTCACCAGCGGCACCACGGGCAGTCCGAAAGGTGTGATGCACAGCTACCGCACACCGGCGCTGATCATTCGCGGTGAGCGGCTCACCAACTTCATCGGCATCTTCCAGGTGCCGCAGCAGAAGTACTTCAGCTTCCTGCCGCTCAACCACGTCGGCGAGCGCATCGGTGTGGAGGTCAGCTGCCTCGCCAGTGGCGGCACCATCTCCTTCGGCGAGAGCATCGATACCTTCATCTACAACTTGCAGGATACGCAGCCCACGATGCTGTTCGCTGTTCCGCGCATCTGGACCAAATTCCACCAGGGCGTCTTGTCGCGCATGCCGGAGAAGCGACTGAACATGTTGCTCTCGTTACCGATCATCGGGGGCATCGTGCGAAACAAGATCCGCACGGGACTGGGTATGCGTGATGTGCGCACAGTGGCCACCGGCGCTGCCATCACCCCGAAGCACATCAAGCGTTTCTTCCGCAAGCTGGGCATCCACCTGATCGAATCGTATGGCATGACCGAGGCCTGCGGATCCATCAGCAACGGTGTGGGTCGTGATACACCAGAAGATAGTGTGGGCCGTGTGGTGCCTTTCTGCGAACTACGAATCGATCCAGAGAACGGTGAGATCTTGATGAAGACGCCGCATGCCATGATGGGCTACTACAAGGAACCGGAGATGACGGCCCAGGTGCTGCGCGACGGCTGGATCCACAGCGGCGACAAGGGCCACATGGACGACCAGGGCTTCCTATACCTCACGGGTCGCATCAACGACGCGTTCAAGACCGCCAAGGGCCAGTTCATCGTGCCGAACCCCATCGAGGAGAAACTGTCCACCTGTCCGCACATCGAACAGGTCTGCCTGGTTGGAATGACCTCGCCGCAGCCGCTGGCCCTACTGAACCTGAATACGGAGTCACTGAAGACCGATCGGCTTGCGCTGGAAAAGGAACTTGCTGCGCACCTTGCCGCGGTGAACAATGGGCTCGCGAACCATGAACGTGTTTCGACCCTTGTGGTAGCGGGGGAGACGTGGAGCGAGGACAACCAACTGCTGACGCCGACATTGAAAGTGCGCCGCGAGCGCATCGATGCACGTTACGCCGACAATTACCTGCTGTGGCACGAGCACGCCGCTGCTGTGATCTGGGAAAAGCCATGAGCAACGACCGTTTCAACAACATCGCCGAGGCCGAGCGGCTCTTCGCCCTGCAGCACACCGACGCCAACCTGCAACTGGCGAAGGAGACCAGCGTGAAGGAGCGCATCGCCCGCATCCGCAAGATCGAGCGCTACCTGCGCGACGAGAAGCATCTGCAGGAATGGACCGATGCGCTGTGGCAGGACCTGCACAAGAACCGCGACGAAGCCATAACGACCGAGCTGCTGCCGATACTCTCCTGCATGAAGCACATCTACGACGAGTTGCACGGCTGGGTGAAGGACACGCCGACCGGAGTGCCATTGGCGCTCGCTGGTCTCAAGTCATACATCCGCCACGAGCCCAAGGGCCATGTGCTTGTTATCGGGCCGTGGAACTATCCGCTTCAGTTGGCGATCAATCCACTGATCCACGCTATCGCTGCGGGCAACGTGGTGCTGGTGAAACCTTCCGAGATAGCCGCGCATACTTCCGGCTTCATCAAGAAGATGATCGGCGAGCTGTTCGATGAGCGTGAGATCGCTGTCGTGGAAGGTGATGTACCCACCACAACGGCGCTCCTCAGCAAGCCTTGGAACCACATCTTCTTTACCGGAAGTCCTGCTGTCGGCAAGGTGGTGATGAAGGCCGCAAGCGAGCACCTCACATCGGTAACGCTGGAACTGGGGGGCAAGTCGCCCGTGATCGTTGATAATGGGTACGATGTGGAGAAGGCCGCCGAGAAGATCAGCTGGGGTAAGTGCGTGAACGCGGGACAGACCTGCATCGCACCGGATTACCTGCTGATCCATCAAAGCAAGCTGCAGCCATTTCTTCAGGCCTTCGCCAAGCGCGTGGATCGCATGTATGACACCGATGGCAAGGGTGTGCGTGCCTCGCAGGATTACGGCCGCATCATCAACACGCGCAACTTCCAGCGGTTGAAGGGCCTGATCGACGATGCTGTGGCCAAGGGGGGGCGCGTGGCCATCGGTGGTGAGTTGGTCGAGGAGGAGAAGTTCATCGCACCACATGTACTGATCGATGTGACTCCCGAGATGTCCATCATGCGCGAGGAGATCTTCGGACCGGTGCTGCCAGTGATCACCTTCACCGATATCAAGGAGGTGCCGGTGATCATCGCTCGGCTTGAACGGCCGCTTGCACTCTACATCCTGAGCGACGATCGCCGCAATACCGAGTACCTGCTGCACAACACCACGGCCGGTGGCACGGTCATCAACGACCTGATGCTTACCAGCGTCAACCCCATGCTGCCCTTTGGAGGCGTCAACAACAGCGGAATCGGCAAGAGCAACGGCCACTACGGGTTCATCGAATTCTCCAACGAACGTGGTGTGCTGAAACGCAGTTGGGGCACGCTCAGCATGCTCTTCCCACCTTACAACTCCACCCTTGTGAAGTGGGCGGCACGCATCGCACGGCTATGAAGAAGGTCCTCATCACCGGCGGTTCAAGCGGCATCGGTTTCGCCATGTCACGCCACTTCGCGCGCGGCGGTTACCATCTGCTGTGGGTGGCGCTCACCAACGAGGAACTTGACAAGGCCAAGGCCCGCTTGCAGACCGAGTTCAACCACACACCGGTTGATACCGTGGCGCTTGATCTCGCCCGACCCGAAGCCGCTGGCGAGGTGTTCAAATGGACCACCGACAACGGCTGGGAGTTGGACGTGCTGGTGAACAACGCTGGCTTCGGAACCTACGGCCCTACACACCAAGTGCCCATGGAACGCGAGCTTACCATGGTGAACGTGAACATCCTCGCCACCTACCGGCTCACGCGCTTCTACCTCGACGACATGTTGCGGCGCAATGCGGGGACCATCATCAACATCAGTTCCAACAGCGCCTTCCAACCGGTGGCGCGCATGAACACCTACGCCGCCACCAAGGCCTTCGTTTACCAATTCAGCCGGGGCTTGCAGGAAGAGTTGAAGCTGCAAGGCAGCAAGGTGAAGTGCATTACCGTGTGCCCTTCCGCCATAAGTGATACTGCATTCAAGAGCGTTAACGGATTGGATGGTGTACGCACCTTCAACGGCCTTGCCACCACCACTGCGGAAGAGGTCGCCAAGGATGTATGGAATGCTTTCACCTCCGGCAAGGACTTCATCGTCACCGGTGCCCGCATGCGCTTCCTTTTCGGAATGCGAAGACTGATCCCTTACGGCGTGCAGCAATGGCTTGTGCGCCGCGAAACCGCTTCGGCGTAGACCCGAACAACGAACCATTGAACAACGACCAACGAAATGGACGCCTATTACTTCACCGAAGAACACGAACTGTTCCGCGAGAGCTTGCGCTCCTTCCTTCAGAAGGAGGTGGTGCCGCACATCGAGACCTGGGAAGAGCAGGGCCGCATCCCGCGCGACATCTGGGAGAAGATGGGCGAGATGGGCTTCCTCGGCCTGAGCTATCCCAAGGAGTACGGCGGCATGGAGCTCGACTTCTTCTACGACGTCGTCTTCTGCGAAGAGACCTCCCGCGTCTTCTCCGGGGGCTTCACCATCACCCAGCTTGTGGTGCAGTACATGAGCAGCCCGTACATCCTGAAGTACGGCAGCGAAGCACTGAAGAAGAAGTACCTGCCCGGCATCATCAGCGGCAAGGGCATCGGTTGCATTGGCATCAGCGAACCGGGTGCGGGCAGCGACGTGGCAAACATCCAGACCACCGCCGTGCGCCAGGGCGATCACTACGTGGTGAACGGCAGCAAGACCTTCATCACCAACGGCGTGTACGGCGACTTCATCGTGGCCGTGGTGAAGACCGATCCCAAGGCCGGCGCCGGTGGCGTAAGCCTGCTGGTGATCGACAAGGACCTGCCGGGCATCACCACCACCAAACTGAAAAAGCTGGGCTGGCACGCCAGCGACACCGCAGAGCTGGGCTTCGATAACGTGAAGGTGCCCGCCGAGAACCTGATCGGCGAAGAGGGTCAGGGCTTCTACTACCTTATGGGTGGCCTGCAACTGGAGCGTCTGGCCGGTGCGATCAGTGCATACGCCGCCTGCGAAAGCGCGCTGACCTACACGCTCGAGTATATGGCCGCCCGTGAAGCCTTCGGTCGTCCGATCAACAAGTTCCAGGTGCTGCGACACCGTGTGGCGCAGATGGCCTCGGAGATCGAGAGCACCAAGCAGTTCGTGCGCCACTGTTCGCGCATGAACGCCGATGGTCACTACGCCGTGAAGGAGTGCTCCATGGCCAAACTGCTCGCCACGGAGTTGAGCGACAAGGTGATGACCACCTGCCTGCAGCACTTCGGTGGCTACGGCTTCATGGAGGAATACAAGATCGCCCGCATGTTCCGCGACAGCCGTGTGGGCACCATCGGTGGCGGCACGAGCGAGATCATGCGCGACATCATCGCCAAGATGGTGATCGATGAAGTGAGCTATGCCAGTGCCTCGGAGAAAGCCCCCAAGGCTGCTGCTCCGAAAGCCGTGCCTGCTGCGGAACCGGCACCGACCACCCCAAGCAGCAATGGCAATGGTGTGGACTTCAACCGCCTGCTGGAAGGTGTGCGCGAACGTTCGGCCATCAAGAAGCCCCTTGGCAAGACCCTCAAGTTCGATTTCGGTGAACACAAGCTCTTTCTGGACGGCACCGGCGACAGCAACGTTGCAAGTGCCGAGGACAAGGACGCCGACTGCACCGTGAAGGTGAGCCTGGAGGACTTCCTCGCCCTCACCAAAGGCAAACTGAACCCCATGACCGCCATGATGACCGGCAAGCTGAAGATCAGCGGTGACATGGGCGTGGCGATGAAACTGCAAACGGTGTTCGGATAGGATGGATTCGACCCCAGCCATGCACCAATTTCATTCCTTGCACCTGTACTGTCGACCCATTGGGTCGACTTTGCCAACCATTTCCCGCACCTCGTATGTCGCCCCAATGGGTCGACGCTGCCAGTGCGATCCACAAACCGTACAACAAACCTGAAACCCCATTTCCAACCAATGACCATCGCAGACATCCTCCCCCTCGTGAACCAGAAGGCCGCAAACGCCGCAGCCCTCGGCAACACCCTACGCTTCGACCTCGGCGACGACAGCGTCCACGTGGACGGCACCGGCGACAGCAACGTAGTGACCACCGAAAAGAAGGATGCCGACTGCATCGTGACCGTATCGCACGAGGTGTTCCACCAACTGCTCACCGGCGATCTGAACCCCATGGCGGCCGTAATGAGCGGCCAGGTGAAGATCGGTGGCGACATGAGTGTGGCCATGAAGCTGCCGGCCATCTTCAACAGCTGAGCACCGAAGACACGGAACCCCGGTACCGAGGATCTAGAGCGCATGCGTCCCACATCGGGGTGCATGGCTCTGCGTACTCTGCGCCTCTGCGGTCCAAATAAACTGACCGGCGCAGCCGGTCCACTGCGTTCCTTTGCGGGGATGTCACCGCTCCTCCTCACCATCGAGACCGCCACCAAGCTCTGCTCCGTGGCCCTGGGCCGTGGTGAGCAGCTTCTGGCCCTGCGCGAGATCGACAGCGAGAAGCTGGCCCATGCCGAGAAGGTCAACGTCTTCATCGCCGGGCTGATGGAAGAAGCGGGCCTTGCGCTGAAGGACCTCGATGCCGTGGCCGTGGGCATCGGGCCGGGCAGTTACACGGGCCTGCGCATCGGTCTCAGCGCCTCCAAGGGCCTGTGCTACGCGCTGGACAAGCCCATCATCGGGCTAAGTACCTTGGGAACGCTGGTGGCTTCTGCGCGTATGCATCACAACGAACTCCAAGGCACCCTCTGGCCCATGATCGATGCCCGCCGTATGGAGGTCTTCGCACAGCCGTATTCATGCGACGGCGATCCTTTGGCCGCTCCCGCCCCGCTGATCCTGGATGAGAACTGGGCAGCCGACCCTGCTCCAAGAGTGGTATTTGGCGATGGTGCCGACAAGGCCATTGAACTTTGGGCCGGGTACCAAGGCATTACCCACTTGCCTGGCGTTAGGCCCTCAGCGGCCACAATGCTTTTGCGGGCACAGGAACGCTTCAATGCCGGAAGCTTCGATGACCTGGCCTACCTGGTTCCAGAGTACGGAAAAGCAGCGAACGTTTCGCAGCCTTCTTTGAAGCGTTAAGATCGATGAACGTTCTTCGTGGCTATTCCGCCTCGGGACTCGATGCCAAGCCCTGGTCGGCAAAGGCCACCACCTTGAAGACCATGAGCTCGTCCGGTGGGCTGAAGCTCTCACCGTTGCGGTCGATGATGACCTGCACAAGGTTGGTGCGGTAGGTGAAGCGCCAGTTCACACCTCCGGGTGCACCTTGCTGCGCTTGAAGCGGTAGTTCGCTCCAGTTGTTATTGGCACGCTTCACAGACACACGCACAACGCCATTGCTGGCGATCTCTTCGGTTATGATGTTCACATCCCCTACGGCCATATAGCCAAAGGTGTCATCGCCAGGCGTTCCGTTCACCACCCATTCGTCGGCCTTCACCTTGAACTGGAATTCCTGTCCCAAGAGGTCCTCTTGACCGATCGGTGGTCGCGGTGTGGCATTCTCCTTTTCGGTGCAGCTGCCAAGCAGGAGCAGCGAGGCAATGAGAAAGGTTGCTGTGATGCGCATGGCGGTGGGAATGGAACACAAGGATACGAACAGAGTGCCCTGAGCGCCAAATGGTTCGGGGTGAACGGGGAACGGCCGGGATGGCCCCGGCAACCCGTGGCAAGCGTTCATAGCCCCGCCAGGATCGCCAGCAGCGCTACCATGGGCACATCCCCTTTCACCTGCAGGATGGCGTCGGTCTTGTTGGCGAAGGGGCCCTCGGCGAGGAAGACCATGTTCTTCTCGATGACGAATGCCCCCTCTGCCTTGTTGCAGAAAGGACCTTCACCCCGGAAGACCTTATTGCCTTCGATGATCAGGGCGCAGCTGCCCTTGTTGCAGAACGTGCCCTGGCAGCGGTAGAGGTCTATGCTGCCAGTACCATCGATGTCACCTTCGGCCTTGAATGCGCCCTGACCCTTGCTACAGAAGGCATCCGCGCTGTGGTACACCTCGGTTTCCGTGAACACGTAAAGACAAGGCCCTTTTTGCCCAAAGGGCCCGGCAGCTTGGTGTATGCGCCCACGATCCACGATGAAGGCTGCATCACCCTGTGTGCCGAACGGTCCGTAGGCCCAATACAGCACAATGGGCTGCGTGGAAGCCAGAAATGGGATCAGGAAGAAGGCGAGCAGGATGTGTGGACGCATGGAGGAAAGATAGGTCCGTATTCCACCAGATGCACCACCATCGTCCGAGCCCAAGCAGGGATGCCGTTCGACTGGAACTGCGAGTGATCAACGACTACCGGGAATGAACTTCAGCACATCGATATTATTCGTCTCGATATCCAGCGTGAGCCTTGCTTTCAGCATCCCGCTTTCGTCATAGAGATACTCATCGCGGTTGATCTGGCGCTCGTCGTGGAATAGGGCACCATCCGTAACGTTTCCGGCAGGGTCGTACTTCCATGTACGGCGGATCACACGCGGCCTGGCAAGGTCGGGTTGTTCGATACGCTCGGCCAAGCGACCCTTCTCGTCGTATGCGAAGCTGATCCGGGATCGGCGGTTGTTCACCAGGTAGCGGTCCTCGATGCTGCGCAAGTAGCCCAAGCGATCGCTGGTGTGCAGCTGCTCGCGGTAGGGCAGCCCCAGACTATTGATGTAGATGCGCTTCAACACGGTGTCGTTCACCGTTTCGTACTGGAAGTGCTCGTCGCTGATCTCGGTTATGGTGCCTGGTTCAAGCTCATAGCGGTCGGTACTGAGGTTCTCGATCCGGGTGAAGGTCTCACGCACGGGGCGACCCCGTTCATCGCGCACCACATCGTAGCCGAAGTATCCGCTCAAGTCGTTCCGCAATCGGCGGACCAGATCGCCTTTTTCATCGAATGTGAACAGGGTGGAGGCCGTGTCGCGCCCGGTTCCTGGTTGCCCGAAGCTGTGGTTGGCGTAGATGGTGCGCCCTAGTTCATCGAAGCGGTACACATGCTTTTCGGAACGGGCCAGCATGGGTCTATTGTCGCGTTTCACGCTTTGCTCACCCACCATGCTGGCGATCCGGTTGCGCGCGATGAACTGCGGGTTGAAGCACAGCTTGCCCGGGTCGTCCGTACCCGGTTGGATCAGCAATACCTGGGCCTCGGCACCGAACGTTACGATGAGGAAAAGGAGGATGATGAGGCGCTTCATGGCAATTGCTTCAGGGCTTCGGCCACAGTGGGTACCGGTAGCTGGCAGACCTTGTCCAGGCATACAAAGATCGTGCTGGCCGGCAGGAACTTGTCCTTCAACAACGGAAGTTGGCTGCGGGTGGTACTTCCCAGGAAGATCCGGTTCGGGAGATAGTGATCACTGAATTCCGCCCTCAGGCGCATGGCATCCGGTCCGGTAATGGCGATCTCCGGGCAGGGGAATACGTGCATGAGCATCACTTGCGCCCAGTTGCTGTGGCCGCTGGGATAGCTGGCCAGATCGTCGGCCATGTTCACCAACATGTGGCGACTGATGGCCAGGTAGTGTTCCTCATCGAGCAGCGTGCCCAGGATGTGCAGGACCTTGGCCATGCTGCTGTTGGAGGCGGGTACCACGTTGTCATGGACTTCGCGCGGACGGGTGATCAATGGCGGGTCAAGGTCGCTGGTGAAGTGGAACAATCCGCTGGCCTCATCGTGGAAGTGGCGGATCGCGTGTTCCGCCAAAGCCTGTGCTTCGGTGATCCAGTGCTCCTTGAACGTAACGCTGTAAAGTGCCAGCAGCGCTTCGATCGTGAAGCAATAGTCCTCCAGATAGCCGTTGATGTTGGCCTTGCCGTCCTTCAGGCTGTGCCACAGCCCGCCATTGCTCCGGCGACAGGTGCTCAGCAGCAGGCCCATGGTGCGTTCGGCTTCCGTCAGCCATTCGGCTTTTCCGATGGCCTCGTACGCGTCGCATAGGCCTTTCACCATCAGGGCGTTCCAGCTTGTGAGGGCCTTGTCGTCGAGGCCTGGGCGGGGCCGTTCGTTGCGGGCATGGAGCAGCCGGGCGTTGATCGCCGCAACGCGCTCCTTCAAATCTGATTCACCGATGCCGAATTCCACTGCGAAGTTCGGATCATCGGCGCTGCGCAGCAGGATGTGGTTACCGTGTTCCCAATGACCACGATCGTCCACCGTGTAATAGGCCGCCGCCAGATCGTAGTCTGCCCCCAGCACGGCCATCAGTTCGTCCTTGGTCCACACGTAGAACTTGCCTTCCTCGCCTTCGGTATCGGCATCCAGCGCGCTGAAGAAGGCTCCGTCCTCCCCTTGCATTTCCCGGAAAAGGAACCCCAGCGTGCGCTCCACGGTGTCCCGGTACAGGGGTTTCTTGAACGCCTGATAGGCCTGGCTGTAGAGCGATACCAGCTGGGCGTTGTCGTACAGCATCTTCTCGAAGTGCGGCACTTTCCAGAGCGCGTCCGTACTGTAGCGCGCAAACCCACCTCCCACCTGGTCGAAGATGCCTCCGAGGGCCATTTTATCGAGGGTGAGCTCCACATGCTGTTCCAGTTTCCGGTCCTTGCCGAGCACGGCATAGCGCAGCAGGAATTCATAGTTGTTGGGCAATGGGAATTTGGGCGCCTTGTCCGGTCCACCATGGCTGTGATCGAGCAGGGGTTCCCACTGGGCAAGCATGTCAACCAGCTGATGCTGGCCAAGTTCGGTGTCCGGGGAAACGGGCTCCACCAGTTCGGTGCTGGCGATGCCTTTGGTGAGGCGGGTGGCATATTCCATGACCCGCTCGGGGTCGCTTTGCCAAGTTGCATGCAATTCGGTCAGCACCCTGGTCCACTGCGCCGGTGGGAAGTACGTTCCGCCGTAAACAGGCCGTCCATCCGGCAGGGTGAAACAGTTCAACGGCCAGCCCCCCCGTTGGGTCATCAGTTGCACGGCGGTCATGTATACCTGGTCCACATCGGGCCGCTCCTCGCGGTCGACCTTTATGCAGACATAGTGGGCGTTCATCAACTTGGCAATGTCCTGGTCCTCGAAGCATTCACGCTCCATCACGTGGCACCAGTGGCAACTGCTGTACCCCACGCTCACCAGCATCAATTTGCCTTCGTCGCGCGCTTTCGCGAAGGCCTCTTCACCCCAGGGATACCAGTCCACCGGATTGTGTGCGTGCTGCAGCAGGTAGGGGCTACTTTCCCGCGCCAGGCGGTTGGCGTTGTGCTTCGCGGTATCTTTCGTCTCCGGCATGGATGTTCAAAGGAAGCAGGAGCTGGTGCGCTACCGACGTCGGTCGGGCGCAACCCATCAACAACCCGAAGTGAAGGGCATGGCCCGCGAGCAGTACTGGCCTGGTACGCTCATGGGGATCGGGGTATTCACTGGACTGCTGAGCCTTTTCACCGTGGTCTTCTGGACTCTTATCGCACCAGGTCAGCTGTTCCGCATCTTCCTGGTGCTTTGCTTCGCCGGGAACCTGTTGCCGTACATGCGCTCCGGACTTTGGCTCGGTATGGAACGGTTGGAGTGGTTCCTTTTCAACCTTTTGGCCGTTGGGCCGCTGGGTACGAGCCTGCTGCTGTGGCTCAATTTCCTGGGTCATGGTCCAGCGGTGGTTACCGATCACTCCGTTGCCTATGTGGACTTGGGACGGACCATGGTCACCTACCATTTCCAGGATGGTCATTTGGATGGATTCCCAATGGCACGGATGGTCTACCGTGATCCAGGGGATGTGGTGGGCAGCAGGATCCGCTACACACAAGCCGAGGGTCTGTTCGGAGTTCCAGTGGTGGTCGACAAAGAAGTGGCTTGATAGGAAAGGTCGAACCATGTTGGGATAGGTCCGTGGCCCGCTAAGCACGAGCGGATCGATCAGATGGACAACAGGATCCGCAGGTCGAAGCGGTCGCCTATTCGCGCAGCTCCACCGCCTCCTCAACGTCGAACGGAAAGCGCTTCCGAAGCAGCCCCGCTTGCCCTACAACTGTACCCTTCGCTCCGATGGTGGCTTCGCCGCTGACCGCGCTGCTCAATAGCACCATGAGCAGGTTCAAGCCCTTGAACTCGGCATGGAGCGGCACCCGGTGTACCATCTTACTGCGTTTGGGCAGTACCAAAGTGCTGTCCAGGTATCCCTTTCCCACATAGGTGCCATTCATGTACAGGTCCATGTCCGGGTCCTTTACATGGATGCGGTAGCCATTGGGGTTCTCCAGTTCTACCAATGCAGTGAGCGAAATGCCCTTGGCATCCAGCTTCTGTAGTTCAACGTCCACAATATCATGCATGACCACCTCCTTGTAGGAGAGGCAGCCCGTAAGAAGAAGTGCCAGCGTTGATATGAGAAATGCGCGCATGGGTTGAAAAAGTGGCGAGTGACCAGTTCGCGAGTTGGCAAGGCTTGTCCCGGAGCGGTACGCGCCAACGTGCAATCTCGCCACTTGAACTTGAGCCTACCGGCCGGTCATCATTCCCGCATAGTGGTGGAAGAAGCGGGGGATGGAACGGATGCCCTGGAAGTAGTTGAACACCCCGTACTTCTCGTTGGGGCTATGGATGTTGTCGCTGTCGAGTCCAAAACCGAAGAGCACGGTCTTCAGGCCTAATTCCTCTTCGAAGAGCGCCACGATGGGGATGGAGCCCCCGCCACGGGTGGGGATGGGCTTCTTGCCGAAGGTCTCCTCCATGGCCTTGCTGGCAGCCAGGTAAGCCGGGCTATCGATGGGTGTAACGGCCGCCTCCCCGCCATGGTGGGGCTTCACCACGACCTTAACTCCCGGAGGAGCGATCTTCTCGAAGTGGTCTTTGAAGAGCTTGGTGATGGCCTCGCTCTTTTGGTTGGGTACCAAGCGCATGCTGATCTTGGCGTAGGCCTTGGAAGGCAGCACCGTTTTGGCACCCTCCCCGATGTAGCCACCCCATATGCCGTTCACGTCGAGCGTGGGACGGATACTGCTACGTTCCTCGCTGCTGTAGCCTTTCTCGCCCCGTACGGCGTCGATCTGCAGGTCCTTCTTGTAGTCCTCCTCATTGAAAGGCGCTTCGGCCAGGGCGGCCCGTTCGGCAGCACTCAGTTCCTGCACGGCATCATAAAAACCGGGGATGGTGATGCGCCGGTCCGTATCGTGCAGGCTGGCGATCATTTCGCATAATGCGTTGATCGGGTTGGCCACCGCGCCGCCATATACCCCACTATGGAGGTCGCGGTCGGGGCCGGTCACCTCCACCTCCACATAGCTCAGGCCGCGCAGGCCGGTGTTGATGCTGGGCACGTCATTGGCGATCATGCTGGTATCACTGATGAGCACCACATCGGCGGCCAGCTTTTCCTTGTTGGCGCTTACGAACAGGCCCAGGTTGTCGCTCCCCACCTCCTCCTCGCCTTCGATCATCACCTTCACATTACAGGGCAGACCGCCGTTCCGCATCATGGTCTCGATGGCCTTCACATGCATGTAGAACTGGCCTTTGTCGTCGGCGCTGCCACGGGCGTAGATCATGCCCTCTTTGATCACCGGGTCGAAGGGGCCGCTGTGCCAAAGGTCCATGGGGTCAGGGGGTTGCACATCGTAATGGCCGTATACCAGCACGGTGGGCAGGGTGGGGTCGATGAGCTTCTCGCCGTAAACGATGGGGTGCCCGGCTGTTGGGCACACCTCCACCTTCTCGAGGCCGGCCTCTTCCATGCGCATCTTGACTTCCTCGGCACAGCGTGCCACGTCACCCTTGTACTTCGGATCCGCGCTCACGCTGGGGATCCGCAAAAGGTCAAGCAGTTCGTTGAGGAAGCGGTCCTTGTTGGACTCGATGTAGGCGTCGAGGTTCTGCACAGGAAGGTGGTTTGGCGATGGGGCGCGAAGATAGGACTGCGTGCCGTGAAGCTCACCGGAACAGGCGTCGATACGGCCTGCCCGCAGGAACGGCTATCGGGTCGACAAGCCCTTGACGTAGCGAAGCTGACGCCTTGATCGACTAGGGGACCCGGTTTGGCGGCATCAACCGCCCGTTGCCGATCGACGCCGGTCGCTTCTCCGCGAGCCCTCTCCAAGAAAGAGCGCTGCGGCGAGGCACCTGAGCGGGGAGTGCACCACCCCTTGAACGATGTGTGACAGGCAAGGCAACCAAAAGGGTTCCTGTTCGGTCATGATAGTCCGGAGGGATGTATCTTCCCGGTCGAACCATGCCGAGCCGTACCATGATCCGCACATTTCTGTTGACACTGGGAACCGTCTTCGTCGGGTCGCTGGCGCATGGACAATTGGCCGTCACCAACGCCCAAACGCCCCAGCAGTTGGTGGAGGATGTGCTTCTTGGGGGGGGAGTGACCGCCTTCAATATCACATACAACGGCGCAGCGGCGCCACCTGCGAACCAACCGGGCCGCGGGTCTTTCACCGCCACCAACTCCAACCTGGGTTTGGATGCCGGTGTCATCCTGTCCACGGGACAGGTAGTGGATGCTGCGAACGACGCAGTGTTTTTTGCGAGCGATGCCAATAATACTGGAGCCGACGCGGATCTGGCGGCCTTGTCGGGACAGGCGATCAATGACCGGTCGGTACTGGAATTCGATTTCATTCCCACAGGTGATACCCTGCGATTCCGCTATGTGTTCGCATCCGAGGAGTATCCTGATTATGTCTGCTCTGACTTCAACGATGCCTTCGGCTTCTTCTTGAGCGGACCGGGGATCGCAGGTCCTTTCTCAGGGAATTCGGCCAACATTGCGCTGATACCAGGTACCAACACCCCAGTCACGATCAATTCGGTGAATTCGGGTATTCCGGGGCTGTTCGCCGACGCTCAGATCTGTGCTGATGCGGGCGGGCCGAACTGGCAGGCCAACAATCAGTTCTACGTCAACAACGAGAACGGTGCTACCGTTGCTTACGGCGGCTTCACAGTGGTCCTGACCGCATTTGCGTTGGTGCAGTGTGGCGAGACCTACCACATCAAGCTGGCGATCGGCGATGGCACCGATTCGAGCTTCGATAGTGCGGTATTCCTCGAGGCTGGCAGCTTTACAAGTACAGGCCAGGTCCAACCCTCCCTGACGAACGGTTTTGGAATCGATGGCACGGTGATGTTGGAAGGTTGTGGTCCGTATGAGCTTGTATTCACCCGGTTGGGCGACGTTAGCGAGGAGGCCTACATAACGTTGATAACGACAGGAACGGCCACCGCAGGCGTGGATTATTCACCAGCCATTCCGGACTCTTTGTTCTACGCGGCTGGGCAGGAGAGCGTCGCATTGCAGTTGGATGTTCCGTTCGATGCTGATGGGATCGAGGATGTGGAGATCGCGGTCGAGCAATTGGTCGAGTGCGCGGGAGTGGTGCTGCAGACCATTTTTACGTTCACCATAGACAGTCCGCCGCCGCTTGAAGTCGCGATGGCCGATCTCAATAGCATTTGTGGACAAGTGAACGTGCTTGCACCTGTTGTTTCCGGGGGCATGGGCCAGTATTCGTACCTCTGGAGCACCGGCGAGACCACCCCCACGATCTCGGTTTCTCCGGGTGTAACAACTGTATATTCTGTTACAGTAAGCGATATCTGCGAAGTGGTACCGGTCACAGCCGATGTCACCATTACCCTTCCGATCTATCCACCTCTTTCCATCGAGGTGAGCCCCCCCACGGAGATCGATTGCTTGGGTACCGGCCCCATTGAAGTTCTGAACACCAGCGGAGGGGATGAGGATTTCACCTATGAATGGACGTTGAATGGCGATGTCGTTGGTAATGCGGCTTCGGTCGTCGTTCCTGCTTCGGAGCCGACATGGTATGTGGTGACCGCAACGGATGGATGCGGTTCCACGATACAAGACAGTGTCCTGGTATCCACCGTCGAGCTACCACCGATCGAGATCATCACAACATCCGATGTCACGGTGATCTGTCCCGGCGATACCGCTACCATCGGGGTGGTGGATATCCAAGGGGGCAACGGAGTGTATGCGCTTACCTGGACCAACAGCAATGGCGTGCAATTGGGCACGAACGATAGTTTGGATGTGGGTGTGCCTGCTGACCAGATCTACACCATCACGGTGAACGATCAATGTGGTTACACAGGTTCAGCCATGGTCTCCACCCTCCTCCCCATCTACGAACCCTTCGAATTGTCCCTCACCGATGACCTTATCCTTTGCGCGGGTGACAGTGCGATGCTTCAAGCCCTGGTGACCGGCGGTTCCGGTTACCATTTCATTGCCTGGGAGGATCCCGGATATACCGATCCCGTGCTTTTTGTCTCGCCGCTGGAGGACACCGAGTACCAGGTCAATGTGATCGACCGTTGCGGTGAAGTACGGACGGATCGTGTGATGGTGGACGTTGAACATGTGTTCACGAGCATCGTGGTCACCAACAGGGGGCAGGATGACTGGTATCTACAGGCCGCTACCACTCCCTATGCCGAGGTCTGGCTCTGGGACATGGGCGATGGCACCCGATACAGGGGGGAAGAAGTAGTGCATAGCTATCTGGACCTGGAGGAGCATTGGGTGTACCTCGATATTGTTACTCCCAACGGCTGTATTGGAGAGGACTCCGTGCTGTTACGGCCACCCGCTCATATCTACTTCCCAAATGCTTTCACCCCCGATGGGGATGGTATCAATGACGTATTTGGACCTGTCGGCCATTACATCGAGGACTTTGAAATGACGATATTTGACCGGTGGGGTAACGAAGTGTTCACCACCCGTGACATGTCCATACCCTGGGATGGTCGGGTGCGCGGTTCGGATCGAATGGTGAATGGTGTCTACGTCTTTAAATACAAGGCCGTTGGCCATTTGTTCCCCGCTGTGGAAGGTTACGGGCATGTAACGCTGATAGCTGGAAGTCAAGATTAAATCTCTCGATAGCGTGAGCAAACGAAAATCAAGCGCACTGGTCTTTTTTGCCCTGTGCGGTATCGCGGCCCATGGCCAATTACAGGTCAATACTGCCTTGACCCCACAACAATTGGTGCAGGATGTGCTCGCGGGTACCTGTGTTCAGGTTTCCAATGTCAGCTTCAATGGAGTTGCCGACCCCACGACTGCCAGACCAGGGTCCGGTTCGTTCACCAATGGTGGTGCCACCAACCTTGGTCTAGGTGCCGGGGTCATCCTTTCCTCCGGTCCGGTCGGGCAAGTCGCAGCGGCAGCGAATTCCTTCCAGAGCGACCCGCTCACGCCCAGCTACACCGCGGATGCCGATCTGCAGGCGATCACCGGGGTGGGTATCCAGAACGCTTCGGTGCTCGAGTTCGACTTTGTTCCCAATGGTGATTCGATCTCCTTCCGCTATGTCTTCGGCTCGGAAGAGTATCCGGAGTTCGTTTGTAGTCAGTTCAATGATGCCTTTGGGTTCTTCTTGAGCGGTCCCGGCATCAATGGCCCGTTCAGCGACAATGCTGTGAACCTGGCTTTGATCCCCGGTGGTACAACACCGGTGGCGATCAATACCGTCAACTCGGGCACTCCTGGAGGCGCCTATCCGGCCAGCACATGTGCTGCTGCGGACCCCAACTGGCAAGCCAATAGTCAGTATTATGTGGACAACGCTACAAGTACCTCCATCGTGTACGATGGGCTTACCGTGGTGCTCACTGCTCGCGCGGTCGTCCAATGCGGTGAGACGTACCACATCAAGCTGGCCATTGCCGACGCCTCGGATGGTGCTTACGATTCTGGCGTATTCCTGGAGGCAGGTAGCTTCAGCAGTGTACCATTCGTTCCGGAACTGCAACCTGGTCCGTCGATCGTGGGTAATACCATCCTGGAGAGCTGCTTGGAGCTTTCGATGGAGATCCAGCGCACGGCTTGCGACCTCTCGCTCCCAGAAACAGTGCAGCTGTCCTATTCGGGTATGGCCAGCATGGGTGAGGATATCACTCCCTCATTCCCGGACGAACTCACCTTCGCTCCGGGCGAGACATCCGTCACGATCCCATTCTTCGCCCCCGTGGATGCGGATGGGCCGGAGACGTTCATCATCAGCGTGGAGGCCATCGATTGCAACGGTGATCTCACGACCACCGATTTCGAGTTCGTGATCGATGAATTGCCCCCACTTGAATTACCAACTTCCAGTGCAACGATCGCCTGCGGAGAGTCTTCGGTCATAGCGCCTGTTGTTTCAGGAGGTTTCGGGGATTATCAGTACGCATGGAGCACGGGTGACACGACCACCTCCATCACGGTTTCTCCGACGGCCGATGCCACATACACCCTTACGGTTACGGATCTGTGTGATGCGACGATCAGTACCACCTATCCTGTTGTGCTTTCCCCGGCCCCTCCGCTGAATATGAGCATCTTGGGTCCCAGTGATCTCTTGGAGGGTTGCGAAAACGGACGTGTTACCATCATTCGACCGCAAGGCGCCGTTGGCGACATCACCATCGACCTATCGAGCGGAGGAAGCGCTACGGTAGGCACCGATCACGAGTTTCCAGGATCAGTGGTGATCGCAGAGGACCTGTTCAATATCATCTTGGATGTGCCGACCCTACCGGACGCGTTGATCGAAGGGAACGAGAACGCCGTGATCACCGGTTCCTATACCAACGCCTGCAACCAGACGGTAACGGCCAGTGTCGAGTTCACCATCATCGATGTGGAGCCGATACAGGTGTTCGCCAACGATATTGCTGCGGAATGTGGTCCGGATTCCTTGCTGGTACAAGCTGTGGTAACGGGTGGGGTGGGGCCTTTCCAGTATGAATGGAACACCGGTGCTCAAACCTCCGGGATATTCGTGCCCCTCCTTGACAACGGACAGGTCGTGGTGGAGGTAGTGGATGCCTGTGGTAACGAGGCCACTACTTCGGCCCTCATCGTGATCGATTGCGATGTCATCATTCCCAACGTGTTCACACCCAACGCTGACGGCACCAACGATACGTGGCAGATCGAAGGGCTCAGCAGCCGGAGCAATACGGTGCGCGTGTACAACCGATGGGGTCAGCTCGTGCTGGATGCGAAGAACTACCGCAACACTTGGGGTGCGTTGGATGTACCCGACGGGACCTATTTCTACGAGGTGATCGTGGATGGCAAGGGTGATCCTTTCACGGGCCACGTCACGATCTTGCGGAATCGCTGGTAGTCTGTTCCTCCCGAACGATCAAGGAAGAGCCCGTCATTTCGGCGGGCTTTTCCACGTCCAGGAGGTCCAGTATCGTTGGGGCGACATCCGCAAGCACGCCCGAACGCAGCACCACCGGTGGTTGGTTCAACACGAACACCGGCACTGGATTGGTACTATGTGCTGTATTGGGAGTACCATCGGGGTTCAGCGCTTTGTCGGCATTCCCATGGTCCGCTATGATCACAAAGGAGTAGCCATTCGCCCTGCCGGCCTCCACGACCTGCCGAGCGCAGTCATCGGTGACCTCCACGGCTTCCACGATGGCATCGAAGACCCCGGTATGGCCCACCATGTCGGGGTTGGCGAAGTTGAGTACGACCAGGTCCACGTCGCCTTTCCGCAACGCAGGAACGATGGCATCCACGATCCCTTGCGCGCTCATCGAAGGCTGCAGGTCGTACGTGGCCACTTTGGGTGATGGAAGCATGATGCGTTGCTCCCCCCGGAAGGGCTTTTCGCGCCCTCCGCTGAAGAAGAAGGTCACATGGGGATACTTCTCCGTTTCCGCGATGCGGATCTGCTGAAGACCGGCATTGGCAACCACTTCACCCAAGGTCAGAGCGAGGTCATCCTTCCTGAAAAGCACGTGCACGCCGGCGTACGTTGGATCGTATTCGGTCATGGTCACATAGTGCAGTTCCAAAGGTGCCATGCCGACCTCCGGGAAGGCCTCCTGGGTGAGGGCCTGGGTGATCTCCCGGCATCTGTCCGTCCGGAAGTTGAAGCAGATGACCACATCGCCATTCCTGATGGTGGCCAATGGTGTGCCGCCCGCATCCGTTACAACGTGTGGCTCCACGAACTCGTCGGTCTTGTTCTCCGCATAGCTCAGGTCGAAGGCCTCCAGCGGGTCCGTGATGGGAATTCCTTTCCCGTTCACAAGTAGGTCGTACGCCACTGCCACGCGCTCCCAACGCTTGTCGCGATCCATGGCGTAGTAGCGTCCTATAACACTGGCCACCCGAACGGATGTCCCTCGGGTTTGCTCCAGGAAACGTTCCATATAGGCCTTTCCGCTGCGGGGGTCGGCATCACGTCCGTCCGTGAACGCATGGAGGAACACATCCTTCAATCCTGCGCGGTCGGCAAGTTGACATAGGGCCTCTGCATGGATGCGCATGCTGTGCACGCCACCATCGGAAAGCAGACCCATCAGATGCAATCGGACACCCGGTTCAGCGGCCTTCCGGAATGCGTCCTGCAGTTCTGGCATGTCGGCCAAGGTGCCTTCGGCGATGGCCTTGTCTATGCGCACAAGGTCCTGGTGCACCACACGGCCAGCACCGATATTCATGTGGCCCACCTCACTGTTGCCCATTTGGCCAGCGGGCAGCCCCACGTTCTCTCCATCGGTGAGGAGTGTGGCGTGCGCTGCGTCTTTGTAAAGACCGTCGATGAAAGGAGTGTTCGCCACGGCGATCGCATCCGTACGGTCGCCCGCACCAATGCCCCAGCCGTCAAGCACCATCAGCACAACTTTGTGACCCATCAGCGATTCGGGAAAGAGGCTGTGAAGATAGCCCCGTGTGGATCCCGCCCACGCACCTGGATAGTACCACCCAGTGCCTGGGTCAAACGCCGAACGATATAGAGGCCCAGCCCGGTCCCTTTCGCTTTGCGCGTCTCCTCCTGGCCTCCCCGGAAGAATTTTTCGAAGATCCGTTGCTGCTCCTCGGCCGGTACCCCAGGCCCTTCATCGCTCACCAACATGCGCCAGCCCTCTCGCCCTTCTTCCACCCTCATCTCGATCGAAGTGCCTTCCGGGGCATACTTCGCTGCGTTCTCCAGCAGGTTCTCGGCAATGCTATGCAAGGCCTGTTCATCGCTTACAACGCGCAATCGGTCAGGCCCCACGAGCGAAATGGTATGGTCCTTCGCCCAATGCGTCCGCGACCGATCCACCACCATGCGAAGAAGCTCCATCACATCCAACTCACGACGGTCCATGGCCAACACGCCCTCCTCGGCGCTTGTGGCCATCAACACCTTGTCCGTCAGCAATGCCAGGCGGTCCGCTTCCTGTACGGCCCTTGTTCGGAGCACTTCCCGTTGCTCTCCGTCCAGCGCGGGGCGTGCAAGGGTCTGTAGTTGTAGTTTGATCGCTGCGATCGGTGTGCGCAACTCGTGGGTCACGGCCAGCAGGAAGTTCCGCTGGGTGCGGGCCAGGTCCAGATCGCGGCGGATCGCTCGGAAGGTGAAGTACAGCACGATGAGCAGCAATACAAGGAAGACACTTCCTTCGCCGATCACCATCAGCAAGCTTCGCTGGGGGTCCACAGGAGAACCCACATCCCCACCCAGGGCTTGTAGTTCCAAGGTCAGCTGTGCCACGGCGTGGTCCTTACGCAGGAGCAGCACGGCCCACCAGGAGAATTGGAGGAGGATGTACAAGCTCAGCAACCCGAAGAGCAATGCGGTCCGTCGATGCGGGTTGTGTGCCATTTGAACAAAGATACACGGGTGCCATAGCACAGGGTCCTTACCTTGGCTGGCCTACAATGGATACCCAAGCGGCAAAAGCCTATGTCTTGAAACGATTGAAGGATGAGCTTCCTGCGGATCGTACCTATCATTCGTTGGAGCACACCCTGGATGTCTATGCCAGTGTCATCGATATCGCCTTGCTCGAGAATGTGGCCGGGGAAGACTTGGAATTGTTGAAGACAGCAGCCCTTTACCACGATTGCGGTTTCGTCGTGCAGAACGAAGCGCATGAGGAAGCAGGTTGCCTCATCGTGAATGAACACCTGCCGCGCTTTGGATTCAGCGCGGAGCAGATCGAGCGGATCTGCGCGATGATACGCGCCACGAAGATCCCTCAAAGTCCAAAGGACGTTTTGGCACAGATCCTCTGCGATGCAGATCTGGATTACCTCGGGCGCGGTGATTTCGAACGGATCGGGCAAATGCTCTTCTCCGAGATGCGGGCCTATGGGAAATTGAGCACCGAATTGGAGTGGAACACGCTGCAAATGAACTTCCTTCGACAGCATCGTTACTTCACGGCGACCAACATCGAATTGCGCGAACCTGCGAAGCAAGCACACTTGGCAGGGGTCATGAAGTGGCTTGCCCGGCACGGCGAATGAAAAAGCCCCCCGCTTGGCGGAGGGCTTTTCGTACGTGGTGCCTCCCAGAATCGAACTGGGGACACATGGATTTTCAATCCATTGCTCTACCAGCTGAGCTAAGGCACCAAGATCGGGATCACCATCTTTGCGGACCTCGATCCGCGCGAAGGGGCGGCAAATATAGCCGGTTCA
>CAYQMC010000012.1:0-2895 GCA_964418285.1 uncultured Chryseobacterium sp.
CGCCACCACGACCGAAAGCCGAAGGGCCGTCCGAAAGGGCGGCCCTTCGTGCGTTCCGGGGGGCGGTCGTGCGAAGCTGCTGCGCGTGCGTAGGGATACCCCCCGTATGTGATGGCGTTCGCGCCGGGGGCGCGAACGCAGCGCCCAGGACCGATGGACCATCCGAGCAATGAACACCCGACCTGCGGTCCTACGGTCAACGCGCTGGCATCGAGCGATCATGCATGGATCCGTTGCACGACCGTTCGGGGCGTGCGCACTGGTGTTCCGGGCCGAAGGATGCACCTCGGCACAACGGACAGCGAAGACCTGCGCAGCAGGGATGGGCAGTTGCTTGTCAAGGACCGGAGTATCGGGGGTGCGGCCGGATCATCGTGCTTGCCCGGCCGGGCTGCGCTGGGCAGGGGCGTTCACCGGTGCAGGTCGAGTTGAGCCGATCGCATGCTGCGACCGACCCACCGCAGCGCCTACTTGCCCTGTGCCTTCTCCTTCTCCTTGAAGTACTTGCGGAAGAACCAATTGCGCTGCAAGGCACGAAGGTCCTCTTCAAGGATGACGCTGCTCTGTTCCAACTGCTGCAGTGTGCGGCGCATGGCTCCTGCCACAGCGGTATCCTGCGTAAGGGTGTGGCCCAGTCCGCCGGGTGTGTTGAGGCCGGTGGCGAAGCGGTCCACCTGGGCCGAGGCGGAAGAAAGACTGTCGGCCAAGTGTTGCATGGTGCCGAGCCATACGCGCACCTGTTGCTCGGTGGCGGGGTCGCTTACCAGCATGCCCAGGGCACCCTTGCCCGCATGCACATCGGCCAGCATGGCATCCACGCTGGCCGTGGCGGAACGCACGTGCAGCACCGATGCCTGAAGGTCCACGA
The DNA here is from genome assembly GCA_964418285.1 of uncultured Chryseobacterium sp. Lineage (GTDB taxonomy): Bacteria > Bacteroidota > Bacteroidia > Flavobacteriales_F > PHOS-HE28 > PHOS-HE28. Next base: position 869 of record CAYQMC010000012.1, read on the forward strand.
TCGAGCGGCGTATGTCACCGGAAAGGGCGGTATCGCTCAGCAGGTGTACCAGGCCCCCGCTCTGGGTAAGGCGATCGCTGAGCTGGCGCAGGTCATCGGTGATGGCTGCCATGTTCAGGTTGGTGCGGTCCAGGGTTCGCATCATCTGGTCGGTATCCAGCGGCACACTGCTCACCAGCTCATCCCCTTCCTCGAGGGGGCCTCCCGGACCTTCGCCGGGTCCCAGGTTCACGAGCTTGTTGCCCATGAGCCCGTCGGACCCCAGGCTGGCGACCGCATTCTCACGGATGTGGGCCGCATCCTCCTCCCGGATCGCAAGGGCCACCCTGACGAGCGTATCGTTGATGATGCGGATCTCCTCCACGACACCCACGTTGATGCCCGCATACCGCACGTTGTTGCCCGGCCGCAGCCCACCTACTTGTTCGAAGGTGGTGGATACCTCAACGGTGCTGCGGAACAGGTTGCGCTTGCTGCCCAACATGTAGAGCCCCACGATCAAGAGCGCAGAGCCTGCCAGTACGAAAAGGCCGAGTCGTATGTGGTCACCGGATTTGGAGGACATCGTCAGGTATCAAGTATCACGTGTTACGTATCAAGTTCCGAGCTGGCGGTGAGGCACATCCTGGCCGCAGGGCGCCTGCAACTCCTGCAAGCAGGCAGGCCGACCCAGTGGATCGACAACCCGGACGCGATGTGGCGTTCACCGTCCATTCACATGAAGATGAAGAATTTCCGGACCAGCTCATCCTCTGAAGCGAGCAGGTCCTGGTAGGTGCCTTCCAGGTAATTGCGGCCTTCGTGCAGCAGGGCGATGCGGTTGGCTGCGAGCTTGGCCACATGCAGGTCGTGGGAGATGATGATGGAGGATGTGCCATAGTTGCGCTGCAATTCCAGGATCAGCTCCACGATCTCCTTGCCGGAGATGGGGTCCAGGCCGGTGGTGGGTTCATCGTAGAGCACGATCTCGGGTTTCAGGATCAGTGTTCTTGCCAGTCCGATGCGGCGCTTCATGCCACCGCTCAATTCGCTGGGGTACATGGTCCGGGTATGGGGCAGGTGCACGGCGTTGAGCACCTCATCCACCAGGGCGTCCACGTCCTGCCCTCCCTTGGCGATCCAATGCCGCCGCAGGGGGAACTCCAGGTTCTCCTGCACCGTCATGCTGTCGTACAGCGCGCTGCTCTGGAAGAGGAAACCGATCTTCACACGCATCCGATCCAAGGCTTCCTGGTCCATGGTCAGCACATCCTGGCCCAACACACGGATGGCGCCCGAATCGGGTTCCAACAGGCGCACGATGCACTTGATCAGCACGCTCTTGCCGCTGCCGCTCTTGCCCAGCACCATCAGGTTCTCGCCCCGGCGCACATCCACATCGAAGCCCTTGAGGACCTGATTGTCACCAAAGGCCTTGGTGAGCTCGCGTATACTGATGACCACCTCGGCATCGGCATCCGGCGCCACGTGGACGATATCGGGTTCTTCCTCCACCATCAGTTGATGCCCATGAAGTCGGTGATCTGCACGGCCACCAGATCGAGGATGAAGATGAGCAGGGAGGAGACCACCACGGCACTGTGCGCGGCCTGCCCCACCCCTTCGGTGCCTTTGAGCGTGTTGTACCCCTTGTAGCAACCCACCACCCCGATGGCCAGGCCGAAGAAGTAGCTCTTGATGAAGGCGGGAACGAAGTCCGAGAACTCCAGCGAATCGAAGACCTGGCGGTAGAAGAGGTCCCAGCTGACGAGGTCCTTGAGGTTGACCCCCACCCAGCTGGCCCAGATGGAGATGCCCATGGAAAGCACCACCAGGATGGGCAGGGTGAGGATGGTGCTCCAGATGCGGGTGACAACGAGGTAGCGGAAGGGATTGGTGCCGCTGACCTCCATGGCGTCGATCTGTTCGGTCACCTTCATGCTGCCCAGTTCGGCGCCGATGCTGCTGCCGATCTTGCCTGCACAGATCAAGGCGGTGATCACCGGGGCGATCTCGCGCACCATGCTGATGGCCACCATGGAGGGCAG
>CAYQMC010000012.1:2905-8237 GCA_964418285.1 uncultured Chryseobacterium sp.
CAGTATGCTCTCCGCACCGAAGTTGGCCAGGGTCGGGCGGCTTTGCACCGTGAGCACAAGCCCCATGATGAACGCTGTGATGCCCACCAAGGGCAGCGAGCGGTAGCCATTGGCGGTGCACTGCCGCAGCAGTTCGCTCCACTCGAAGCGGGGATAGAACGCATTGGTGAAAAAGCGCCCTGTGAAGTGGGCGATGCCGCCCACTTCGGTCACAAAAGGCCCGGAAAGGAAGGATGGCATCTTCTTCATGGCGTTCAGCCCATGCAAACCATCGGTCACAAGGAAGCGAAAGGTACCCGATGCCGGGCTGTATGGAACTGACGAAGGGCAGGAACCACGGTATGGTGCACCATCGGGGTCGCACGTATCTGTGCATCTTAGCGCCGCAAACCACCACCCATGCGTCATTCCCTGGTCCTGATCGCCTCGTTCGCCTGCTCCGTGGCACATGCACAGGAAAGGCAGGTGGCTCTTGACACCGTGCAGGTGACGGCCACCCGCATCACCAGCCCACTGCCCCGCACGGGACGCCACCTGCAGGTGCTGGACCAAGGTGTGCTGAACGCGGCGCCACGTCCCGAGGTGAGCGAACTGCTGCGCGCACACACCCTGGTGGATGTACGCCAGCGCGGCCCCTTCGATGTGCAGACCGACCTGGGCATCCGTGGTGGAACCTTCGACCAGACCCTGGTGCTGGTGGACGGCATACCGATGACCGACCCGCAGACCGGCCACCACATGATGAACATCCCCATGCTGGGCGATGCCCTGGAGCGCGTGGAGGTGCTATATGGCGGCGCGTCGCGGACATTCGGCGGAGGAGCGTTCAGCGGTGCGGTGAACCTGATCACCCGTGAACCGACCGGCAACCGCGGCAGCCTGCTGGTGGAAGGTGGCGAGTACGGCAGCTACCGCTTGCGTGCAAGCCAGGAGGTGGCCAACGCCAAAGGTGGATTGCGCCTGGCAGCCTTCCACGGCAGCAGCGATGGCCATGTGCGCAACAGTGACTTCGACCAGAGCGGAGCGCACCTGAGCGGCGTGCGGCGCTGGAACAAGGTGAAGCTGAAAGGCCAGGTGGCCACTGTACACAAGCGCTTCGGGGCACAGAACTTCTACTCCTCCGTATATCCCGACCAACAGGAGATCACCGGCACCTACCTGGGCGCCTTGGAGCTGCGCAACGACGATGGCCCATGGGCCTGGAGCGTGCGCGGCTACGTGCGCCAGCATGATGATCGATTCGAGCTTTTCCGCGAAGGTGACGGCTTCTACCGCTTCAGCGAGGGCTTCTTCATCCGCGGCGAAGCCGATACGGCACGCTTCACACCCACCTTCTTCTACACCTTCCACAACGTACACCGCACCCGCGTGGGCGGCGCCGAGGCCAACGTGCGCCGCGCTTGGAAGGCGGGCACAACATCCTTGGGCGTGCATGCCCGTTCGGAACACATCCTGAGCAACGTGCTGGGTGTACCGATGGAGACGCCGATCGCAAGCAGCGGGCGCGACCCCTTCACCCGCAGGGATGAACGCCAGAACGTGGCCTTGCACCTGGACCATCGCTATGAACGTGGTCGCTTTGGATTGGATGCCGGTGTGCTGCTGAACATGAACAGCCAATTCCTTCCGGAGTGGGTGCCCGGGGCCGATGCCTTCTACCGCTGGAACGGCAGGCACAGCAGCTATGCCAGCGTGGGGCGTGCATTCCGCCTGCCTACCTGGACGGACCTGTACTACAACCGGGGCGGCGCCCAGGGCAGCCTTGGTCTGCTGCCCGAGCATGCCTTGAACCTGGAACTGGGGCACCGCCTCTACGGCTCGAACTGGAAGGCCCAGGTGGCGCTGTGGCGCAGGCAGGGCAGCGACCTGATAGACTGGGTGCTCCTGCCGGGCGAAACCACCGTGCGCGCGGCCAACCTCACCGATGTGGACCTGAACGGTGTGGAGCTCTCTTACAGCATTTCCACCGCCGGCAAGAAGGGCACCGGTGGCGCCCTTTATGCCTACCAATGGGCCGACCAGCAGGAATTCCCCTTCACATCGCTGTATGTGCTGGACCATCTGGAACACAACGCGGTGTTGTGGTGGCAACAGGCCTTGGGCGCGGGTTTCAGCGCGCGGGTGAACGCTACCTGGCGCACACGCAACGGCGAGTACCTGCGCTTTGCCGATAGGCAATCGGTGGAGTATCCGGCACCCTTGCGGGTGGACCTTCGTGCCAATTGGAACAAGGGTCGCGTGCAGCTCTTCGCCATGGTAACGAACGTGTTGGATGGCGAGCAGGTGGACCGTGGTAATGTGCCGTTGCCGGGCCGCTGGTTGATGGGCGGCCTGAGCCTGGCCTGGGGGAAGTACCCGGGTTGCGGGTGCGGGGAGTGAATAGGTACGGGTCGGTGATCCGATATGTATCGGTCGGGTATCTGTCGTGCCTTCAGCACTCCAAAAAAAGCCCGGGCCTTACCAACCCATGGCTTTGCCATGGGCTGGTATGTGACGGGCCTTTGGCCCTGCAACGCAGCCGTCCCGCAATGGCAAGATGTGAGCAGTACGGCATTGGGGTAGTCCCGGAGGGACGGCATATGGGTAGCCTGTAGGGACGGCATTGGGTAGCCCGGAGGGACGGCATGTGGGTAGCCTGTAGGGACGACATGTGGGTAGCCCCCGTCAGGGACGACACATCGGTAGTCCCGTTAGGGACGACATGTGGGTAGCCAATTCAGGATGTACCGCATTGTGGTAGTCCCGTCAGGGACGACATGTGGGTAGAACCGTTAGGTCCGATACGTATCGGACCGACATTTGGGTGGAACACATCCCTCGCGAGAATTCACGCGGGACGTCGGTCAAGCGATCTGGATCGGATGCATTATCGACACCGAGGAGGTCGATGTTCCCAACCCTTCAAACGTCCAACGCCATCACCCAGTGAACCCGAACAACCCACCATCGGATGGCCGGTGCCACGGATACGTGACCGGTACAAGGCTCCGCGAAGGGCGGGGCTATCTTCGCCCGCTCCCACACCATCGACCCTGGCATGCTACGACTTGAAGGCATCGAAAAACACTACGGCGACCACACGGCCCTGAACGGTATCTCCTTCGAGGTGCATGCCGGGCGGGTGTTCGGGCTGCTGGGGCCCAATGGGGCCGGCAAGACCACCCTGATCCGCATCATCACGCGCATCACCGGGCCGGATGTGGGCACCGTGTACCTGAACGGTCATCCCATGACCAATGCGGATGTTGCGCTCATGGGCTACCTGCCGGAGGAACGTGGCCTGTACAAGAAGATGAAGGTGGGCGAACAGGCCCTGTACCTGGCCCGCTTGAAAGGCCTCTCGAAAGCCGACGCCACGAAGCGGCTGAAGGACTGGTTCGAGCGCTGGGAGATCGATGGCTGGTGGAACAAGAAGGTGGAGGAACTGAGCAAGGGCATGGCCCAGAAGGTGCAGTTCATCACCACCGTGCTGCACGAACCGAAGCTACTTATCCTGGACGAGCCTTTCAGCGGCTTCGACCCCATCAACGCGGAATTGATCCGCAGCGAGATCCTGCGCTTGCGCGATACAGGCGTTACCGTGATGCTGAGCACCCACAACATGGGCAGCGTGGAGGAGCTTTGCGATGACATCGGCCTGATCGACAAAGCCCACCTGGTGTTGCATGGGGCCACCCGCGACATCCGCAAGCAGTACTCCACCAACACCTATCGCTTGGAATGCACGGGCAATGCCGTGGCCTTGGGCAACGCGCTTTCCTTCACCGCCGAATTGCTGGATAGCCAGCAGAAGGACGGACATACCGTGGCCCGTGTACGGCTTACCAAGGGCATGGACCTGAACAAGGTGCTTGCTCAACTGCTGCCTGCTGTGCAGATCCGCGGTGTACAGGAGGAGATCCCACGCATGCATGACATCTTCATCCGCGCCGTTAGCGAGCAGGAACCGGCCCTGGTGCCCGCGGACATGACCGAATGAGCACCCCTGCACCCGTCCACGCCTAAGCGAACCATGAACAAGATCGGCCTCATCCTCTTCCGCGAATTCATCACCCGGGTCCGGAAGCCCAGTTTCCTGATCATGACCCTGCTGGGGCCCGTGCTCATTGCCGCGGGCATCACGCTAACGGTGTACCTGGGCATGCAGGACAGCAACGATCACCATGTTCTGGTGGTGGACCAGGCGGGCATCATCGCGGGCAAGCTGAAGGGTGGCGATAAGGTGGATTTCTTCGTGGACCATACTTCCTGGACGGACAGCGCCTTCAAGGAAAGTCCCTATACGGTGATGGTGGAGGTGAACGAGGACATCCTGAACACCAACACGGTGCTCTTCTTCTACAAGGAACTGCCCAGCCTTGGCGTACAGCGCACCATCAGCAACGAACTCGAGAAGACCTTCGAGCTGGCCAAACTGCGTGGTGAGGCCATCGATGAGGAGGCCTACCGCCGCGTTCGGAAACCGCTTGTGGTGAAGATGTTCGACATCGAGCAGTCCGGCGAGGAATCCCTCGAGCAGGAACGTGCCGGAGTGGGCTTTTTCTTCGGCTACTTCATGTTCATCTTCATCTTCCTCTATGGCGTGCAGGTGATGCGCGGGGTGATGGAGGAGAAGCAGAACCGCATCGTGGAGGTGCTCATCAGCAGCGTGAAGCCCTTCCAGCTGATGATGGGGAAGATCCTGGGCATCGCGCTGGTGGGTTTCGTGCAGTTCATCCTATGGATCGTGATCACCACCACCCTGGTGACCGCAGGTTCGGCCTTGCTGCTGAAGGACCGGATGGACCCCAGGCAATTGGCCGAAACGCCCATGACACGCCAGATGCAGGAGCAGCTCGGCGAGCAGGCCACGGCCATGCCCGACATGAACGACGTGAAGATCCTGAAGGCCTTGGGCAAGATCGACATCCCGCTCACACTGGGCATGTTCCTGTTCTACTTCATCGGCGGCTACCTGCTCTACGCATCGCTCCTGGCCGCCATCGGCAGCGCTGTGGACAGCGAAGCGGATACCCAACAATTCATGTTCCCGGTGACACTGCCGATGATCATCGCGCTGGTGATCGCCCAGATGGCGGTGTACAACCCGGGCAGTCCAGCCGTTCTCTGGTGCAGCATGATCCCCTTCACCAGTCCGGTGGTGATGATGGTGCGTGTGGCCATGGGCAGCGCACCGGCCTGGCAATTGGCCCTGAGCATGCTATTGCTGGTGGCCACCTTCATCGGCACCACCTGGCTGGCTGGCCGCATCTACCGCACCGGCATCCTCATGTACGGCAAGAAGGTGAGCTGGAAGGAGATGGGGAAGTGGCTTTTTTATAAGGGATGAATG
>CAYQMC010000012.1:8337-30584 GCA_964418285.1 uncultured Chryseobacterium sp.
ACCGCCATCATCGACCTCGGCACCAACACCTTCAAGCTGCTTGTTTGCACGCGGGAGGACGGTGGACTGCGTGTGCTGTATCGCGAGGAAATGCCCGTATACCTGGGTCGCGGCGGCATCGAGCAGGGCATGATCGCGGCCGATGCCTTCGAGCGGGGCATGGAAGCCTTGAGGACCTACCGCGAAACGGCACGCTCGCATGGTGTCAGCGAGCTGAAGGGCTTCGGAACCTCGGCATTGCGCAACGCACGCAATGGCCAGGAATTCGCACGCCGCGCAAGGGAGGAACTGGGCATCGAGATCCGCATCATTCCGGGCGACCAGGAAGCGGGTTTGATCCTGGAGGGCGTACGCCAAGCGGTGTCTTTGGGCGATCGTCCGGCCCTGGTCATGGACATCGGTGGTGGAAGCACGGAATTCATATTGGCCACGGAGAAAGCCCTGATGTGGAAGCGCAGTTTCGAGCTGGGCGTCACCCGGCTACGCGATCGGATCCCTGTGGGCGACCCGATCAGCGTGGAGGACGAGGCACGCATCGCTGCGCACTTGGACGATCGCCTTGCCCCCCTCTATGCGATCATCGAACGGCACGAACCGCACCTGCTCATCGGTAGCGCGGGCAGCTTCGATACCCTTGCGGCCATGGTCCTCGCAGAACAAGGCCTCGTGCTGGATCCACGGGATACCACCCTACCCTTCTCGGCCCTCACCTTCGATGCCCTGAAGGATCGTCTGCTACGCATGTCGCGCGCCGAGCGCCTCGCCGTACCCGGCCTGCCCGAACACCGTGTGGATACCATCGCCTATGCCCTGGTGCAGATCGAGCGGGTGCTGCTGGCGGGTGGCATACGCGAACTGGCTTGGAGCCGGTATGCGTTGAAGGAGGGGGCGGCGGCGGGTTTGATGTAGGTCGTTCCACCACCGAGGAACGCTGTGCTATTGGCACGATCACACTCCACCCTCGGCCAGTGCTCCCTATTTTGCCCACATGCCAACCCGAAAGCGACACCGACTTTTGCGTTGGCTGACCGTGCCGAGGGCTGGGATAACTGGGTGAAGGGCCTCCACGGGAACCTCGTGTCGGTGCGATCGCTGCAGTGGAACAGCGCCGAACAGCCCGGACCAACTGCCGCTGGGATCCCAACAGGAACAGCTGCCGGATGCTCGCCTTGTAGTTGCCTGCCCCCTCTGAAAGGCCGTGCTTCCGGGATGCGTCCCATCTTTGCTGCGAAATACGATCACTCCATGCCGAACATCCTCATCATCGACGACGAAAAAGCCATCCGCTATGCCCTGCGTGAGATCCTTGAGCACGAGGGCCACAAGGTGGAAGAGGCCGAGGATGGTGCCGCCGGGCTGGACAAGGCGAAGAAGGGCAAGTTCGACCTGGTGCTCTGCGACATCAAGATGCCCAAGATGGACGGCATCGAAGTGCTGGAGAAGTTGCAGGCACACAACGAGGAACTGCCCGTGGTGATGATCAGTGGCCATGGCACCATCGACACGGCCGTGGATGCGCTGAAGAAGGGCGCCTTCGACTTCATCCAGAAACCGCCGGACATCAACCGGATATTGGTAAGCGTACGCAATGCGCTGGACCGGGGTGACCTGGTGAAGGAGACCAAGGTGCTGCGGACGAAGGTGGGCAAGGCCAAGGGCAACGGTGTACAGATGGTGGGCGAGAGCAAGGCCCTGCAGGCCATCCGCGACATGATCGAGAAGGTGGCGCCCAGCGATGCCCGCGTGTTGATCACCGGTGGCAACGGTGCCGGCAAGGAAGGTGTGGCCCGGCTGATGCACGAGAAGAGCCAGCGCGCCCAAGGTCCCTACATCGAGGTGAACTGTGCGGCGATCCCCGGTGAACTGATCGAAAGCGAGCTATTCGGCCACGTGAAGGGCAGCTTCACCAGTGCCATCAAGGACCGCAAGGGCAAGTTCGAACTGGCCCATGGCGGCACGCTGTTCCTGGACGAGATCGGCGATATGGCGTTGGCCGCCCAGGCCAAGGTGCTGCGCGCCTTGCAGGAAGGGCGCATAACCCCGGTGGGTGGCGACAAGGATGTGAACGTGGATGTACGCGTGATAGCAGCTACCAACAAGGACCTGAAGAAGGAGATCGCCGAAGGTCGCTTCCGCGAGGACCTCTTCCACCGCCTGAGCGTGATCCCCATCCATGTACCCAGCCTTGCCGAGCGCGTGGAGGATATCCCGCTGCTGGCCGAGCACTTCATACAGATGATCTGTACCGAGCAAGGCATCGCCCCCAAGAAGATCAGCGACAAGGCCGTGAAAGAGTTGCAAAAGCTGCCCTGGACCGGGAATGTGCGGGAGTTGCGGAACGTGATCGAACGTTTGGTGATCCTGAGCGGAAAGGAGATCACTGAGGCCGATGTGAAGGCCTTCGCAGTACCCAAGGCCTAGGCTCCAACGCGGCTTTGTGACCCGCCAGCAATAGCACTCCACCGGTGGCTGTGAGGGCAGCGCCGTTGCCTGCGCCAACACCCACTTGTGGGCAACGCGGCACAATGGACAAGGCAACCCGGTAGTTCTGTATGCGTCATTTGTACAGAAACCTGCGGGAATTGCCCGCGAAAACAGCGAACCATGGAAACGCTAACAGGCATCCACGATTACTTTTACGGCCAAATGGGGGTGGCTTTCTACTACGTGCTGTGGTTCCTGGCAGTGGTGGCGGCTTTGGCACAATTCCGTTTGTACGAAAAGGCAAGCCAGCCCGGCATCGCCGCTCTGGTACCCGGCTGGAACCTGGTGGTCTTCCTGCGCATCGCAGGGCGCCCGGCCAAGCAGGTCTGGCTCTTTTTGATCCCGATCTACGGCCAACTCTACTTCATGCCCAAGGTGTGGATCGAGGTTGTGCAAAGCTTCGGTAAGCGCAGTACCATGGATTACGTGCTGGCCATCGTATTCAACGGCCTTTATATCCTGAACCTCGCCTTGGACCAGGACACGGAGTACCAAGGGCCTGTACACGGAACCCAGAAGGCCCCGCCGCCTCCCCGTTCGTTGAAGAAGGACACCTCCGCATCTCCACTGGCCGCCTGAACCTGGGCCTGTCGATCCATACAAAAGGTCACCCTCGGGTGGCCTTTTGTGTTTTCAGGCAACGAAGTCGGAGGGCGGTCCATACGGGCCACCGAGAAATCCACGAACTTGCCGATCGCGATGAAGATCTTCAATACTGTCCGGCAGGACTTGCTCGAAAATGGCCGCTTCAAACGCTATCTGCTCTATGCGACAGGCGAGATCGTGCTGGTGGTGCTCGGCATTTTCATCGCCTTGCAATTGAATGCGTGGAAAGCGGACCAACGCGACCGGGCCTCGGAAAGGACCCATCTGGAGAACCTGCGTGAGGACCTGCACTTGCAACTTGAGGTCATACACGCCCAGATGGTGCACGACACCAGCATGGTCGTTCGGGCGGATTCGGCGATGGCCTTCTTTTCCGGAGGTATGAGCCTGGAGGATCTGGAGCGAAGGCTCTACGGCAGTTTCAACCTCGGGTGGCGCAAGACCTTCGTGGCCAGCGATGCCACCTTCAAGGTGCTGCTTTCCACAGGCGGCATGAACCTGATCGGCCAGCCTCGGTTGCGGACCGACCTGATGCGCTATCACCAACAACTGGACTACACCACCCTGGTGATCAACACGAACAACGGGCTGATCGACAAGCTGTTCAGCCTCAACGCGGCCAGCAATGCACCGAGCTTTTCACGCGATGCTCGTGGGCGGTTGGAGAACGATGTCGAACTCAGTGGCCAGGATCGCTATAGGATCTACGAGAGCATCGCGCAGCGCCGCGTATCGAGCCAGATCGCGCTTACCGTCTGCGATAGGCAGCGGATCGCTACGGAGCAGATGATAGCGCGACTGGACCAGGTGATCAAGCGCTGATCGATCAGCCCAACAGTTCCGCCGCCTTCTTCAGCGCTTCGGGCATGCCGCCGGGCTCCTTACCGCCTGCTGTAGCGAAGTCCGGCTGTCCACCCCCGCCACCCTTGATCAGTGGGCCGAGCTGCTTGATCAGGTCACCGGCCTTCAAGCCTGAAGCTTCCATGAAGCTCTTGCCCAGCGAAACGGCCAGCAACGGCTTCCCTGCGAGCACCGATCCAGCGATGAAGGCCAGGTCCGGATGCTGCTCACGCAGTTGGTAGCCCAGGTCCTTCAGGCTTTGGGCATCGAGGTCCAGCTGCTCCACGAGGAACTTCACGCCCCTGCCGTTGGTCTTCGCTCGTTCAGGTAGCGATGCCGCCAAGCCTTTCACTTTTTCCTTGGCGAACTTCTCCAGCTCCTTGCCCATGGCCGTATGCTGCTCCATGAGCTTCTCCACGGCCTGAACGATGTCCGCAGGGTTCTTCAACAGGACATTCAGTGCATCCAGCTTGGCGAGCTTCTCGTTGATCATGCGCTCGGCCTCCACGCTGGTGATGGCCTCGATGCGGCGGATGCCCGCTGCCAACGCACCTTCGCTGACGATGCGGAATGGGCCGATGGTACCGGTGCGTGGCACGTGCGTACCCCCGCACAGTTCAACGCTGGGGCCGAACTTCACCACGCGCACATTGTCGCCGTACTTCTCGCCGAACAGCGCCATTGCGCCCATGGCCTTGGCCTCGGCAATGGGCACGTTGCGCTTGTCCTCGAAGACGATGTCCTCGGTGATCATGGCGTTCACTTCGTGCTCGATGGCGGCCAGTTCCTCCAGGGTCACCTTGGCGAAGTGGCTGATGTCGAAGCGCAGGCGGTCGGGTGCGACGAGCGAGCCTTTCTGCTCAACGTGGGTGCCCAGGTGCTTGCGGAGCACGTGGTGCAAGAGGTGCGTGGCCGTATGGTTGCGTGCGGTAAGCGCGCGGCGCGAAGTGTCCACCTGCGCGGTGAGCGGCGCTTCCACGTTCTTCGGCAAGTCCTTCGTGAAGTGGACGATGAGCTGGTTCTCTCGTTTGGTATCCACCACCTCTACCTGATCATCGCCCTGCACCAACCAGCCTTGGTCGCCTACTTGTCCGCCGCCTTCGGGGTAGAAGGGTGTGCGGTCCAACACGATCTGGAATTGGTCGCCGCCCTTGCCGCTGACCTTGCGGTAGCGCAGGATCTTGGCGGAAGCGCTTAGTTCATCATAACCGATGAATTCGGTTTCTCCTTTGGCAAGTTCCACCCAATCGCCCGTGGTGACGGCGGTAGCGGCGCGGCTGCGGTCCTTTTGTTTTTTCAGTTCGGCTTCGAAGCCGGCCATGTCCACATCGCGACCCTGTTCGCGCGCCATGAGCTGCGTGAGGTCGATGGGGAAACCGAAGGTGTCGAAGAGCTCGAAGGCCTTGTCGCCGGGTAGCACTCCTTTGCTTTCCGCGAGAGCTTGCTCAATGCGTTTCGTGCCTTGCTCAAGCGTGCGCAGGAAGGCCTTTTCCTCTTCCAGCATCACGTTCTTCACGATGTCCTCCTGCTTCTTCAACTCGGGGAACTGCTCTCCCATCTGGCCCACCAGCACAGGTACCAAGCTGTGCATGAAAGGCTCATTGAACCCAAGGAAGCTGTAGCCGTAACGCACCGCACGACGCAGGATCCGGCGGATCACGTAGCCCGCTCCGGTGTTACTGGGCAGCTGCCCATCGGCGATGGCGAAGGAGATGGCGCGGAGGTGGTCGGCGATGACGCGCATCGCGATGTCGCTTTTGTCACTCCGCCCTTGACCCGGAGCGACAGAGCCGTAGGGGATACCGCACTGCTTTGCCAACTCCTGGATCAGTGGCTGGAAGACATCCGTATCGTAGTTGCTGCGCTTGCCTTGCAGCACCATGCACAGGCGCTCGAAGCCCATGCCGGTATCCACGTGCTGGGCGGGCAGGGTATGCAGCGAGCCATCGGCCTTGCGCTCGAACTGCATGAACACGTTGTTCCAGATCTCGATCACCTGTGGGTGGTCGTTGTTCACGAGTTCCTTGCCGGGCTTGGCGACCTTCTCTTCGGCGGTCCGCACATCCACGTGGATCTCGGTGCAGGGCCCGCAAGGTCCCGTGTCGCCCATCTCCCAGAAGTTGTCCTTCTTGCTGAAGGGCAGGATGCGCTCGGCGGGCAGGTACTTCAGCCAAAGCTGGCGGGTCTCCTCGTCGGGCTCCAGGCCGTCCTTGGCATCCCCGCCGAAATAGGTGACGTAGAGATCGTTGGTGTCGATCTTGTACTCGTCCACCAGCAGCTCCCACGCCCACTGGATCGCCTCGGCCTTGAAATAGTCGCCGAAGCTCCAGTTGCCGAGCATCTCGAACATGGTGTGGTGGTACGTGTCGATGCCCACCTCCTCCAGGTCGTTGTGCTTGCCGGAAACGCGGAGGCACTTCTGCGTGTCGGCGATGCGGGTGTGCTTGGCCTCCCGGTTGCCCAGGAAGAGGTCCTTGAACTGGTTCATGCCCGCATTGGTGAACATGAGCGTGGGGTCGTCCTTCACCACCATGGGCGCGCTGGGCACAATGGCGTGGCCGCGCTGGGCGAAATGGTCGAGGAACTTTTGGCGGATCTCGCGGGAGGTGAGCATGTGCAAGCGTAAAGGAGGTGGCAAAAGTACCGCGCGGCCGCATCGAGCGTGGCCAGGAGGGCCGGGAACGATCCACATTCTTTAACACCGGGTGCTCGAGCCGCGGGGAGCGCCCCGGTATTGGTGGGCTATCTTCGCATGCCTTCACAGCGCCCATGGCCGAGCTCAAGTACCGCTTCAATCCCGATACGCTCAATTTCGAGCGCATCCGGTTGTCTGCTGGACAGCGGGCCAAGCGGATCCTGCTGATGCTCACCCCCGGCCTATTGGTGGGGCTCATTGGTATCGTGCTGGCCTACCAGTTCCTGGATAGTCCCAAGGAAGCCCTGCTTCGGCGGGAGAACAAGCAGTTGCTCCTGCAGTACGAACTTCTGAACAAGCAGCTTGGGGAGTTGGACCGCGTGCTCGGCGATGTGCGGCGGCGCGATGACAACATCTACCGGGTGATCTTCGAAGCGGATCCCTTGCCCGAGAGCATCCGCCAGGCAGGTTCGGGAGGAGTGGACCGCTACAAGGACCTTCAGGGCTTCGCCAGCACGGACCTGGTGAAGGAGACCCGAGCGCGACTGGATCGCCTGACACGCCAGTTGGTGGTACAATCCAAGTCGCTGGACGAGGTCTCCTCCATGGTGCTGTTGAAGCAGGACATGCTGGCCAGCATACCTTCCATCCAACCGGTTGCCAACGAGGACCTTACCCGGACAGCCGGAGGTTTCGGTTGGCGGATACACCCCGTGCACAAGATCAACAAGTTCCACGCAGGCATGGACTTTTCGGCCAAGACCGGCACGCCCATCTATGCCACCGGTGATGGCAAGGTGGTATTCGCCGAATACGCGACCAATGGGTATGGCATGCATGTGATCATCGATCACGGTTACGACTACCAAACGCTGTATGCGCACCTGAGCAAGATCACCGTGAAAAAGGGCCAAACATTGAAACGCGGCGATGAGATCGGCTTGATCGGCAACACCGGGCTCAGCTCGGGGCCGCATCTGCACTACGAAGTGCACAAGAACGGCGAACAGGTGGACCCTGTGAACTTCTTCTTCAACGACCTGAGTCCACAGGAATACGCGCAGATGCTGGAGATTTCGCGGAACGCAGGCCAGTCGTTGGACTAAGGGAAAGCAAAGTCTGAGATGTTGGTATGAGAAAATGTGGACTTATGCGGACCAGGTCGCGCTGGTGCACACGTCCACATCCGGCCATCACCACATTCTCCAGTTCCACCCACTTCGTAGCTTGCGCCAGCGGAAGTCGAGAACGCAATGCCATACAAGGAAAAGACCGTAGAGAAGCTGTATTGGTCCATTGGCGAGGTGGCCGTGGACCTGGATGTGAACACGTCGCTGATCCGCTACTGGGAGAAGGAGTTCGGCATGATCCGGCCCAAGCGTACGGGACGTGGCGACCGACTCTACCAGCGCAAGGACATCGAACTGCTGAAGCGGATCAAGCACTTGGTGAAGGAGCAGGGCTTCACGCTCAACGGTGCCAAGGAGCAATTGCGCTCCAAGGAGGAGAACACCGAAGCCGCGCTACCCGACCTCGACCTGCTGCGCACCAAACTCTTGGAGGTCCGGGCCAAATTGGTGGCCTTGGGATCCTGTTGAACAACGCCCCGAATGGCCAGAACGCCTACCTATTGCAGCCCTGCGACCTGGCTGATGATACGTATCCTGAACAAGTCAGGGCTGTTACGCTTCCTCAACTTCACGGTGAAAGCCAAGGTGATGGGCTTCCCGGTGCGGATCCCGATCCAACAAGGGCATGGCATGCACTCCCTGCCGGTCAGCGAACCTTGGGGGCATCATTTATTCGCTCCCCTTCTCCGCGCCTTTCCGGGCACATTCGTGGATGTGGGTGTGAACCTTGGGCAGACCCTTACCCGGTTGCGTGCCGTTGATCGTACCACCCCGTACATCGGTTTCGAGCCCAACCCCTTCTGCATCCAGTACAGCAGGAACCTGGTTCGGCTGAACGGCTTTGCCGACACACCCATCGTGCCTTGTGGCCTGGGCGCCACCGACGGCATCATGGACCTGGTGATGAACAACGACAGCCTGACGGATCCAGGTGCCAGCATGGTGAAGGGCTTCAGGCCAACGCTGAAGGTATACCACCGCCTACCGGTTCCTGTGATGCGCTTTGCCACGGCTGAACGTGACATGGGCATCGGCAAACTCGGGGTGGTCAAGGTCGATGTGGAAGGCAGTGAACGTGAAGTCCTGCTGAGCATGGAACATAGGCTTGCCGCCGACAGACCGGCCATCTTCCTGGAGATCCTACCATCGGGCCGTGCCGACAAGGCGGATCGGCTTGCCCGGCAGGAAGCCATCGAAGCGCTGTTCCAACGTTTGGAGTACCGCCTGATCAGGATGCTGGAGAATGGTCTGGAAGTGCGTTTGGAGCCCTTGAACGGACCTATCGGGGTACACGGCGACCAGTCGCTATCCAACTACCTTGTGCTCCCTGCCGAACGTTGCGAAAAGCTGCTACCACAGCTGGAAAAACTGTTGGCTCACAAATAGGCGTTACGGGAGAGGTAGTTGGCCACATAGTCCCCCACCCCATCCTCCAGGCTGGTGAAGGGCTTATCGTAGCCGATGCCCTTCAACTTGCCCATATCGGCCTCGGTGAAGTACTGGTACTTGTCGCGGATATCCGCAGGGGTATCGATGAACCCGATGCTCTCCGGGCGGTCCATGGCCATGAACGTGGCACGCACCAGATCGAGGAAGGTGCGGGCGGTGCCGCTACCCAGGTTGAAGAGGCCACTGTGCTTGCGGTGCTCCATCAGGAACAGGCACACAGCGCACACGTCCTTCACATACACGAAATCGCGCAGCTGCTCACCATCCTTGTATTCAGGATGGTGGCTCCGGAAAAGCTTCATGCTGCCGGTGGCCATGATCTGGTGGAAGGCATGGAACACGACGCTGGCCATGCGGCCCTTGTGGTACTCGTTGGGGCCGTATACATTGAAGAACTTCAGGCCGACCCAGAAGTAGGGCTTCTCCGCCTGCGCCAGCGCCCAGATGTCGAAGTCGTTCTTGCTCTCGCCGTACGGGTTCAGTGGCTTAAGTCGATGCGGCAGGCTGTCGTCCTGGTCGCTGTAGCCCAACTCGCCACCACCATAGGTGGCAGCACTGGATGCGTAGACCAGCGGTATGCCGTACTTCACGCATGCCTTCCACACGTGCTGGCTGTAGTGCAGGTTCAGTTCATCGAAGATGGTCGTATCGAACTCAGTGGTATCGGTGCGGGCACCCAGGTGGAAGATGAACTGGACCCGGTCCTCGTTGGCGTCCAGCCAATCGAAGAAGTCCTTGCGGTCCACCTTCGCTGTCAGGGTCTTCCCGGCCAGGTTGGGGGCCTTGTCGGCGCGGGAGAAGTCATCCACGGCCACGATGTCCTGCCATCCTTGTCGGAGCAGACCCCCAACAAGTGCGCTGCCGATGAAACCCGCTGCTCCGGTCACTACGATCATGGCCGCGAAGGTACCTGCGAACAAGCTGCCTCGCCAAGGGTTCCATCGAGCAGCAGGCACAACGCCCATTCAACCCCACTTACCTTTACGCCCGATGCCGATCGTACACATCACCCGCCGAGAACGTTTCTGTGCCTCACATCGTCTGGCCCGGCCCGACTGGAGCGATTCGAAGAATCTGGAGGTCTTCGGCAAATGTTCCAACCCCAACGGCCACGGCCACAATTATGTGCTGTGGGTAACGGTGGCCGGCGAACAAGACCCGGAAACAAGCTTCGTTGCCGACCTCAGCCTGCTCAGCCGGATCATCAAGGAACACGTTATCGACCGATTGGACCACAAGAACATCGACTTGGACGTGCCCTTCATGAAAGGCCGTTACAGCAGCACGGAGAACTTGTGCGTGGCCATCTGGGAGCAGCTCATCGGGCCGGTGAGCGAACTGGGCGTGGCACTGAAGACGGTCAAGGTGGAGGAGACCGAGAACAACTACGCAGAGTACCATGGCGAGCACTGAGCACGAGACCACCGGCGAAGGCTACGAGCGCATCGACCAATACGACCCGGCGCTGATCGAGCGTATCGGTGGGCACTATGGCCACATCCTGGAAGCCATCGGTGAAGACCCGGAACGGGAAGGCCTGAAACGCACGCCGGAGCGTGTGGCCAAGGCCCTGCAATACCTCACACACGGTTACGACCTGGACCCGGCGGCCATACTGCGTAGCGCCATGTTCACCGAGGACTATAGCCAGATGGTGGTGGTCAAGGACATCGAGGTATACTCCATGTGCGAACACCACATGCTGCCTTTCTTCGGCAAGGCACACGTGGCCTATGTTCCGAACGGCCGCATCGTAGGGCTGAGCAAGGTACCCCGCGTCGTGGACGCCTATGCCCGCCGCCTGCAGGTGCAAGAGCGCCTGACCAATGAGATCCGCGACTGCATCCATGAAACTTTGGGGCCCTTGGGAGTGGCCGTGGTGATCGAATGCAGCCATCTTTGCATGCAGATGCGCGGTATCCAAAAGCAGAACTCGGTGACCACCACCTCGGCGTTCACCGGTATCTTTCTGGACGACCACCGCACCCGCGAGGAATTCATCAAACTGATCGGCACCCGCCTGCATTGATCCACCGATCGCTTTTTCAGCAGCTGTACCGTCGCCCACTGGGTCGACTTCCCACTCCCAACATGGAAAACCAAAGCAACCTCCCAACCCAACAAAGCGGCCAGGTCATCTACGGCCCCGGCACCGATGTAAGTGCCAACATCCGCACTTTCCTGGCCAGCGTGTTCACTTACATGGCCGCAGCGCTGGTGATCAGTGGCGTGATGGCTTATTGGTTCGGCACCAGCCCGGAACTGTTGGAGTATTTGCGCAACCCTGTCACCGGCGGCAACACCATCATGGGTTGGGTGGTGATGCTGGCCCCCCTGGGCTTGGTATTCGCCATGGGCGGGCTGGTGGAAAAGCTCAGCGGAGGAGCATTGCTCGCTTTGTTCATGGCATTCGCCACCATCATGGGCATCAGCCTGAGCTACATCTTCGTGGCCTACACAGCAAGCTCCATTACCAACGTGTTCTTCATGACGGCCATGGTGTTCGGCTTGATGGCCGTGGCCGGATACACCACCAAGACCGACCTAACCAAGCTGGGTAGCATCCTGATGATCGGCCTCATCGGCATCATCATCGCTTCGGTGATCAACATGTTCCTGGGCAGCAGCACCATGGATTACGTGATCAGCATCATCGGTGTGGTCGTCTTCACCGGACTTACCGCCTATGACGTTCAGAAGCTCAAGAACATGGGCGCCACAGTGGAGAACGGCACCGAAGGCGCGCAGAAAATGGCGCTGATGGGTGCCCTCAGCCTGTACCTGGATTTCATCAACCTGTTCCTGATGTTGCTGCGTCTGTTCGGGCGTAGGGATTGAACCTGAACGCGGCGAGTGGTTCGACCCGGAGGGTCGACGCTGCCGCCGCATAGCAGAAACCCTGCGCATTGCCGAGACCCACCAGCGATACCCCCTAAAGCATGACCGCATACGTTTTCCCCGGCCAAGGCAGCCAGTTCCCCGGAATGGGCAAGGACCTGTATGATGCCGATAGCAATGCACGCATCTGGTTCGAGCACGCCAACGATATCCTGGGCTTCAACCTCACCAACGTGATGTTCAGCGGCAGCGAGGCCGACCTGAAGCAGACCAACGTGACGCAGCCCGCGATCTTCCTGCACAGCGTGGTGAAGGCCAAGGTGCTGGGCGATGCCTTCCAGCCCTCCATGGTAGCCGGTCACAGCCTGGGCGAATTCAGTGCGTTGGTGGCCGCAGGTGCCATGGAATTCTCCGATGGATTGAAGCTGGTGGCCGCACGTGCCAACGCCATGCAGAAGGCCTGCGAACTGCAGCCCAGCACCATGGCCGCGATACTCGGTCTGGAGGACGAGAAGGTGGAAGAGATCTGCAAGACCATTCCCGGTGTGGTGGTGCCCGCCAACTACAACTGCCCCGGCCAGTTGGTCATCAGCGGCAGCGTGGAAGCGGTGAACGCCGCCTGCGAAGCCCTGAAAGCTGCAGGTGCGAAACGTGCGCTTGTGTTGCAGGTGGGCGGTGCCTTCCACAGCCCGCTGATGGAACCCGCCCGCGTGGAACTGGAAACGGCCATCGCCTACACACCGATCGTGGATCCACGCTGCCCAATCTACCAGAATGTGGATGGCCGTGCGCACACCGTACCGGCCCGCATCAAGGCCAACCTGATCGCGCAGCTTACCGCACCCGTACGCTGGACCCAGACCATGCAGAACATGCTGGCCGGTGGTGCCACGAAGGTGGTTGAAGTGGGACCTGGAAATGTGCTGCAGGGCCTGTTCAAGAAGGTGAGCAAGGAGTTGGAGACGAGCGCGGCGTAGTAACCGCACCATACCGCGCCCGCATCATGGGTCCCTCCTCGCCCGCTGGCACCACAGCAAGCGCTCCCGCACTCCGTTCGGCGCAGCGCATGGTGCTTCCGATCCTGGTCGCCATCGCCTTCTCGCACCTGCTGAACGACACGGTGCAGTCCCTGATCCCAGCGATCTACCCGCTTGTGAAGGAGTCCTTCCAGCTGAACTACGCGCAGATCGGCTTGATCACGCTCACTTTCCAGCTCACGGCTTCCATCCTGCAACCGTTGGTGGGAATGTGGACGGACAAACGTCCGCAGCCTTTCGCGCTTGTGGCGGGCATGGGTTCCACCTTGCTGGGTCTGGTGTTGCTGTCGCAAGCGCGGTCTTTCCCCATGATCATTGGGGCTGTAGCCTTTGTGGGTGTGGGTTCGTCCATCTTCCATCCAGAGGCTTCGCGCATGGCCTACATGGCCGCAGGCGGTAGGCGCGCATTGGCGCAGAGTGTGTTCCAACTCGGAGGAAATGCTGGCTCGGCATTGGGGCCGCTGCTCGCTGCGTTGATCATCGTTCCTCTGGGGCAAGCCACTGTGGGCTGGTTCGTTGTTCTGCCGCTGATCGCCATGGTGGTGCTGTGGCGCGTTGGGCGCTGGTACCTGCGGGTGATGGCCATCCAGACCCACCGCGCTTCGCGGACCGCCCAAGTGGTGCGCACATCGCTCCCGAAGGCCAAGGTGATCTTCATCGTTTCCATGCTCCTGCTGCTGATCTTCTCCAAGCAGTTCTACCTGGCGAGCATGACAAGCTATTACACGTTCTACCTCATCGGCCGCTTCGGCTTTTCGGTGCAGGAGGCGCAGGTGCAGCTCTTCGTGTTCCTCTTCGCAGCTGCGATCGGTACGCTTGCGGGTGGTCTCCTCGCCGATCGGGTGGGCTACAAGAACATCATCTGGCTTTCGATCCTGGGTGCGGCCCCCTTCACCCTGTCCTTGCCCTACGCCGATCAATTCTGGACCAGCGTGCTGGCCGCCAGCGCAGGCTTCATCCTGGCATCGGCCTTCTCCGCGATCCTGGTGTATGCGCAACTGATGATCCCCGGCCGCGTGGGCCTGGTATCCGGGCTGTTCTTCGGCTTTGCCTTCGGGATGGCCGGCGTAGGTTCAGCAGTGCTCGGTCGCTTGGCGGATGCCACCAGCATCTACACCGTTTTCACCGTCTGTTCCTTCCTGCCCTTGATCGGGCTGGTATGCGTGTACCTGCCGGACCAGAAGCGCTTCGCGTGATCGATCAGAGCGAGCTGTTGAGCAGCTTCCCGCTGCCGATGAGCTTGTGCAAGTAAGGCCGCGTAAGCGTATTGTGGATGGCCTGCACGTGGTTCATGTTGTGACAATCGCTGCCCAATAGCTCATAGTAGCCAGCATCGATCATGCGTTCCGCCACCTGCTTGGCTTGCGGGCCGTAAGCACCGGAAAGGGCCACGAGGTTCAATTGGAACAATACGCCACGGTCCTTGAGTTCCACGAACTTATCGAAGTCGTTGTACCAGAAGGTATAGCGCTCGGGGTGGGCGAGCACGGGCCGGTAGCCTTGTGTCTGCATCTGGAACACCACCTGGCGCAACATGGCGGGTTCGCCGATGAAGGGCAGCTCGAACAGCAGAAGCTTGTTGCCGAAGGTGAGCACGGTTCCTGCATTGACCTGCTCTTCGAGGGCATGGTCCAGGTAATATTCCGCAGCGGCATCCACTTCGATGTTGATGCCTGCTTCGCGGACACCTGCCCGTAGTTTCTCCAAGCCCCCCAGGATGATCTCCGGGCTGTTCTTGTAGCCATCGGCCATGCTGTGCGGTGTAGTGATCACCTTGCGATAGCCCAGTTCGGCCATGTTGGAGAGCAACTCCATGCTCTGTTCCAAGGTCTGCGCGCCATCGTCGATGCCGGGAATGAAGTGCGAATGCACGTCGCAACCCAGGGCGCTGAGATCGGCTGGTCCGAGGTCCGGCTGTTTCTTCCCGAAGATGTTGCTGAAGATGCCCATCGTTAGCGCTTACCGTATTGGGCGTCGTAGAACGAACGGTAGGCTCCACTGGTGACGTGCTCCAACCATTCGGCATTGGCCAGGTACCAATCCACGGTGCGCTCCAAGCCCTCCTCGAAGGTGATGCTCGGTCTCCATCCGAGCTCGCGCTCGATCTTGCCCGCATCGATCGCGTAGCGCAGATCGTGCCCGGCACGGTCGGTGACGTAGGTGATGAGCTTGGCGCTCTCCCCTTCCGCGCGGCCCAACTTGCGGTCCATGATCGCGCACAGCAGGTGTACGAGATCGATGTTCTTCCACTCGTTGTGACCACCGATGTTGTAGGTATCGCCGTTCGTGCCCGTGTGGAAGATGGTGTCGATGGCGGCCGCATGGTCCTCCACCCACAACCAGTCGCGCACGTTCTCACCCTTGCCGTAGACCGGCAGCGGCTTGTTGTTGCGGATGTTGTTGATCATCAGCGGGATCAACTTCTCGGGGAAGTGATGGCTGCCGTAGTTGTTGCTGCAGTTGCTGATGACGAAGGGCAGCTTGTAGGTGTTGCCATAGGCCCGCACGAAGTGGTCGCTGCTTGCCTTGCTGGCGCTGTACGGGCTCTGCGGATCGTAGGGAGTGGTCTCCAGGAAGAGGCTGTCGTCGTGGAGCGATCCGTAGACCTCGTCGGTGCTGACGTGGTAGAAGCGTTTGCCCTCGAATGCGCCTTTCCAAGCCTCCTTCGCAGCGTTCAGCAAGGTGACCGTGCCGAACACGTTGGTGCGTACGAAGGAAAGCGGGTCGGTGATGCTGCGGTCCACGTGGCTTTCGGCCGCTAGGTGGATCACGCCGTCGATCGCGAACTCCTTGAACACATTCGCCACGGCATCCGCATCGCAGATATCAGCCCGAACGAAGGTGTAGTTCGGTGCGTGCTCCACATCGCGGAGGTTCTCAAGGTTGCCCGCGTAGGTGAGCAGATCCAGGTTGACTACACGGTACTGGGGGTACTTCGTCACGAAGCGGCGCACCACGTGGCTTCCGATGAAACCGGCACCTCCGGTGACAAGGATATTGCGTTGCGGGCTCACAGGCTCCAGTACGTGAGGTCCTTGATCTTCGTGCGGAACACACCCTTCAGGTCCACCAGCACGCCCTTGGGCTTCAGCATGCTCTTGAACCAAGCCTCGTCCTTGGCTGCGTACTCGGCGTGGTTCACCGCTACGATGATGGCGTCGTACGGGCCTGTCATCTTCGGTGCCAGATCGTAGCCGTATTCATGCTTGACTTCGGCGGCGTCGGCATGGGGGTCGGTCACATCCACGTGGCAGCTGAAGCTTTTCAGTTCGTTCACCACATCGGCCACCTTGCTGTTGCGGATGTCCGTAACGTTCTCCTTGAAGGTGGCGCCCATCACCAGGATGCGCGCATCGGCGGGGTTGGTACCGCTGGCGATGACCTTCTTCACGGTCTGCTTGGCCACGTAGCCGCCCATGCTATCGTTCACGAAGCGACCGGCGTCGATGATCTGCGCGTGATAGCCCAATTCCTTGGCCTTGTACACGAGGTAGTAGGGATCCACACCGATGCAGTGGCCACCCACCAGACCGGGCTGGAACTTCAGGAAGTTCCATTTGGTGCCTGCGGCCTCCAAAACGTCGTAGGTATTGATGCCCATCCGGTTGAAGATGATCGAGAGTTCATTGATCAGGGCGATGTTCACGTCGCGCTGGGTGTTCTCGATGATCTTGGCAGCTTCCGCCACCTTGATGCTCGCCGCCCTGTGCACACCGGCGGAAACGACGAGCTCGTAAACCTTGGCGATCTGCTCGGCGCTCTCGGGGTCGCAGCCGCTGCTCACTTTCACGATGCTGCTAAGGGTGTGCTCCTTGTCCCCTGGGTTGATGCGCTCGGGGCTGTAGCCCACCTTGAAATCATCGATGTACTTCAGGTTGCTCAGTCGCTCCAACAAAGGCACGCAGTCCTCTTCGGTGCAACCTGGGTATACGGTGCTTTCATACACCACGAAATCGTTCTTTTTCAGTACTTGGCCCACGGTGCGGGTGGCGCCAAGCAGCGGGGTGAGGTCTGGGATGTTCTGGCTATCGATCGGCGTTGGCACGGCCACGATGAAGAACTCCACATCCTTCAGGTCGTTGATGTCGGCCGTGAAGTGGATGTCGCAGCCTTCGAACTCCTCCGGAGCGAGCTCATCGCTGGGGTCCTCGTTGCGGCGCATCATATCCACACGTTGCTGATTGATGTCGAAGCCCACCACCTTGATCTTGCGGGCAAAGGCCAAGGCGATCGGCAGGCCTACATAGCCGAGACCGATCACGGCCAACTTGGCGTCCTTCGTCAGGAGCCTATCGTACAGGTTGCTCATTCCTCTTCTGGTAAATGCGTTCGATGATCTCCACCACCTTCAAACCTTCCAAGGCATTGGTGGTGAGCGTTGTGCGTCCTTTCAGGGTATCGATCACGTTGTCCACGATGTAGCCGTGGTTGTTGGCGCTGCCCTTGTAGTGGCCGTAGTCGTTGGCGGCGTTGGTGGGCGCCAGCTCGGGCATGGTGTAGCCGTCGATGTGGCAGTACTCCACCTGGTCCATGTATTGCCCGCCCACTTTCACACTACCCTTCGAGCCGATGATGGTCATGCTGCTCTCGAGGTTCTTGTCCCAAACAGCGGTGCTGTAGTTGAGGCAGCCCATGCCGCCGTTCATGAAGCGGAAGGTGACCAGACCGCTGTCCTCGAAAGCAGTGAGGTCCTTGTGGTTGAAGTCGGCGAACTTGCCCTGGATGTCGGTGATGTCGCCGAAGAGCCAGTACATGATGTCGACGAAGTGGCTGAACTGGGTGAACAGCGTTCCACCGTCCAGGTCGGCCGTGCCCTTCCATCCCCCAGGTTTGTAGTAGCGTGCATCGCGGTTCCAGTAGCAGTTGACCTGCACCAGGTGGATCTCGCCCAAAGTACCGTTCTCCACCACCTCCTTCAGCCACTGGCTGGGCGGACTGAAGCGGTTCTGCATGACACAGAACACGGTGCGGTGTACTTGAAGGGCTTTGTAGATCACCGCCTCGCAATCGACCTTGGTAAGGGCCATGGGCTTCTCCACCACCACATGCTTGCGGTGCTCCAGTGCCTTGATGCTCTGCTTGCCGTGCAGGCCATTGGGAGTACAGATGTTCACAACCTCGATGCCCGGTACTTCCTTGAGCATGC
Organism: uncultured Chryseobacterium sp.; assembly: GCA_964418285.1. Taxonomy (GTDB): domain Bacteria; phylum Bacteroidota; class Bacteroidia; order Flavobacteriales_F; family PHOS-HE28; genus PHOS-HE28. Next base: position 26,503 of record CAYQMC010000012.1, read on the forward strand.
TGTCCATGTCCGGGAAGACCGGAACGTTCAAGTGGTCCACACCGATCTCCTCTTTCGGCCGGCTGTCGCACAAAGCCACCAGTTCCCCTTCCGGATGACGGCCCACCATCTCCGCGTGCCGCTTACCGATGTGGCCGCAGCCAACGACCGCGAACTTGATCCTATGTTCAGTGGGTAGGGCCATGTTCAGTCGGTACGGGTCACCATTCCGTTCTTCAATGCGTAATGCTGTCCGCTCTCCGGACAGGTGGCCTCGCCGTTGGCGTTGAACTTCAATTTGTGGCCATACTCGCTCATCCAGCCGGTCTGCCGTGCGGGATTGCCTACCACGAGGGCGAAGTCAGGCACTTCCTTGGTGACCACCGCCCCGGCACCGATGAAGGCGAAACGGCCGATATCATGCCCGCAGACGATGGTGGCATTGGCGCCGATGGAAGCCCCCTGCTTCACCAGGGTGCGTAGGTATTGGTCGCGACGGGCCACGGCGCTGCGCGGATTGATCACGTTGGTGAACACCATGCTGGGACCCAGGAAGACATCGTCCTCGCACTCCACGCCGGTGTAGATGCTCACGTTGTTCTGCACCTTCACGTTGTTGCCCAGCTTCACGCCGGGGCTCACCACCACGTTCTGCCCTATGTTGCAGCCTTCGCCGATGGTGCAGCCCGGCATGATGTGGCTGAAGTGCCAGATGCGCGTGCCTTCCCCGATGGTGCAGCCTTCGTCGATGACAGCGGTGGGGTGGGCGGTGAAGTTCATTTGCTCATTGGGTCATGTGCCCATGTGCTCATGGACCCACGCCGGGGGCTGCGAAGGTACCGAAGGGCGGGCTTTCAGCGAAGTGACGAAGCGCAGCTTATGCGTGCCGTGCCGCCAGCACAGCCAAGGCCTCCGCCGCGCCCATGTTCGCCGGAAGCGCATCGATGGACTCCAGGGCCTGTACAACCTGGCCGAGCGCTTCGGTCTCCAAAGCCTTTCCGCTGTTCCAGCGCATGCTGGTGAGCCATGCACGGGCATCATCCAGCTCCAGCTGGTAGCGCTGTGCTATCATCTCCGGGGCGGACTTCTTTTGCATGAGACCGGCTGCTTGATCGCGGATCACTTTCAGCACGCGCAGCACTTTGTCCGCATGTTCCGCATACGCCACATTGCTCGCCACCAGCAGAAAGGCCGGCCAAGGGTTGCTGTACTCGTCCACCCGCAGCAACTCTCCAGCGTCCACATAGGGTTTGGTGGTGTACTTCTCCCACAGGAACGCGGCCGGTGCGCTTTGCTGCAAGCGAGCGCGTGCGCCCTTCAGGTCGTTCACCACCTCCAGGTCGCTCTCGCCAAGTTTCCGTCCCCGGCTGCCGGCATAGGCCATGGCCACCAGGTGGCTGCCCGAATTGGGCCTGCTGATGGCATAGGGCACTGCGGCCAGCGCCTCCGGACCTAGTATACCCGTGCCTGCACCCACGTGAACACCCCAGGTCAGCGGCGTATCCACAAAGGGCGCCACGATCCGCGATGGGTTGCCGTTCAGGATGTCGCGCACGGCGCCTTCGGTGACCATGATGGCAAGGTCCAATTCCCCGGCACGCAGCATTGTACACATGGCGCCGGTTCCTTCGGGAACGGTGCGCCACTTCAGATCAACACCTGCACGCACGAAGGCGCGGCGCTCCAAGGCCAGCATCCACGGCAGGTTGAAATGCTCCGGTACGCCTGCGATGCGGAGCGTGGTCAGTTCGCGCTGCTCCTCGGCGGCTGCGGCAATGGGGCTCTTCTTCTTGATCTTCACGGCAGGGCGATGGGGCGCAAAGGTCCGATTTGCCCGGCATTGGAACGGGGAGGAAAGGTGCGTGCGCGAAGAAAGCTCGTCTTGACCAAAGCCAACATCGAGGTGTTACGCCGCGAACCACCGGTCGACCTCACTTCATGCCATGACCGAAAATCCATAGAGCGACTATTGATCTGCGGTCATCGATCAGACCAAGCGCTCCCTTGACGACCCCGGAGCGCGAATGGGATCCACTTCCTGGATCCTACTTCCGCGCGTATCCCTCAAAACTGAAATGCTCCTTCTCGTTCAGCTCTTCCGCTGAGAGGCTCTTGAAGTAGTCGTAGGTGATCTTCAGCCCTTCGGCACGGGCCACCTTGGGCTCCCAGTTCAGCAGTTTGCGGGCCAGGGTGATGTCCGGCTGGCGCTGCATGGGGTCGTCCTGCGGCAGGGGTTTGTAGATCACCTTCTGCGTGGTGCCCGTGAGCTTGATGATCTCCTCGGCGAACTGCGCGATGGTGATCTCGCTGGGGTTGCCCACGTTCACGGGACCGGCGTAATCGCTGAGCAGGAGACGGTAGATGCCTTCCACCAGATCGTCCACGTAGCAGAAACTGCGGGTCTGGCGGCCATCGCCGAAGACGGTGAGGTCCTCGCCGCGCAGGGCCTGGCCGATGAATGCCGGCAGCACGCGACCGTCGTTCAAACGCATCCGCGGACCATAGGTGTTGAAGATGCGCACGATGCGTGTCTCCAGCCCGTGGTAGGTGTGGTAGGCCATGGTGATGGCCTCCTGGAAACGTTTGGCCTCATCGTACACGCCGCGCGGGCCAACCGTGTTTACGTGGCCCCAGTAGTCCTCGGGCTGCGGGTGTACCTGTGGGTCGCCGTAGATCTCGCTGGTGCTAGCCACCAGGATACGTGCACCTTTCGCCTTGGCCAGGCCGAGCAGGTTGTGCGTGCCCAGCGAACTCACCTTCAAGGTCTGGATCGGGATCTTCAGGTAGTCGATCGGCGAGGCGGGACTTGCGAAGTGCAGGATGTACTTCAGCTCGCCCGGCACATGCACGTACTTGCTCACGTCGTGGTTGTAGAACTCGAACTGCTCCAGTTTGAAGAGGTGTTCGATGTTCTTCAGCCTGCCGGTGATGAGGTTGTCCATGCCGATGACATGGTAACCTTCCTTGATGAAGCGGTCGCAGAGGTGCGAGCCAAGGAAACCGGCGGCACCGGTGATGAGGACACGTTCGCGGGACATGGATCAGAAGATCAGATGATCAGAAAATCAGATGATGAAATGCCACTTGGCACTTCTCGTGTTTCAGGCTTCTACGGTCTGGCGGCCCACGCTCACATAGCGGAAACCGAGTTCCTTCATTTCATCGAGGTCGTAGAGGTTACGGCCATCGAAGATCACTTTCGCCTTGAGCAGCTCGGCCACGCGCTTGAAGTCGGGCGTGCGGAACAAGGCCCATTCGGTTGCCACGATCAGCGCGTCAGCACCTTTCAAAGCTTCGTACTCGTCCTCGGCAAAAACGACCTTGTCGCCCATTACCTTGCCCACGTTGGGCATGGCCTCGGGATCGAATGCAGTGACCGTTGCTCCGGCAGCCACAAGTGCATCGATCACGTACAGAGCGGGTGCCTCGCGGATGTCATCGGTATCCGGCTTGAAGGCCAGTCCCCACAAGGCGAAGTGTTTGCCCTTGAGGTCACCACCGAAATGGGCCTTGATCTTGGGGATGATGGAGGTCTTCTGCTGCTCGTTCACCTCCATCACGCTCTTGATGATCTGGAACTCGTAGCCGGCATCACCACCGCTCTTGGCCAGGGCCTGCACATCCTTGGGGAAGCAGCTGCCGCCGTACCCGATGCCGGGGAACAGGAAGCGCTTGCCGATGCGGGTGTCGGTACCCATGCCGATCCGCACCTTGTCCACGTCGGCACCCACACGCTCGCAGAAGTTCGCGATCTCGTTCATGAATGTGATCTTCGTGGCCAGGAAGGCGTTAGCGGCATACTTGGTGAGCTCGGCACTGCGCTCGTCCATGAAGATGATGGGGTTGCCTTGACGCACGAACGGCTTGTAGAGGTCCTCCATCACTTTCTGGGCACGCGCGCTGCTGGTCCCCACCACCACGCGGTCGGGCTTCAGGAAGTCGTCCACTGCAAAGCCTTCACGCAGGAACTCGGGGTTGCTCACCACATCGAAGAGCTCCTCCTTGGCATTCTTGGCCAATGCTGCGTGGACCTTTTCCGCGGTACCCACGGGCACAGTGCTCTTGTCCACGATCACCTTGTAGTCGGTGATGATCTTGCCCAG
>CAYQMC010000013.1:0-2929 GCA_964418285.1 uncultured Chryseobacterium sp.
GATCCATTTGGTGATGCCCGCGTTCTTCTGCAGGTAGAGCTGCGTGTCGCGCGCGATCTTGGCGCTGAAGTCGGTGGGCAGTGCGATGGCCTCGTCGAGCGAGTTGGTGTGCAGCGATTGTGTGCCACCAAGCACAGCCGCCAATGCTTCCACCGTGGTCCGCGCGATGTTGTTGAAGGGATCCTGCGCCGTGAGGCTCCAACCGCTGGTCTGGCAGTGCGTGCGGAGCGCAAGGCTTTTCTTGTCCTTCGCGCCGACCTCCTGCAGCATTTTCGCCCAGAGCAAACGGCCCGCGCGCAGCTTCGCCACTTCCATGAAGAGGTCCATGCCGATGCCCCAGAAGAAGGAAAGACGCGGCGCGAATTCATCTACGTTCATGCCTTGCGCGATGCCGGTGCGCACATATTCGATGCCGTCGGCCAAGGTGTACGCCAGTTCCAGATCGGCAGGCGCACCGGCCTCGTGCATGTGGTAGCCGCTGATGCTGATGCTGTTGAACTTGGGCATCTTCTTCGCGCAGTAGCTGAAGATGTCGCCCACGATGCGCATGCTCGGCCCTGGTGGATAGATGTAGGTGTTGCGCACCATGAACTCCTTAAGGATGTCGTTCTGGATGGTGCCTTGCAACTGTTCCGGCGTAACGCCCTGTTCTTCTGCCGCGACGATGAAGAAGGCCATGATGGGCAGCACCGCGCCGTTCATGGTCATGCTCACGCTCATCTTGTCCAGCGGGATGCTGTCGAAGAGGATCTTCATGTCCTCCACGCTGCTGATCGCCACGCCGGCCTTGCCCACATCGCCTTTCACGCGCGGGTGGTCGCTGTCGTAGCCGCGGTGGGTGGCCAGGTCGAAGGCGACGCTGAGGCCCATCTGCCCGGCGGCGAGGTTGCGGCGGTAGAAGGCATTGCTCTCCTCGGCCGTGCTGAAGCCCGCGTACTGCCGGATGGTCCACGGACGGATGGCGTACATGCTTCCGTAGGGTCCGCGCAGGTAGGGCGGGATGCCGGCCGCGTAGTCCAGGTGCTCCATCCCTTCGAAGTCCACGCGGGTGTAGTAGGACTTGAGTGGGAGTTCTTCTCTGTTCGGGAGACCAGCTATTGGCTCTTGGCTGCTGGCCGCTGGCTGGTTCGCGCGTTCCCGGTCGGTAAGCGCTTGGGCAAGCGTTGTTGTGAGCTCTTCGACGGTGTAGGAACCTCCCAGCGGGTCGGCCACGCGGTCCAAGAAACTCTCATCGCGCAGCAGGTTGTGGATGTTGCGCACGACGCGACGTGCTAGCACATCACCTTCGGGGATCTTGGGCGTTGGGATGGTCAAACCATCGCAACCTCCGGTGATCGCGCTGATCGCCTGCAGTGTGGCGCGGATCACATTGTCGTAGGGCGATGGTTGGTTTTCGATCGGTGCCAGCACCACATCGACCGTAGGGTAGGTTACCACCGCCTGGATCCAGGTGTTGTGCGAGCAGTCGTGTTCCGGTTTGAACTCTTCCACGATCGCTGCCCATGCTTCGCGAAAAGTGCGCAGGCGGGCGGCTTCCAGGAAAAGGTCGTCGCCCAGGTGCAGGCGGAACTGTAGGCGCGCACAAGCATCGTCTGTGGTGAAGCCTTGAGCGATCAAGTGGGAGAGGAGCGCCTTGCCCTGCTCCAGCGCCTCGGAGGAGTCCGCGATCGTGACTTCCGAATTCCCCAAGCCGCCGTCACTGATGCAGAAGAGGCGGATCCGTGGATTCTTCGCGATGCGATCCTTGAGATCGCGGACATCGGCATCATGGGGCAGGCCGAGGCAGAGGCTCAGATCCGTCGCGGGAACGCCTTGTTCTTCAGCCCGCTTCAGCAGGAGGTCCAGGGAACCATGTTCCCCATCCACCTGTAGGTCGATCGCGCCCAGGAGCACATCGTTCAGCACCGGTTCCAAGCTGCGCAGGTGTCCATGGACCTCCACGCCATCCGCTCCGCCCATGAGGCCTTCGAGGATCTGGTCGTTGGCATCGGGGTCGCTGGCGTCCACCACTATCGCTGAACGCCACGGGTTGCCGGAGCGCTTGTTGCCGCGCCTGCGCGCACCAGCTTGGGCGGTATCGGACGCCATTTGGAAAGGTGGCAGGGTGGTCCCGTTCAGGGCCACATCCAATGTGGAAAGGGCCTTGCCTTTCAGTTCCTTGGTGATCACCGCCTCCCATTGCTCACGTGTGGCGGAAGGGAAGGCATCGAAGAGTCGTTCTGTGGCCATCGCTGCGAAGATCGTTCATGCGAAGGGATGCCCCCGCGTTGCGCGCAGAACATGGAGTGGGAAACGTGTCCCATACGCAAGCGGTGTGGAAGCCGCTCAAATCGAAGCCCGTACCTTGGCCCGCCAAACACGATAAGTCGTCATGCAGATCACCAAGAACTCCGTCGTTTCCTTCCATTACACCCTCAACGATGCCGAAGGCACCACCCTGGATTCCAGCGCTGGCCGTGAGGCGTTCGCCTATATCCACGGCGGCGGCATGATCGTGCCCGGCTTGGAGGAGCAACTCGAAGGAAAGAAGGCGGGTGATTCGGTGCAAGCCGTGGTGCCACCTGAAAAGGGCTACGGCACTGTTGATCCCAAGTTGATGCACAAGGTTCCCGAAGACCGCTTTGGTGGCCAGAAGGTGGAGGCCGGTATGCAGTTCCAGGCAGGTGAGAACGGTGAAATGGGTGTGTTCACTGTGGTCGCTGTGGAGAACGGCGAGGTGATGCTCAACGGCAACCACCCGCTTGCTGGTGTTACGCTGCACTTCAACGTTGACATCACTGAAGTTCGTGAAGCCACGGCCGAGGAACTGGACCACGGCCATGTGCACGGAACTGGCGGACACCAGCACTAAGCTGTGATGCCGCCCATGCCGGAACGTATGGTCGGACGAGCGCGATACGGCACGGCTCCAGGACCCGGATCGGTCTTG
>CAYQMC010000013.1:2939-20351 GCA_964418285.1 uncultured Chryseobacterium sp.
GGGACTGTCGTTTTTCATGCTGCTGGTGGGCGACATTCATGCCCAGGACAGTTCGGCCTTCACTCTGAGCGGCTATGGTGAAGTCTACTACAGCTTCGACCTGGCCCGGCCTGCGAGCGGCGAACGCCCCGACTTCCTATACAACCACAAACGGCACAACGAGTTCAATGCGAACCTCCTGCTTCTGCGGGGCGAATACGAGCGCGATGGGGTACGTGGTGCATTGGGTCTGATGGCAGGCAATTACGTGCAGTACAACCTGGCACAGGAGCCAGAAGCGATGCGGAACATCTACGAAGCACGTGTAGGACTTCGGCTTTCAAAGAAGCACGAACTGTGGGTGGATGCCGGGATCTTCTCTTCGCACATCGGCTTCGAGAGCGCCATCGGCATGGATTGCATGACACTGACCCGTAGTCTGGTAGCGGAGAATTCGCCCTATTACGAAGCAGGAGCCATGCTTAGCTATAAGCGGGGCAAGCTGCAATTGGCAGTGTTGGCGCTCAATGGCTGGCAGCGCATCCAACGCGAACCTGGGAACCAACGTCCGGCCTTCGGTACCCAGGTGCAGTTCGACAACAACGAGGGTACCGTGATCAATTGGAGCACGTTCGTGGGCAGCATGGGGCCGGATAGCATAGGCACATGGCGCGTATACAACAACTTCTATGTACAGAACGAAGGCGAGAACCACGGCATGGTGCTCGGCGTGGATGTGGGTATCCAGGAAGGCCAGCGCGGTGCCTTGAACACGGGTGATGCCTCTGTTTGGGGGGCCTTGGTCGGCATCTACAGGCAGCGCATCAGCGGTCGCTGGTGGGGCACAGGCCGCATCGAATACTTCCTTGACGACCAGGATGTGGTGATCGTGGGTCCCGCCTTGCTCGGAGCCAGTCTGGGCTTGGATCTCCGCTTGAACGATCGGGCGGCATGGCGAATCGAGGGCCGTGTGCTGGGTAGCAATGAGGCTTGGTCCATTACCCCGGACGGTTCCTTCCGACAGACCAATACAACGATCACCACGGCGCTGGCGCTGCGATTCTGATGACCGTATGCCACCGATCGCTGCTTGTATTGGTGACTCCCGCTCACCGATGATCGTAGTTCTCCGAGTTCCATCGGTTCCTCCGTTGGTTCGAACTTGAGGGCATCCTTCTGTCGGCCAACATAGGGCACCGTGATGGGCAGGTCATTGCTCGTCGAAGTTCCTCACATTGGCGCGGCTACTTTCGCCACAAGCCATGCTGTTCAACTCCTTCGCTTTCCTGCTTTTTCTGCCAGTGGTCTACGTGGCCTACTGGGGTTTGGCGAGGGTTCCTGTCCGGGCGCAGAACGCTTTCGTTCTGCTTGCCAGTTACCTGTTCTACGGCTGGTGGGACTGGCGCTTTCTGGGGCTTCTATTTGTGAGCTCGTTCGCCGACTTCTCCATTGGACTTGCCATGGGGCGCAGCATTGGCGCGTTCCAGCGCAACGCGTTCCTTTTTCTGAGCATTGCCATCAACCTGGGCCTGCTCGGCTTCTTCAAGTATTTCGATTTCTTCATCGATGGCTTTGGTGATCTGCTGTCACTCTTCGGGTTGCAGGCGAACCTGCCGACTTTGCGGGTCATACTCCCTGTCGGTATCAGCTTCTACACCTTCCAGACACTGAGCTACACGATCGACATCTACCGTGGGCAGGTGAAGCCGGCGCGCGACCCCATCGCGTTCTTCGCCTTCGTCAGCTTCTTTCCGCAGCTAGTGGCCGGCCCGATAGAACGCGCGCGGGATCTGCTTCCCCAGTTCCATGTGCAGCGCGTGTTCGACACGGTGGCTGCGCGCGATGGCCTGCGCCAGATCCTGTGGGGCTTGTTCAAGAAGGTGGCCATTGCGGATACGTGTGCACCTGTGGCGAACACCATATTCGGTCTGGATCCTTCGCAAGCGTCCGGAATAACGCTCTTCTTTGGAGCCTTCTTCTTCGCGTTCCAGATCTACGGCGATTTCTCAGGCTACTCGGATATCGCGATCGGCACGGCAAGGCTATTCGGATTCGAGCTTAGCCGGAATTTCGCCTATCCCTATTTCGCACGCAGTATCAGCGAATTCTGGCGCCGCTGGCACATTTCGCTCAGTACCTGGTTCAGGGACTATGTGTACATCCCTCTTGGTGGATGGCGAGATCGCATGGGGCGTACGCGCAACATCCTGATCACGTTCGCGGTAAGTGGGCTCTGGCACGGGGCCAACTGGACCTTCCTGGGCTGGGGCCTGTTGCACGGTCTGTATCACCTGCCCGCAGTGTACACGGATTCGCGCGCTTCCAAGCAAACAGCCACACTGCGCGATCTACCGGCGATCGCCCGTACATTCCTGCTGGTCACGTTGACCTGGATCTTTTTTCGAGCTTCAACGCTGCACGATGCCGTGGAGTACGTGTGGTACATGATGGCCAATGCCACAATGCATCCAGGTGCTTTGCTCTTGTACTTCTGGCGTGGCGAGATGCTCCTCATCACAGTCATGCTCTGGGCCGAATGGCGCAACAGGGAACACGCCCATGCCCTGGAACATCTGTCGCTGCAACCGTTGGCCCGCTGGTCGATCTATTTCGTCCTTGTGATGACCATCCTGCTCAACCTCGATCTGCGCAACGTCCATGAGTTCATCTACTTCAGGTTCTAGGTGGCCCCGAGGTCCTTGGCGATTGCTGTTCCGCGTGGCTGGATTCAGCATGCTGGTCATCTTGGCGGGCGCGCTTTTGGCAGCCTTCGGACCACACGTGGCAAGCAATGACTATCTGGCGAGCATGGCTTCCAAGCACCAGCGGTTACATGCCCTGGGTTCGCCCAAAGTGATCCTCGTGGGTGGAAGCAATGTGGCCTTTGGTGTGGATAGTGAACAGTTGGAGGAGGCACTATGCCGACCCACGGTCAACATGGGTATCCACGCCAGCTTGGGGTTCCGCTTCATGGTGGATGAGGTGAAGGAGGAACTGGGAGCGGGTGACGTGGTCATCGTTGCTTTGGAGTACACCAACTTCAGCAGACCGGAGCGAACTGATGATATCCTATACCTGCTGGTGGATCGATACCCGGCGGCATTGCGCCACATCCCCATGCTGGACCGTCCCAAGATCGTACTGGCGACACTTGTCATGCGCTTGCGCACGGCTTGGCGCGGCATTCGGAGCAAGGCCGATGAACCGCCGTACGACCCTACCTACAGGGCGGAAGGCTTCAACGAACGCGGCGACATGGTCGGACACTTGGAGCTTCCGCGGCCGGATACCGCACTCACAGAGCTCGGCATAGTCCACGAGAGGCTGGTGACAGAGGAGTTCTACTCCTACGCAGAGGACCTCCTGAAGCATGCCGAGGTGGCCGGTGCCACGGTGCTGTTCGTGGCCGAGCCGGGTCCCCGCGGAGGGTGATCCACAACAAGCGGACTCCATCGCATCCGAGCTGCGGGAACACGGACTGCCGCTCGCAGGCAAGCCGGCCGACTATTTCTTCAGCGACTCGCTGCGTTACGATACGCGGTACCACTTGCACGGTCACGGGAGACAGGAGCGCACGCTCCGCATGGTTCGCGACATATGTGCTGTGCGACCTGGGCTATGCTGCAAGCACTGATCGTGCTAATGCTTGTCCGGTACCAGAACGAAGATGTCTTCGTTGTCCCGCTTCATCAGGTAGCGCTCACGGGCGAATTTTTCCAAGAGCTGCTTATTGCTGGATAGCTCATTGAGCTGTTCGCGCGAGCGCTCGATCTCGCCCCTGAACCATTCCTTTTGCTCGTGCATGCGTCCCAACTCACGTTGGTTCTGCCAGGTGGTCCACAGGTCGTTTCGGTCGAAAAGCGCCAACCATGTCAAGAGTCCCAATACCGCCAGGGCGTAGCGGTTGCGCAGTGGCTTGGGGATGTGGCGGAGCCGTTGCATGACGGCACGAAGGTAGTCTGGTGGCCCTGTGGGAACGTCCCGCCCGTTGTGCTTCGTATTCAACGATCGATCGTGGAGGAAGGGACATCAAGCCCCGCGTGTGCCGAGTTCGATCACTTCAAGGCCCTCGGGTCTTCCGTCGGCCAGGGTGAAGCGGAGGGCGGTGCGTATACGATGCCATCCATGTCGCCCGGCAGCTCCCGGGTTCATGTACAGGCAGTTGAGCTTCGGGTCGAATTGTACCAGGCAGATGTGCGAGTGCCCGCAGATGAAGAGTCCAGGAGGGTCAAGGCGAAGAGCCTCGATGACATTGCGGTCGTAACGCGGTGGGCGTCCGCCGATATGCGTCATCCAAACGCTTACGCCGCCTACCGTGAAGCGCTGGTGCTCAGGGAAACTGGTGCGAATGGCCGTACCATCGATGTTGCCCCATACGGCGCGCAGGGGTTTCCAGCGGGCCAGTTCCTTGCTTACCTCCTCCGATCCGATGTCCCCGGCATGCCAGATCTCGTCGCAGTCCTTGAAGTGTTCCTTCAGGCGAGGGTCCAACCAGCCGTGGGTATCGCTCAACAGCCCGATGCGCATGGGGTAAAGATGCGAACGCCGAAGCGTAGGCGGCCTCCGGTACCTTTGCTCCCCGCTCAGAGCGGCAGTGTGCGCTTACGTGCGCATATTGCCCTCCTGCACAGGTCCTGCGTATGCCCCGTTACTTCCTCGAACTCGCATTCAATGGCACCGCATACCGCGGATGGCAGTTCCAGCCCGAAGCGCCCAGCGTGCAGGCCGAAGTGGAGCGAGCCTTACGCTTTGCGCTGCACTTGGAGAAGGTGAATGCCGTGGGTTGCGGCCGAACCGATACCGGAGTGCATGCCTCTCGTTACTTCCTGCACTTCGATGTCCCCGATGACCGTGAGCTGGACCAGCGCTTCGTATATAGCTTGAACAGCTTGCTGCCCAAGGATATCGCGATCTATCGCATGCTCGCCGTGGGTCCGAAGGACCACGCACGATTCAGTGCGACGGAGCGTGGATACGCTTACCGGATCCACATCGAGAAGGACCCGTTTTTGCAGGATCGTTCGCACCCCATGCGTCCACCCTTGAACGTGGAAGCGATGAACGAGGCTTGCAAAGTGCTGATCGGGCACCAGGATTTCAGCAGCTTTTGCAAGGCCGGAAGCGATGCCAAGACCATGCTCTGCGATGTGCGCGAAGCGCATTGGGTGCATGCCCCGAACGGGTACTTGTTCCGCATCAAGGCCGATCGTTTCCTGCGCAATATGGTGCGGGCCGTGGTGGGCACATGTCTGCGGATCGGCAAGGGACAGCAACCGGTATCGCACATGGCCGAGGTGCTCGCTGCCCGCGAACGGCATGCTGCTGGAAGGAGTGCTCCAGCCTGCGGCCTGTACTTGGAGCATGTGTGCTATCCCTTCGTGCCGGTTGATGATACACCCCTGAATACCGGACTTTCAGCATGAGCAACGCGGCCGCTACAACTGCCCATGTACAGCCCGGACCGGTGGGCCCCGCTGCGAGTAAGAGTGGCACGACGGCCGCCGCCGGTACCGCTTTCGACCGCAAGTTGTTCGCACGGGTGTTCGCGTTCACCAAGCCTTACCGCAGGCTCTTCTGGACCACATTCCTGCTTACTGTGGTGCTTGCAGGCCTGGGCGTAGTGCGTCCCTTGCTGATGGGGTCGATGATCGATGATCATGCCATGACCGGTGATGCCGAGGGGCTTCTTCGCATCACCCTGGTCATCGGCGCATTGCTGATCCTGGAGGCGATGCTCCAGTTCTACCATTCCTATTGGACGAGCTGGCTGGGGCAAGCCGTGACCTTCGACCTGCGCAAGAAGCTGTTCCAACACCTGCTCCGCTTCAAGCAGCGCTGGTTCGACCGCACGCCTATCGGTACGCTGGTGACCCGTGTCGTCAGTGACATGGAGACCATCGAGGACATCTTCTCCCAAGGACTGCTCATGATCATGGGCGATATCCTGAAGCTGGTGGTGGTGGTGGCGGTAATGTTCATCTGGAACTGGGAATTGGCCCTGCTTACGATGATCCCCATCCCGCTCCTGTTGTGGGCGACCAACATCTTCAAGAACAGCATCCGCAAGAGTTTCCAGGACGTACGCACACAAGTATCACGTTTGAACGCATTCGTGCAGGAACACATCCAAGGCATGTCGATCGTGCAGCTCTTCGCCCGCGAAAAGCAGGAATACGCCAAGTTCCAAGCCATCAACAAGGAGCACCGCAAGGCCCACATCCGAAGCGTTCTTGCATATAGCATCTTCTTCCCTGTGGTGGAGATCCTGAGCGCCATTTCCTTGGCCTTCCTCGTATGGTGGGGTGTGAAGGATGTGTTGGATGGTGCGGCCACGGTGGGCGATATCTTCATCTTCATCTTCTTCATCAACATGCTGTTCCGGCCCATTCGCCAGTTGGCGGACCGGTTCAACGTGCTACAGATGGGCATGGTGGGTAGCGAGCGGGTCTTCAAGCTCATCGACACCGAAGCTTCCATAGCCGATATGGGCACCGTGGCCACCACCGGCCTCCAAGGCGACATCCGCTTCGAGGACCTCTGGTTCGCCTACGAGGACGATGATCATGTGCTGAAAGGAATATCCTTCGAAGCCAAGGCTGGAGAGATGGTCGCCTTGGTGGGTGCTACCGGTTCAGGCAAGAGCTCCATCATCAACGTGCTGGGCCGTGCTTACGAGTTCCAGGAGGGCAAGGTCCTGCTCGATGGCCGCGATATCCGGGACTACCGCCTGGCGGATCTAAGACAGAGCATCGCTGTGGTCCTGCAGGATGTATTCCTGTTCAGCGATACGGTCCACAACAACATCACGTTGAGCGACCCGAACATATCGCGTGAGGCCGTTATCGCTGCGGCCAAGGAGGTGGGTGCCCACGAGTTCATCATGCGACTTCCGGCAGGCTACGACACCGAGGTACAGGAACGTGGCGGCATCCTGAGTGTCGGACAGCGCCAGCTACTAGCTTTCATCCGAGCTGCGGTGCACAAGCCACAAGTCCTGGTCCTGGACGAGGCCACGAGCAGCGTGGACAGCATGAGCGAGCAGCTCATCTCCCAAGCTACCGAGCGCATCACCAAGGGGCGCACCAGTATCGTCATTGCCCACCGGCTCAGCACCGTGCAACATGCGGATCGCATCCTGGTGCTGGAGAAGGGCCGCATCATCGAACAAGGCAACCACCAGGAGTTGCTCGCTTTGGGCGGGAATTATCGCAAGTTGTACGACCTCCAGTTCAGGTAGATGCGATCTTAAGGGCCTTGGACAACTTTGCGAGAAGAGGCTTCGTCCCACCCTTGTGGTTATTTTCGCAAACATGAGCACCAGTCGTATCCTCGCGTTCCTCTTCTCTGCCAGCGTTCTGCCCAGTATCGCAACGGCCCATGACCATGGCCACAGCGAGGTGGCTGTGCAGTTCCACGCCAACAAGGGCCAGTGGCCGAAACAGGTGCTGTACAGGGCCATGATACCGGGAGGCGTGCTCTTTGTGGAGCCCACCGCGTTCACGTATGTGCTGAGCAGTGGTGGGGAACATCTTGCTCATGGTCGGAAGGATGCGGTGATCGAGCCTTTGAAGATGCACGCCTTCAAGGTCCACTTCGAAGGGGGCGTTGCTGCCGGCCATCAGGGGGCTCACCGCATGCCGCATTACGTGAATTACTTCCTGGGCGATGACCCATCGGCCTGGGCAGGCAATGTTCCAGTGTTCGCAGGTGTGGATCTGCAGGAGATCTATCCGGGAATCGGCATGCACGTGGATGGCCATACCGGGTTGAAGTACGATTGGTTGGTGGCACCCGGAGCCGATGTTGCGCGCATCGCCATGCGCTACGAAGGCGTGGACGAGCTGTACTTGAACGGTGGGCTGCTTTTCGTGAACACCAGTGCAGGACGCGTGGTGGAGCAGCGTCCGGTGGCCTGGCAGGTCGTACATGGCCAAAAACGTACGGTCGATTGCCGCTTTGCGCTGAAGGACGATGAGGTTTCCTTCGAGTTCCCGTATGGTTATGATAAGCGGTACCCGTTGGTGATCGACCCTGTTGTCACTTTCAGCTCCTTCATTGGTAGCTCAGCGAACAACTTCGGCTTTACGGCCACCTACGATGATGAAGGGCATCTGTACGGGGGTGGGATCGTATTCTCTGCCGGATATCCCACGACCACAGGTGTTTTGGATCCGGCCTTTAATGGCGGCACCATCGATATGGGGATCTCCAAGTTCACCCCGATCGGCAACGCGCTGGTCTGGAGCACCTATGTCGGAGGTTCGGGCAACGAATCGCCCCACAGCATGGTCGCCAATAGCGCCAATGAACTGTTCATCCTGGGAACCACGGGTTCCACGGATTTCCCGACTACAGCGGGCTGCTACGACAATGCCTATGGTGGTGGAAACAACCCACCCTTTGCAGGTACCTATGGTTTTACGTACAACACCGGCACCGATATCGTGGTGGTACACCTGAACGCCGCTGCTGATGGTTTGGTCGGGTCCACGTTCGTGGGTGGGTCCGGAAACGATGGATTGAACCAGAACACACCGATCCTGCGGAACTATGGAGACCCCTTCAGGGGCGAGATCGCGTTGGACCTTGAGGAGCGCCCCATGGTCGCCACCAGCACCGTTAGCACCAATGCGCCCACCACCCCCACCGCTACGCAGGCCACGAATGCAGGTGGTCAGGATGGCTACATCTTTCGCCTGAACAGCGACCTCACGGACCTTGAATGGGCCACCTATTTCGGTGGGTCGGGTGTGGACGCTGCATTCGGTATCCAGGTATCCAGCACCGGCGATATCTATGTCACCGGGGGCAGCACCAGCAACGATCTGCCCATGGCGGGCAATGGTGCCAGCAACACCTCCAACGGGGGGGTGGACGGCTACATCCTGCGATTCGACGCCGCCACCAACGCCTTGCTCGGGTCCACCTACGTTGGAACTTCTGCGTTCGATCAGACCTATTTCGTGCAGTTGGATGTGAGCGACGATGTCTACGTGGTGGGGCAAACGCAAGGAAATTATCCCGTTACGCCGGGCAAGTATGTCGATGCGGGAGCATCGCAGTTCATCCATAAGTTCAGCACGGACCTCAGTACCTCCATCTGGTCCACCCGCATCGCAGGAAACCTCAATTCGAATATTTCGCCCACGGCTTTCCTGGTCAGTATATGTGGCCAGATCTACTTCGCCGGATGGGGTGGGTCCACGAACAACGTTACCAGCAGCACCAATGGCTTGGCGGTCACTCCCGATGCCTTCGACTCCACGACGGATGGCAGTGATTTCTACGTGATGGTGCTCAACCAAGAGGCGGAGTCCCTGGCCTACGGCTCCTACTTCGGAGGTACCTCGGCCGAGCACGTGGATGGGGGGACTTCCCGCTTCGACAAGAATGGAGTGGTCTACCAAGCCGTATGCGCGGGCTGTAGTGGTTCGTTCACCACCACGCCGGGCGCTTGGAGTTCCGTGAACGGAGCCAGTTGCAACCTCGGTGTGTTCAAGATCGACTTCGAGCAAGGCGTTCAGGTGGGTATAAGCGCCAACGTCACGGACCTCACCATCTGTTTGGATGATGCGGTGACCTTGGATGCCGTTGGCTCTGCCAACACCTGGACCTGGGACCTCGGTGACGGTACGCCGAGCACGGAAGGTGTACAAGTGGTGCACCAATACTCCGAAGGTGGGGAGTACACCGTAATGCTCGTTGGTGTGGACAGCCTTTCGTGCAACCTGGCCGACACGGCCTTTGCTACCATTACCGTGGTGCCCCCCCAAGTGATGGAGCCGGGGTTCGAAGCGGTTCCATTGAGCGATTGTCAGGGCTACTCGGTCGAGTTCTTCAACAACAGCAGTGGAGGTGATGCGTATGCATGGTCCTTCGGCGACGGGGGCACAAGCACCCAGACGAATCCCGTGCATGGGTATGCGGCACCCGGCACCTACGATATCACGCTAACGGTCACGGATGTGCTTTGTCAGAACAGCGTTACGACCACCCAGACCGTGGTGCTTGATCCACCCACGCTCGAGGTGGAATTGGAACCGCTGGTAGCCCTTTGCGATGGAGGGAGCGTTGTGCTCGATGCTGGAGCGGGTTACGATACCTACAGCTGGTCCAATGGAGCCACTACGCAGACCATTTCCGTAGGCACCGTAGGCACCTTCACCGTTACGGTTACCGAAGGCATCTGCAGCGGCTCGGCCGATGTGGAGGTGGTGGCGCAGCCCACTCCACCACGCGCCGAGGATGTGGTGACCTGCCCTGGTCAGGACCCTCTACTTGCCGCCCCCTTCCCGATCACATCCATCCTGTGGAGCACGGGCGATACCACGGCCAACATCATCGCCGGTGCGGGTGGAGACTACTGGTTCATTGCTGTGGATCAGGTGGGTTGCACGATCCGCGATACCATCACGGTCACCTTGATCACCACGGCCGAAAGCGGTGCCGTGGTACCCAATGTATTCTCACCGAACGGGGATGGAAAGAACGACACCTTCAAGGTCGAGGGTCTTTACCTGGAAGAGTTCAGCATGGAAGTGCTGAACCGCTGGGGGCAGACGATGTACGAAGGCAACACCCCGGCCGTGGGTTGGAACGGCGGTGTGGACAACACCAGCGACAAGGTTCCCGATGGTACATACTTCTACGTGATCAAGTTCAGGGACCGCTGTTCCAGCGAACCGTTGACCACCCGTACAGGACATGTGACCTTGTTGCGCTAGGGCCGCTTTACGATAAGCCTTTCAGGAAGCTGCCGGTGTCCGACCCTTCGAGCATGGCCAGGTCTTCCGGGGTGCCGGCAAACACCAGGTGGCCACCGCCTTCGCCGCCCTCCGGGCCAAGATCGATCACATGGTCGGCGCATTTGATCACTTCCGTGTTGTGCTCGATGACGATCAGGCTGTGCCCGTTGTCCAGCAACATGCTGAATGCTTTGAGCAATTTGGCCACGTCATGGAAGTGCAGGCCTGTTGTGGGCTCGTCGAAGATGAACAGGGTGGACTTCTCGTCCTGCCCTTTGCTTAGGAAGCTGGCCAGCTTGATGCGTTGCGCCTCGCCACCGCTGAGCGTACTGCTGCTTTGGCCCAATTTCACATAGCCCAAGCCGGTTTCCTGCAGCGGTAGCAGCTTGCCCACTACGCGCTTGCAGGCATTCGATCCTTCCATGTGTGCTTGGAAGAAGGCCACCGCATCGTCCACGGTCATGTCAAGCACTTCGGCCACGTCCTTGCCTCCGAAGCGCGCGTCCAGGATCTCTTCGCGGAAACGTTTGCCATGGCAAGCTTCGCAGGGAAGGCTGATGTCCGCCATGAACTGCATCTCGATGTGTACAACACCTTCGCCCTGACAGCTTTCGCAGCGCCCACCGTCCACATTGAAGCTGAAGTAGCTTGGCTTGTATCCACGTACACGACTCACGTCCGTTTCACTGAACAGCTGTCGGATCTCGTCCCAAGCCTTCACATAGGTCACCGGGTTGCTTCGGCTGCTGCGGCCGATCGGGTTCTGGTCCACCAATTCCACGGCTTGGATACGCTTCAGGTCGCCCTCCAGTGTATCGTGCTCTCCAGGTCTGTCCCCGAAGCCATCGAATTCGCGCTTGAGCGCAGGATAGAGGATGCGCTTCACCAGGGTCGTCTTTCCACTTCCGCTCACTCCCGTCACCACCGTAAGCATGTGCAGCGGGAACTCGACATCGATGTCCTTCAGGTTGTGTTCTCGGGCCCCCTTCAGTACCAGCTTGTCCTTCACCGGCCTGCGGCGCGCAGGCACCGGGATGGACTCGCGGCCTGTGAGGTAGCGTGCTGTGAGGCTCTCGCTGGCCAGCAAAGCGGCATGGTCGCCACTGAATACCACCTGCCCGCCGTGGGTGCCCGCCATCGGGCCCATGTCTATGATGTGGTCGGCGGCACGCATCATCTCCTCGTCGTGCTCCACAACGATCACTGTGTTGCCCAGGTCGCGCAGCTGTTCAAGGACGCCGATCAGCTGAAGTGTATCGCGTGGATGCAGACCGATGCTCGGCTCGTCAAGGATGTACATGCTGCCCACCAGGCTGCTGCCCAGCGATGTGGCCAGGTCGATACGCTGGGTTTCACCACCGCTCAGGGTGTTGCTGCGGCGGTCCAATGTGAGGTAGCCTACGCCCACATCCACCAGGAACCGCAAACGGTTGGTGATCTCCTTCAGCAGTCGTGAAGCAATGCGCATGTCCCGCTCTTCAAGTTTGAGCGTGCTGAAGGATCGGAGGCAATCGGCGATGGGCATCCGAACCAGCTCCGTGATGTCATGGGTGCCCAGCTTCACATACCGAGCCTCCTTGCGGAGGCGGCTACCGTGGCATTCGGGGCAGGTGGTCTTACCCCGGTAACGGCTGCCCAGGACCCTGTACTGGATCTTGTAGCTCTTTTCTTCAACGTATTTGAAGAAGGCATCGATCCCACGCAGGCCTTTGGCGCCCGACCACAGGAGGTCCTGTTGGGCGGTTGAAAGGTCGCGGTATGGCCGATGGATCGGGAACTCGTACTTGGCACAGTCGCGCAGGAAGTCCTCCTTCCATTCGCTCAGTTTTTCACCGCGCCAAGGCGAAACAGCATCATCGTAGACGCTCAAACCCTTGTCGGGCACCACAAGATCCCGGTCTATCCCGATCACACTTCCATAGCCCTCGCACTTGGGGCAGGCACCTACCGGATCGTTGAAACTGAAGAGGTTCGGGCTGGGTTCATCGAAGGTGATGCCGTCCAGTTCGAATTTGTCGTTGAACCCCATCTGGCGGCCATCATCACCAAGGAGGATCAGTTCTCCCTGCCCTTCGAAGAAGGCGGTTTCGGCACTGTCCGCCACCCGGCTTTGGGTCTCACTATCACCGGGCGTTACCACGATGCGGTCCAGGACCAGGAAGAAGGTGCCTTTCAGCGCTTTCTTTTGTCCCAGCAGTTCTTCGATCCGGTGTACCTCCCGACCATCGTGCACACGTGCGAAGCCTTGCTGTTGCAACACATCCAGGTGTTCGGCGAGGCTACGCCCTGCGGGAATGTGCAGGGGCGCAAGCACCAATACGGTGCTACCCGGGGCATAGCTGTCGGCCCCTACCACCACGTCCTCCAGAGTGTGGCGTTTCACCTCTCTTCCGCTGGCGGGC
This sequence comes from uncultured Chryseobacterium sp., assembly GCA_964418285.1. GTDB lineage: Bacteria > Bacteroidota > Bacteroidia > Flavobacteriales_F > PHOS-HE28 > PHOS-HE28. Next base: position 16,066 of record CAYQMC010000013.1, read on the forward strand.
GATAGGGTTCTACCCACACGTGCGAACAACAACTTCAGGTGGTCGTATACCTCGGTACTGGTGCCCACGGTACTGCGCGGGTTGCTGCTCATCACCTTTTGTTCGATGGCGATGGCTGGGCTGATACCCAAGATGCGATCCACATCGGGCTTCTCCAACCGACCCATGAATTGCCGTGCATAGCTGCTCAGGCTTTCCACATAGCGCCTCTGGCCTTCGGCATACAAGGTGTCGAAGGCCAGGCTGCTTTTTCCACTACCGCTGAGCCCGGTGATCACCACCAGCTTGCCGCGGGGTATGTCCACATCGATGTTCTTCAGGTTGTGGACGCGGGCACCCTGCACCCGGATCAGTCCGGAATTGGCACGGCGCAAAGCATCCGCACGACCGCTGGGCGCGTTGGACACGGGTTCGATGGGAGTGGAGGCAGGCAAAGGCGGCGCGAAATTAGGCATCGGCAGGCGGTGCTAAGTGCCGGACTCCTTATCTTTGGAATGCCGTCAACGGGAATTTTTTTTGGTCTGCACAATTCTTAGGCACCAGGCAGCGTTTCCCTTTCGACCTGCGTCTATCTCAACATCCACGGAACCGGTCTGTTCGCACAGGCCTCCACGAACACCCCCCAGCCGATAGCAAGACCTCTACCCTGATCACGACGATCCTTTCACGGACCTAACAAGGGAAGGCCATGCTAACTAAGCTGTCAATTACCGCCAAGGCGGGGGTGCTCAACGACCAAGAGCTTGTACGATCATACCTCGAAGGGGACGAAAGATCCTTCGAAGTGCTTCTACTGCGCCACAAGCGCAAGGTGTGGTCGCACATCTACCTCATGGTGCGCGATCGCGAGATCACGGAAGACCTGTTCCAGGAAGCATTCATCAAGGTGGTACACACCCTGAAGAGCGGCAAGTACAATGAAGAGGGCAAGTTCCTGCCTTGGGTGATGCGCATTGCCCACAACCTGGTGATCGACCATTTCCGCAGGAACAAAAAGATGCCCATGGTGCGGAGCAACGATGACCACGATGTGTTCGCCACCATTTCGCAACCCGGAAAGAATGTGGAGCAGCGCATGGTCAACGTGCAGGTCGATGAGGATGTGCGCAAACTGATCGACCACCTGCCGGAAGAGCAGCGCGAGGTGGTGGTGATGCGCACCTACCTGGGCATGAGCTTCAAGGAGATCGCGGACCAAACGGATGTCAGCATCAATACTGCACTGGGCCGCATGCGCTATGCACTCATCAACATGCGGAAGCTGATCAAGAAGCACGACATGATGCTGGATCGTGCCTGAAGGCAGCACATCATCTCCAATGTTGCTCCGCCCCCATGGTCCCAGGCCTTGGGGGCGGAGCTTTTTACGGGGGTACGCAATACCGGCCCAACCACTTCGTTCATTGAACACATAACCACCTTAACCGCATTACATGACAAACGCTACTCTCGGAAAGAAGACCCGCCGTACCCGTAAAGCCATGCCCGTCGACCTAGGAACCGGTCCAAGCACATCGACCATCCAGTTCATCCTGGGCTATTCCCGGGCGTTGAAAGTGGTGGATGCTCCTCCCGTAGGTCAGATCGACATCGTGCTGAATTGACCGTTCCACCAAGTATGGAAAAGGCCCCGTGTGAGTTCACTACGGGGCCTTTTCTGTTGACTTCGGTCAGGCGCTCATACCCATTTCCCGACGGCCGATCATGCGGCCCAATTCCGGGTCCCACACCTTCAGACGTAGACACCGGATGATCTCACCGGGCATCAGCGAAGTCGTCTTGGCCCCCTGCAACTCCGGGATGGCTGCATAGGCCTCCGGCAACCGGTAGAACGGGATGCGTGCGTTCAGGTGGTGGATATGATGGTAGCCGATGTTGCCGGTGAACCAGTGCATGACCGGGTTCATGCGCATATAGCTGCTGCTGCCCAAGGCGGCGTTCACATAACTCCAGCCATCCTTATCGGCAAAGGTGGCCGTGGGGAAATTGTGCTGGGCATAAAAGAGGTAGGCCCCCAATCCCAGAGCGATCAGCGCCGGAAGGATGAAGCCCAGCCAGAAGGCTGTCCAGCCCAGGAAGAAGGCGATGGAGGCACCAGCCACTACATGCAGTATCAAAGCCAGCAGGGAATCCCAATGCTTGTCCCTGTTGTTCAAGAAACTGCGCACACACATGCCGTAGACGAACACGAAAATGTACCCGAAGGCGATGGTGAGCGGGTGCCGGGTGAAGTTGTACACCGCACGTTCGCTGCGTGACATGGATTTGTACTTCTCCTTGGTAACGATCGGGTAGGAACCGATGCTGCTGGTGTAGAGCTTCGAGTTGTGTTTGTGGTGGTGGTCGTGGGAGCGTTTCCAGATGCTCGTTGGGGCCAGGATGAAAAGGCCCCAAAGGGTCATGACCAAATCGGCGAACTTGGAGCCCTGAAGGATGGCCTTATGCTGGTGATCGTGGTAGATGATGAACATCCGGGCGATCGTGAGCCCGGCAAGAACACTGGCCAGGATCCGAGTCCAAAGCGGTGCAGCGTTCAAAAAGGTCACGAAGTAGAGTCCTCCCAATACGATCAAGGTGGAGAACAGGTGCCACCAACTCTTCCAGCGGATCTCTTCCGCGTAGGGCTTGGTAGCGAGGATGAGTTCTTTTTCGGTTCGCACGTTCATCAAACACTTGATGGTCGCCGATGTTTCCAGCGGCGATGGGTCCATAGCCAAAGTTCAGGGTATTTCCGGATGTCGGCCTCCAACCTGCGGGTATGGATCTCGGTGATCTCCCCCTCGCGTGTAGCTTTTGGGTCGGCGACCAAGGTTTCCATCTCCATTCGGTAATACCCGCGCTTGGGTCGGGTGATACAAATGTACACCACGGGCTTATCAAGCTTTCTGGCCAAGGCCTCGGTTCCCAGGAACACGGGAGTTTCCTGTCCAAGAAAGGTCATCCAATAGGCCCGGCCGGGCGAAGGGGTCTGGTCGGCGATGAATGCCGTGGCGGTCAACAAGTGCTTGTCGCGTAGCATGTCCTTGCTGGCTTCGCGCATCTTGTACAGTTTGGTGCCGTGCCGTACGCGCATGTGGTGCATGAGCTTGTCGAAATGCGCGTTGGCCAGGGGGTGGTAGATCACGTACAGCTGGGGAATGTCCTTCTCCTGGCTGTAGCGTGCACCGGCCAGTTCCCAGTTGCCGTAGTGCCCCAGTACCAGGATGATGCTTTGGTCCTCCTTCGCGTATTTCCGGAGTAGGTCGATGCCGACGAATTCGACCCGCTTACGAACCGCTTCCGGGGATACGGTGAGGGTCTTCAGGGTCTCCAGGGTCAGGTCGCAGAACCAGGCGTAGAACTTGGACGCTATCGCCCTGATCTCCGTTTCGCTCTTCTCCGGAAAGCTGTTGCGCAGGTTGGTGAGCACCACCTGCTTCCGGTAGCCTAGGATCCCGTAGATGACCAGGTAGAAAAAGTCCGACAGGAGGTAGAGCAAGGGAAATGGCAGCAATGAAATGCCATAGATCAAGGGCAGTGCGATGTAGTAGCCGATGGTACCCATACAGGTCGCAAAGATCGCCTTACTTCCCGTCCATCGGTCGGCGGAACTCCAACCGGAACTCGTTCGGCCTGATCCACGTCTGTGGAGCTACTTTCCGCAGTTCATCGAATTGGGCATCGCCAATGAAAAGTTCGCTGTCCGGGGTTACCCATAGCAGGTAGCTTGATGCCTTTGTGGAAGCGAACTTTCGTACCACTCGTACCATTTCGAGGTGCTCCGGCTCGATGGGGAAGGTGGGTTGTATCAGGATCACGTCCATGCCCAGCACCCGGTGGCGTGGGTCTATGCGCATGTATGCTCCCTCAAATCGGGGTTCCCAGTCCGTGGGTAGTACGCGCATGAAGGAACCTCCACTGTTCAGCACGAAGTGGTACTCCTGGGTATCCACCGGCCCAGCGAGGAACTCGACGCCTTTGCAGGAACTCACCAATAGAAAGAGCAAGTACCACAACCGCATGGGTCGGAAGGTACGGATCACACAACCCTGCCTGTGAACAAGCTCTTTCGGCCGATCACGCTGCAGATGGGGCACTTCAGCGGGTCATGCCGTTGTGCCGGGCAATATTCCCTGCCGAAGTAGATGATGCGCAGGTGCAGGGCGTTCCAGGTGTCCTCCGGGAAGAGTTTCTTCAGGTCGGCCTCGGTCTGTTCCACGCTCTTGCCCGTGCTCAAGGTCCAGCGCCAGGCCAGGCGATGGATGTGCGTATCCACCGGAAAGGCAGGCACCCCAAAGGCCTGCGCC
>CAYQMC010000013.1:20361-30218 GCA_964418285.1 uncultured Chryseobacterium sp.
GTGTCCCACGCCCGGCATGCGTTCAAGCGCGGCCATATCCACAGGCACTTGCCCACCATGCTCGTCCAAGATGATCCGGCTCAACCCGTGGATCCCCTTGCTCTTCATCGGCGATAGCCCGCACGGCCGGATGATGTCCTGGATCTGCTCCACGCTCAACTTCACCATTTCTTGTGGCGTTCGCGCTCTGGCGAAGAGCAGCGGCGTGATCTCGTTCACCTTCTTGTCGGTACACTGCGCGCTCAACAGCACCGCCACTAGCAAGGTATAGGGGTCCGCGTGGTGGAGGGGAATGGTCGTGGTAGGGTAGAGCTCGGCGAGCTTCTCGTGTACGAAGGCTGCTTTCTGTTTGCGCGTCACTGCTCCTACAGTTTGGGCTCAGGGAACCATGAAGCGTAACGTACCCTGTCCTTCCAAACTGAACAGATGCACGCCGCTGGGTAGTTGCAAGCGGATGCGATCGCTGGTCGCACGGCCGTGGGCCACCAATTGGCCGCTACCGGCGAACACGCGGTACAGCGGAGCGCTGGCGCCGACATGACCGCGCACGACCATTTCGCCCGTGGAAACATCGTAATAGCAGGCCGGTGCCAAGGCGTCCATTTCGAACATGCTGGTGGTATTGCTTGATTCATAGCAGCCCAGGTCCACTGCCGACCCTTGGATCCGTTGGTTCAAGGCAAGATCAAAAGGGCTGTTGGCATCCACCGCGGCATTGTCGCCTACGTTGATGCATGGCGAGGAACCAAGCAGCGTGTAGTCGAAAGCCGTGGCGTCGAAGTTGCTGGGGGCCGTAGCGTTCGGCGCCACGAATTCCGGGTCCACATCGATGATGGCGATGCCATTGAGGTGACCGCCCTGCACCAGGCTGTTGCGTACCTGCGGACCATTGTTCAACTGCCTGCCGGAGTACGATGTATTGCCGTAGATAATGCAGTTGGTCACAGGCATGTAACTGTCTTCCAGGCGGATGATTTCGCCTTGCAGGCCGGTCGCGGTGTTCCGGTTATGCGCAATGGTGCAGTTGATCATGTGGAAGGGAGGGGTGGTATTGCTGAAGCTGTTCACACGGAGTACGCGGGAGGTGGAGCCGTTCACACTGTTGCCGATGATGGCGGTGTTCATCACTTTGGCCGAATCGAAATCGTCGATCACGATAACGGAGTTGGCCGACGTGTTGTTGGTGAATACACACCGATCGATCACCAAGGTCCCATAGCCCAACGAGTTGTTCAAACAGGCGCCACTGTTCGCGGTATTGCCCTTGAAAATGCAGTCACGCAACACCAAATTGGAGGGGCCATTGCTGTTGTTGCCGTTGTGCATTGCCCCGCCGTTGCTGCTGCTGTTGTTCTGGAATTCGCACTGCTCCACACGAAGGTTGGCTGCGGCGAAGTAGATCCCTCCCCCATAATTCGTGCTCTGGTGGTTCAAGAAGCGGCAGTTGCGCACCAGCACCTCACCGGCCATGGCATTGGTCACCCGCAAACCTCCGCCTTGGCTACCGCTCGTGTTGTTCCCGTTCATGATGCGGAAGCCGTCCAGCACGATGGACGTGGTGATGTTATTGGCCGTTACCACACTGTGGGAGTTGTCGCTTGCCAGGCCCACCTCGCCGATGTCGCCGTTCAGTGTGGTGGGGTTGGCGAGAATGTCCCGCTCGTCCAGGGCAGTCTCAATGCCAGCGAAGCCACCGTATACGTTCACGCCATTGCGCAGTGCGAAGGAGATCGTGCGCGTGGTGCCGCTGGTGGGCTTGTACTGCCCGGCGGCCACCCAGATCTCATCGCCCGGTACCACGATGCTGAGGGCTTCCTGCAGGCTGGTGAAGGCATTGGCCCAGCTAAGCCCGGTACCAGCGCCTGTTGCGGAGGCGTTCACGTGGTATCGGGTTGCAGAGGCGGATAAGGCCATTAGCAGGACCAAGGCGAGGAAGGAACTCCGGAACATGGCGATATTGTGATTTTGACAACAAATGTCGCTGTTCTTGTCCCTGCCCGTTCACCATTGCACATCCTGACTTTCCATCCATTCGGGCTTGTGGAGCATCCTGCTTTTCGGCCGTACCGGATGACGTTCATTTCACGGTAGTGCGTCCGATGCTCCTCCTACTGCGTGTTGCGGTCGCCCAAGGAACGAAGGCGTCCGGGGCCAATTGGCCACAGGCGCGTATCAACTCCATGTCAACTACAAGGGCCCTGATGGGCGGTCAGCGGAACAGGCCCATCCTCAAGCCCACATGTCCGGTTACTCCCGAAATATCCGCTCCATCGAAATTGCGGTATGTCATGTCACCCACGTAGCGGTAGCCCGCTCCGATGGCGAAGCGCACATGTTTCAACAGGTTCACTTCCAACAAGGCCGCAGGCTCGATCTGGAAGAAGTTGGATTCACCCAGCCCAGCGTCTCCCGCTTCATTGTCCATCTGCACTTCCCCATACCCCACATGAACGGGAAATGTAAGGTGGACCATGCTCGTGGACCATGCAGTGTATTCGATGAAACCACCTACGGTCCAATAGTCCATGTAGACGCCTGGTAACGTTTCGCTCTGTGGGAATACCTGCCCAAGCGAGGTGTTGAAATAACCACCCACACCAAGCTTGTCCCGGTGGACGATCCCCGCCCGTAAATGGAACAGCGAGGCACTGCTGCCATCCATTCCAGTAAGTACGAAGGATGGTGCGACAAAAAAGCCGAGGTCGTCTGTTGCCAGAGGTTTTCCATTTCCGAAGAGCGTTCTTGTCTGTCCTTCTTCCTGGGCCTGTGTGCTTGCCGCCATGATGGTGATCATGCTCATCAGTGAGAAGGTTCGAATGCACGTGTTCATTTTTGGTCAAAGAGTTTTGTGGACTTTGTTCGCATGCTTCACTGCACGACCGTAGCGCTACGAAAGCACTTGGGTCGTTGGTCGGAAGTGGTGCTCCGAGTGGACCTGCCGGCTTCCGGTCGAGGTTCCGGTGGGGGAGCACACGCGAACGTGTAGGCCTATCCTTCCCAAGCCGTGCCCCAACCGTATCGTATCAAGGATCAGAGGTAGCGAAGGGTAAACAGGTGCTTCGGTCCCGACCTGCCGCTCAAAGCGTGGGTCGACCATTGCCGAAGAACATACGTTGAAGCGAGGGGAGGATTCGACTTCGTGATCGCAGGGGAAGCGGTCATGCAGGTTGCCGGCCGACGGGTCGAAATGAGAACCTCGAGGCCTTCGTGTCGGGGGGGAGGTTCTCTTCCACATGCAACTGAGGTGCGAAAATCAAAGCGTGTGCCAGTGATTTCAGCCTCCCAAGAACAGCAGTCGTGATGTTGCTGGCCAAGGTCGATGACAGTTCGATCTCCAGCTTCAAAGATTCGGTAGTTTTACTATCGAAATTAGTTGCAACACCACGGTCTCCTGGTACAATTCGACTTCCTAACGCATGGCCGATCGGGGTCTTTTATCTTCCATGCTCATTGGGCGATCATAGTGGATCTTGGAAGAAAAGCTCCCTCATGCGGAAACCCAAGCGATCGGTCGGCCGAACTGTGCTCAAGCCAGAGCCGTCCCATCCTTTCCCCGCCGATACTGCTCGATCCGCTTGTGCATCACCCTGAACCACAGCGGCGGGAAGAAGGAAAGCACCATCATGCCGGGGTAGCCCGTGGGCATTTGGGGGCTTTCATCGAAGTGGCGCAGCACCTGGTACTTGCGGCTGGCCATGTAGTGGTGGTCACTGTGGCGGGTCAGTTCTAGAAGGATCAGGCGGCCCAGCGGGTGGTTGCTGTTCCAAGAGTGGATCGGCAAGGTCCGCTCGTAGGTCGCACCCTTCTTTTGGCGGCGCAGTCCGTAGTGCTCGATGTAGTTCACCGTTTCCAGCAGCAGAATGCCGATCAGCGCTGCACCGAGGAACCAGGCCATCGTTTCCACTCCGAACACGAGGAAGATCGCCAACACCAGAGCTGCTTGTATCACTTGGAAACGAAGCATCTCGTTCTGCCAGCTCCAGAAGGGCTGCTTCTTTCGCTCCAAGCGACCCCGTTCCAACTTCCACGCGCTGAGCCAGCTACCAGTGATGGTGCGGAAGAAGAAGGTGTAGAGCATCTCGCCGTAGCGGCTGCTGGCAGGGTCTTCGTCGGTGCTTACGTTCTTGTGGTGCCCTCGGTTATGCTCGATGAAGAAGTGCATGTAGAGCGTGGTCAGGAGCAGAAGCTTGCTCATGAGCTGTTCGTGCTTCGTGGCCCGGTGCCCCAGTTCGTGCGCCGCGTTGATGCCCAGCACGCCACAGGCCATACCGAAGGCGCTTGTCATGCCGACCTTCACGGCAAACGAGAGGCCGGGTTGGCTCACTTTGATCAGGAAGAAGACCAGGAGGAAATACTGGATGGGTACCAGGCTATAGAGCAGGAAGTCGTAGACGCCGTCCTTTTTCACCACTTCCTCCTCTACTGCAGAGAGGTTCTCCGTGGAGCCCTTCATGAGCATTTCCAAGGCGGGCAAGACCCCGAAGATGACAACGGTCGCCGTGTAGGACCACCCGTTGGGCGAGGCAATGGAAAAGAACACCACCGCCGGGATGATGTAGACCAGTGTGTACTTGAAGGAGCTTGGTCGCATGGGCGTTCTGCACGCGGCCCTGATGTACCGCAGCACCAAGGTAGATGAGGTCGAAGGCCCAGCGTTAGACGGGGCCGTACAATGCAGGTGCCATCAGCCTTCGCTGGACATCGCGTCCACCATGGCGCGGATCTCCGAGAGGTAGTGCAGCAGCCATTCCCGCGTCAGGCTTTCGGCGGTCACACGCAGGTAGAAGTTCTCCACGGCCAGGTTCAGCATGATGCGGGCCAGGCGCTCCCGTGCCCCGAGGTCGAGCGCCTTGGACCATACGCCCAATAGCGCCTCCTCGATCGGGGCGTGCGCCTTCTCGAAATACTGTCGGTAGCTCTGTACATCCCGGTGGATGCGCAGTTGCCGGTGGAAGAGGATGTCCGTCTTCACGTCGACCAGCAGTTCGAGCATGTCCGGATCCATGCGTTCGCAACGCTGCATGCGTAGGGCGATGTCCTGGGCGCGATCAAGGTGATGGCCGAGCAGTACATCCGTGAAGATACCCAGGTCGGCGAAGTGGTGGTAGAACGAGGACTTGCTCTTGCCGATGATCCGGGCAATGGATTCGATCCGTAGCCCCTTCGGCCCTTCCAGCGCGAAGATCCCGTAGGCCGTCTCGATCCAGACCCTGTTGTTGTCGGTGATCATCGGAACGGCCCACTACGGGAGAAAGGTGTACGCTGATCCATTGATCAGGAAGCTGTGCGAGTGCGTTCTCCCGTCCGCTTCCAAGTGGACCACGTTCTCCTGCTCCTCGAACAGATCCTGCAGGAGTGTTGCATGAACGGTGAGCGCACCGAGGTATTCGATATCATCCACCTGTAGGTAGCAGTAGAGGTCATCCTGTTCCACTTCCTTGCCGAGGTAGCGTGGGGTAAGCGCTGTGCCATCCATCCTGAGCCCCAAATGCCTGATGAGGTATCCTGCCACCAAGCTGTCGGCCTCGGGCAGCTCCTTATCAGTGCCCAGCTTCAGGTCGCGGTCCCTGCTTTCAGGCAGGAGCGTGTGCTCGATGTCGTGGGTCGTCATTCGCCAGGTGATGTCCAGCGTGCGGGTCTCCGGGTTGTGCCGGATGGTGCAGATCGAGACAAAGTAGTCGTGCAGCGCGGGGGGCGCTATGGATAAGCAGAGGGAGAGAAAGAGCGCTTTCATTCGATTACTACTACTGGCAGCCTGAGAGACCCGAAACTATTGGTAGAACCCATCAGTTCATTTCACTCTGGATGAAAGGTATTGAACCAAGCCTGGAATGAACATCAGAGCGCCCAGCAACGCAATACCCCATCCTGGTAATGTTACTGGATTACCACCACCAACGCCCGTTCTGCCTGCCCCAGTAATGCCCGAAGTAGCGCTGTCCGTGAGCATTAGATAGATTCCCAATAGTAGCACACCCCCCCGCCAAGGAGCATGATCCCAATGCCCATGGCCTCAGTACCGAAAGAGCTTGGCTTTCTCCTCACGCATGCAAATTAACCACATGGTCGGGCACTATCGCTTTGCAACGATCTAGACCCCTTTCAGGAGGTTGTGGTGAGTGCCCCCCTCACTGACCTGCCCGCCGTGAGGCGAGTGAATGCCCCCTGGACCAACGCCATTCTTTGGGGCGTTCACTCGCCACTTGTTACTCACCACTCACAACTATCTTCGCCAACATGCCACGCTTGCACTTCCTCGCCGCCACCGCGGCACTCTTCCTAAGCACCACGGTCTTCCCCCAAGACTCCCCCCGCTACGGGAGCGACAAGTTCCGGCAGTTGGAATGGGAACTGCCCACACCCAACACCTACCGCACCGCCAGTGGTGCCCCTGGCCACCAGTACTGGCAGCAGAAGGCCGACTACGACATCAAGGTCGAACTCGATGACGACAAGCAGGCCGTCACCGGCAGCGAGACCGTCACCTACTACAACTACAGCCCGGATAAGCTGGACTACCTCTGGATCCAATTGGACCAGAACATGCGCGCCAAGGACAGCGACACGCACAAGATCCGCACAGGCTCCCTCCAGGATTCCATGTCGGTGGAACAGCTTGCCCGCATGGTGGATGTGTTCGATGGCGGCTTCCGCATCAGCAAGGTCACCGATGGAAATGGCAAGGCGCTGAAGTACACCATCAACAAGACCATGATGCGGATCGATCTGCCACGGACCTTGGCGCCCAACGGTACGTACACCTTCAAGGTCGATTGGTCGTATCCGATCAACGACCGTATGAAGTACGGTGGGCGCTCTGGCTTGGAATATTTCGAGGAGGACGGCAACTACCTCTACACCATCGCGCAGTTCTTCCCACGCATGGCAGTTTACGCGGACTACCAAGGCTGGCAGAACAAGCAGTTCCTCGGCCAGGGCGAGTTCACCCTCACCTTCGGCGATTACAAGGTGGCCATCACTGTGCCCAGCGACCACATCGTTGCTTCCACCGGCACGTTGCAGAACGAAAGCGCCGTGCTCACAGCCACGCAGCGCGAACGTTTGGCAAAGGCCCGCGCCGCCAAGGAACCGGTGATGATCGTGACCGAAGCCGAAGCACGCGAAGCCGAAAAGACAAAGGCCACCGGCAAGAAGACCTGGGTGTTCCACGCGAAGAACGTGCGCGACTTCGCCTTCGCCAGCAGCCGCAAGTTCATCTGGGATGGTATGAACCAACGCGTGGGCGACAACAACGTGCTGTGCATGAGCTTCTACCCCAAGGAGGGCAATCCGTTGTGGGAGAAGTACAGCACCAAGGTGGTGGCCCATACGGTGAAGACCTATAGCAAGTTCACGGTGGATTACACCTATCCCGTCTGCATCAGTGTCCACACCGACCGAATCGGTATGGAGTATCCCATGCTCAGCTTCAATGGCGGCAGGCCCGAGAAGGACGGCACCTACAGCGAGCGTACGAAGTATGGCATGATCGGCGTGATCATCCACGAAGTGGGGCACAACTTCTTCCCCATGATCATCAACAGCGATGAGCGCCAGTGGACCTGGATGGATGAAGGCCTCAACACCTTCGTACAGTACCTCACCGAACAGGAATGGGATCACGACTACCCCAGTCGCCGCGGACCCGCGCGCAACATCGTGGACTACATGAAAGGCGACAAGAGCCGCATCGAACCCATCATGACCAACAGCGAGAGCATCACGCAGTTCGGCAACAACGCCTATGGCAAGCCCGCCACGGCGCTCAACATCCTGCGCGAAACCGTCATGGGCCGCGAGCTCTTCGACCATGCCTTCAAGACCTACTGCGAGCGCTGGAAGTTCAAGCACCCTACCCCGGCGGACTTCTTCCGCACCATGGAGGATGCCAGTGCCGTGGACCTGGATTGGTTCTGGCGCGGCTGGTTCTTCACCACCGACCATGTGGACATCGCCCTGACCGATCTGCGCTACATGCAGGTGAAGCCCCTTGATGCCAGTGCCCGCGAAGCACTCGCCAAGGCCGACCGCGCCGCGCAACCCGCCGACATCGGCAACCAGCGCAACCGCACGGACATCACCGAGACCGTGGTGATGCGCGACCCCGCCACGCGCGACTTCTACAACAGCTACGATCCCCTCACCGCCACGCCACGCATGCAGGAGGCCTACACCAGGATGATGGCGCGTCTAAGCCCTGAGGAGAAAACCCTGCTCGAGCGCGACCTGCATTTCTACGAGCTCAGCTTCGAGAACATGGGCGGGCTGGTGATGCCGCTGATCCTGGAGTGGACCTACGCCGATGGCAGCACCGAGGTCGAACGCATCCCCGCCGAGATCTGGAAGACCAGCGACAGCTTCAGCAAGGTCTTCATCAAGGACAAGGAAGCCACGGGCGTGGTGCTCGACCCCTACCTGGAGACCGCCGACTGCGACCTGAACAACAATGCCTGGCCGCCGCGTATGGCACCAACACGCTTCGATGTGTTCAAGCGGCAGGAGCGGCGAGGAAGGCCGAACCCGATGCAGGAGGAGCAGGGGCTTGGAAGGCAGCCGATGAATGAAGGGAAGTAAGGGTGCGGCAAGGCGGTTGTCCTGAATGCGGTGGTCCTGGAGGGTACTGGGTCTGCAAGACCATCATCCCGCGACCCACAAGACTCCCGGTTCCAAACGGAAATGCACAACATTTCCGATCTCCATCGGTTCTCCATCCAAGTGTGCCAGCGTACCACCCTGCACCACGATCGCTGATGTGGCAGGGATGTTCACCAAGTTCGGGTTGCTGTCCGCCCGGTGTGTGTAAACGTCGTAGAAGGCCTTGACGAGCTGGAAGAAGGGCGGTTTGCGTACCAGTCGCAGTTCTGCGATACCATCGTCCGGCTTCGATCCCGGGCTGATGTCAGCGCCGTTGCCGAACTCGCGGGTGTTGCAGAACACGAGCATCAGCACATCTTCCTTGATGGTCTTTCCATCCACCGTTAGCTCGATGGGCATGGGTGGCGTGCCGAAGATGTCCTGCACGGTGATGCGCGCATAAGTGAACATGCCGCGTGTGCTGCTCTTGTCGAACTTGTCGGCCACCCGCGCATCGAAGCCGATACCTGCCGTACCAAGAAAGGGATGGTCGTTGAGGTAGCAGACATCCATGCGCTTGGGCGAAGCAGTGAAGGCATGGCGGAGTGCTTCTGCCGCTTTCAGTGGTAAGCCGATGGAGCGCGCATAACCGTTGCCGCTGCCCATGGCCACGATGCCCAATGCCACATCGGTGCCGATAAGACCCGCTGCGATGGCGTTGTTGGTGCCGTCGCCGCCCACGCTGATCACGCGTTGGTAGCCTTTTACGACCGCCTCCTGTGCCAGCACCGTTCCATGTCCGGGGCCATCCACCGTGCGGATGTCGATCTCCACGCTCAGTTCCGAAGCAATGCGCTCCGCCAGGGTTCGTACCGTAAGGGCTTTCCTTTTCCCCGAACGGGGGTTCATGGCCAGCATCACCTTCATGGCGCGGTGCCTTTGTGGACCAAGGTGCCGGAGGTCATGTGGTGGGTGTATTGCTGGATGGCCGCCTGGAGGCGTTGCAACAGTTCGCGCTCATGCTCCGCGCGGTCCTCGTTGGTATCGGATCCTCCGCCGATCGGTGTGGTGCCCACCAAGCGTTCACCATCGAACTGCAGCTGCATGCGGTCGCTGGTGATGGTATACAGGCCATTGGCATACCAGATGGCGCCGTGCATGGCACCCGTGCCCACCGGTACTTGTCCAAAACTGAAGAAGGGCTTTCCATAGCCGATCTGCAGCAGGGTGGTGGGCAGAATGTCGATGTGCTGGGTGACATTCGGGATCGTATCGGCAGGAAG
>CAYQMC010000014.1:0-8069 GCA_964418285.1 uncultured Chryseobacterium sp.
GAAGCCGACCGCTATCTGGCTGAGCTGAAGGGAGTTGCCGCCACCATCCCCAATGAGCGGATCCTGGTGGATACCCTCTCGCTCCAAGAAGCCAAGGACAGCTCGGCCATCGAGAACATCATCACCACGGACGATGAGGTCTATCGCAGCGACTATCTGGCCAAGACCTTCACCACAGCGGCCGCGAAGGAGGTGCATCGTTACGCCCAAGCCTTGAAGCTCGGCTTCGATGAGGTACGCACCGCCGGTGGGATCGGGCTCAACACCATTCTCCGGGTGCAAGCCACCCTGGAGGCGAACGGAGCAGGGCTCAGGAAGCTGCCCGGCACGGTGCTGAAGAACGACCGCACGGGCGAGGTCGTGTACACGCCGCCGCAAGACCACGCCACGATCGTGGACCTGATGAACAACCTGGAAGCCTTCCTGAACAAGGACGAATTGATGGACGTGGATCCACTGGTCAAGATGGCCATCGCGCACCACCAGTTCGAGAGCATCCACCCGTTCTACGACGGTAACGGACGTACGGGCCGCATCCTCAACATCCTCTACCTCGTGCGCTGCGGCTTGCTCGACTTGCCGATCCTGTACATGAGCCGCTTCATCATCCGGCACAAGTCGGAATACTACCGCTTGTTGCAAACCGTGCGCGCCGATGGCAACTGGGAGCCGTGGGTGCTCTTCATGCTGGAGGCGATCGCACGCACCGCGCAACAGACCATCACCCTGGTGAAGGACATCCGTGCGCTGATGCAGCAGTACAAGCAACGCATCCGCTCGGAACAACCACGCCTCTACAGCCAGGACCTGCTCAACAACCTCTTCCGCCACCCGTACACCAAGATCGACCTCATGATGCGCGACATGCAGGTGACGCGCCTTACCGCCACCCGCTACCTGAACGTGCTGGTGGGCATGGGACTGTTGCAGAAGGTGAAAGTGGGGCGCACGAACTTCTACCTGAACGAACCGCTGTTCGAGTTGCTTAGAGCGGGTAAGGCTGATTGAGTTCGGGCGTGCCCCTGCCTCACCCTTCGACTCCGCAAAGCTCCGCTCAGGGCCAGGCCGGGCCGGGGCACGCCCAAAACCCTACCGGGCAAATCGACAACGAACTTGTCGATCTTCTACCTTGAGTACAAGGTGTCATGTGCGTTGACCCCCGCCCTGACCTCCATCATCCACAGCCCCGTAAAATGTCCGAACTTTGAGGCACTGAACAGCGCGAGGAACCAACCTCCTACTACCATGTCAACCGGATTGAAAGACGTCGACTACGGCCTGGAGAAGATCATGGCCGATGCACAGGACTTCCTGCCCCTGCTGGGCACGGACTACGTGGAGCTCTACGTGGGCAACGCCAAGCAGAGCGCGCACTACTACAAGAGCGCGTGGGGCTTCCAGAGCCTGGCCTATGCAGGCTTGGAGACGGGCGTGAAGGACCGCACGAGCTACGTGCTGCAGCAGGACAAGATCCGCTTGGTGCTGACCACGCCGATGACGCCGGACAGCCCGATCAACGAGCACATCCGCAAGCACGGTGATGGGGTGAAGGTGATCGCGCTGTGGGTGCCCGATGCGAAGAAGGCCTGGGAGGAGACCACCAAGCGCGGCGCGAAGAGCTTCATGGAGCCGGTGCGCGAGGAGGATGAGCACGGCTACGTGGTGCGCAGCGGTATCCACACCTACGGCGAGACGGTGCACATCTTCGTGGAGCGCGACAACTACAAGGGTCCCTTCCTGCCCGGCTACCGCGCGTGGAAGAGCCACTACAACCCCGAGCCGGTGGGCCTGAAGTTCATCGACCACATGGTGGGCAACGTGGGCTGGGGCGAGATGAACCACTGGGTGGACTTCTACGCCCGTGTGATGGGCTTCGCGCAGCTGGTGAGCTTCGATGACAAGGACATCAGCACGGAGTACACCGCGCTGATGAGCAAGGTGATGAGCAACGGCAACGGCCGCATCAAGTTCCCGATCAACGAGCCGGCCGAAGGCAAGAAGAAGAGCCAGATCGAGGAGTACATCGAGTTCTACAACGGCGCCGGTGTGCAGCACATCGCGGTGGCCACCAACAACATCATCGAGACGGTGGGCGCGCTGAAGGACCGCGGCGTGGAGTTCCTCTACGTGCCGCCCAGCTACTACGACACGGTGATGGACCGCGTGGGCGAGATCGACGAGGACCTGGCGGTGCTGAAGCAGCACGGTGTGCTGGTGGACCGCGACGACGAGGGCTACCTGCTGCAGCTCTTCACCAAGCCGGTGCTCGACCGCCCCACGATGTTCTTCGAGATCATCCAGCGCAAGGGCGCGAAGAGCTTCGGCAAGGGCAACTTCAAGGCGCTGTTCGAGGCTATTGAGCGGGAACAGGAGAGCCGTGGGACGCTTTAAGAGCGCTCATTCGATCACATGAGAAGGGCGCTCCGTTGGGGCGCCCTTCTTTCTCTAAAGGCATTACACTTGCAATAGACCCTCCCCGCGCCGACCAGATCACCATGCGCAAGCTGAAGTTCGATCGCAACCGCTACGGCAACGGCCTGCTCATCGACTCGGTGGACATGGCCGGGTTCGACCGCTCCATCGTGGAGGCGGTGCCGGATTTCCATTTGCTCGGCTCCATCGAACAGGGCAGAGGTTCCATGCGGATCGGCACCCATCAGGTGAAGGTGCAGCCTGGGAGCATCATTACCATCACGCCCGGCCAGCCTGTGCATCTAAGCGGTTGTACCCTGGACCGGGCAACGTGGATCTTCTTTGAATCCGGATTTCTGGATCTCCTGTTCGAGGAGGCCCACTTCACCTACAAGTTCAGCTTCTTCCACGACCTCGAGGCTTCCCCTGTGCTGAAGCCAGACAAGTGGACATTCCAGGCATGCGATGGGCTCGCCAAGGAGATCCATCATGAGTTGCGCAAACCCTCCGGCGACAGCGAGCAGTTCCTACGGGCCGCCCTCCATCTGCTGCTCGTGCGTCTCCAACGCACGCACAGGGCCGCGTTCAGGCACGGTCTGGGCCTCGTCAGTGATGCGCGCATGCAGCAGCTGCGCTACCTGCTGGCCAATAAATTGACGGAGCTGCGCACGGTGGAAGCCTTTGCCGCGGAACTGGCCATCAGTAGGGGCCATTTGCACAAGTTGGCGCAGCGATACTTCGCGCGTTCGGCCAAGCAGCTGATCGAGGACCATCGCATGATGCACGCATGCCGAGCACTGCTGCTCTCGGACGCCGATGTCGCATCGATCGGCTATGAGCTGGGCTTCACTGACCCAAGCAACTTCGCCCGTTCCTTCCGCAGGCACATGGGTCTTTCGCCTGCCGCCTATCGCCAGCAGGCGACAAAGTGACCATCATTCTCCCGGATCGACCGATCAGAGCCCTGCCACCGGCTCTTGTTTTGTCCCGCGATCGGATCAGCCTGGATCGGCCCTGACCAACAGGGCCGGTCGGGGTTGCACCATCGCACTACCAGTCAGTCCAATCAAACGAACAGAACATGAACACCTTTCGAATAGCGACCACTTTCATGCTTGCTGCGAGCCTTTACCTCGTAAGCTGCAAAAAGGATAATGATGAGCCCCAGAATGTGAGTGGCGGCACCCAGAACGAAACCAACGATGATGTCTTCGAATTGGCCATCCGTAGATTGAACCCGGGACAGAACATCGCTGATTTCGAATCAGCACGTGACGCCTTTGTGGCGGAACTAATGGCACGACCCGGCACCTCCAACGACCGTGAGTTCCAGCCCTCGTTCGACCTGCTGGCGTCAGGACTGCCATTGGACAGCATCTACATCGGCATGACCCAGTATGCCGACCTGAATACCTTCAGCACGCTAGGCCAGCAGCTTATCGCCCTACCCGAGGCTGCGGCGTTCTTCGGGACCTTCGCGCCGATCACCTTCGAGGTACTGCAACCTCTCCCAGGGTATGGACCAGTCGACCTCTCCACGGTGGCTCCCTTGAACACGGGACGGATCCTGGAGATCGCAGTGCGCGACATCAGCGCATATTCCAACTTCGATACGACCGACTATGTGGCCAAACGCAATAGCTTCCTGACCCTGCTTGCGCAGCAGCCGGGATTTGTTCAGGAGATCCAGTGGCAGAGCGTACTGAACAACAATGTCGTGGTGGGGATGACCGTGTACGAGAGTCAGGCGGCCGCATTGGCGATCGGCATGGACGCGAACTTCATGGGCGATCCTGCGGTGACGGAGTTCCTCGGTGCCTACCCACCCACTCAGTTCGGTGCATTGAACACCGTACTCAAGTGAGGTGACTGATCGATCCTGTAAGCTGCACGGATACCGACCTCCAGCCGATCTGGGAGATCAAGTCTCCGAAGGAGGTACAGGACCTGGATCGCCTTCCACAGCTGTGATCCAACCGTGCATCACGAAGTGCGATCACGCGAAACCCTGTTGAGCCGAAAGACAAAACGACCAGCGCTTTCCCGGGTCGATCTAACGGGACCCTGCTGCCAGAACTTGCTTAAACACTAAAGTCATACACACATGGACCAACTCATCATCACAGGACTGGCGGCAGCCATGACACTCGCCTTAGTTCCAACAATGGACAACACAACGAACATGAAGGAAAAACCCATCTTCGAGCTTGCCGTCCGCATGGTGAAGGATGGTGAACAGGAGGCATTCGAGAAGGCCCGCGCCCAGTTCATCCAGTTGCTCACCAAGCAGGATGGCGTGAGCAACGACCGCGAGTTCAGTTCCTTCTACGCACTGCCAGCTCCCGACGAACGGCCTGTTTTCATTGGCATGACGCAGTATCCTTCCATGTCCCGTGTGGGCGAGATCCAATCGCTGCCCGAAGTGCAGCAGACCTTTGGGGCCTTTGCCGCAACCATGGACCTGAAGGCCTATGCCTTCCTCCAACAGACCGAAGGCAAGCCCTTCGAGCTGGACAAGGTGCTGCGGACGGAGGGCCAGGTGCTGGAGGTCGCGGTACGTCGCACCCGAGCCGGGCAGGAGGCCGAGTTCGACCGCACGCGCAATGCCTTTGTGGACATGCTGGACGGCCGTGACGGCTTTCTGGAGAGCTATGAGTTCGATGTGGTGGGTGGGCCGGAAACCGAGCGCATGAGCGTGGGCATGACGGTATACCGCGACCAGGCCACGTTCACGGCGATCGCAGGCGAGCTGATGGAGATGCCGGTGACCCAGGCCTACTTCGCCACCTTCGAGGTGGTCGCCTCGCAGTTCGCCACCTCGATCAAGTAAACAGGACCGTAATACACCTTAAGCGGAAGCGACACCGCACATGCGCAGGGCGTCCAATGGGCGCCCTGCGTCGTAACAGGAGGTTGTCGTGGACCGCCCTACGATGTTCTTCGAGATCTTCCGAGCAAGCGTCTTCGTCCCGCGGTAGCGGGAGGCGCCAAGAGCTTCGGCAAGGGCAACTTCAAAGCCTTGTTCGAGGCGATCGAACGGGAGCAGGAGAACAGGGGGACGTTGTAGCCGATCCTGAGATCACACATGCGAAGGGCGTCCGGTGGGCGCCCTTCGTCATTCCATCAGCGCGACCAACGTTTGCTGTTGATCCAAGTCCGACAAGATGATTTGTTGCTCATTATTGTGGGGTCATTAACAGCAAAGTGTCTTGTTGTGAAGGGATGCGCGTCAAAGCCCCTTGTTGGTCAATAGCCAATGATATCATCCGCGATAACCTCTTTGTGGTTCATTTTGGCGTAATATTGAGCATCTAAATCGGTCCATGGATACCTCCAAAGCGGTCCAATACCACTACGACGGGTTTCCACCCGAGCAGATCGACTACGGGGCGCTCTTGCATCCGCTGCTCCGAGCTGCGGATGCGCTGGCGCGCTATGACCAGATGCTGAAGGGGCTGCACAATAGCGAGCTGTTGCTGGCCCCCTTGCGGAACCAGGAGGCGGTATTCTCCTCCAGGATGGAAGGCACCATCAGCACCATGGATGAGATCCTACAATACGATGCAGAAAGCGGTGATGAAGAGCACGTCCCCGAGATGAGGTCGGAGGTATTGGAGACCATCCTTTACCGCCGAACCTTGATCACGGCACAAGAAGACCTGCAGGAAGGGCGTCCTTTCGGCATGCACCTGATCCAACGCATGCACCAACAATTGCTTTCCATTGGACGCGGCGCTGCCAAGACCCCAGGGCAGTTCAAGGTGGAGCAGAACTACCTGGCCGATAAGCCGAAGCAACAGATCCTCTTCGTGCCCATTTCGCCGGAACACCTGCGCGGTGGCTTGGAGCGCTTGTTCGAATATACGAACGCGGACGCACATCCACCCTTGTTGCGAGCCGGTGTGATGCACCTCGAGTTCGAGGCGCTTCACCCGTTCAAGGATGGGAACGGACGGATCGGGCGGATGCTCATCACCCTGTTCATGTGGCGTATGGGTTTGATCAGCGCCCCGCATTTCTACATCTCAGGCTACTTCGATGAGCACAAGGACGAATACATCGACACCATGCGCGAGGTGTCCCGAACCGGGAGATGGGAGGTCTGGTGCGCCTTCTTCTTCCGCGCCGTGGAGGACAGGGCATTAAAGAACATCGCTACAGCTGAGCGGATAAAGGCCTTGTACGATGATATGAAGGTCAACTTCACCGATGCCTTGGGGTCGAAATGGAGTATGATGGCCTTGGACTATGTATTCACGAATCCGGTCTTCCGCAACAGTCAGTTCATGCGCAAAAGCGGCATACCTCCGGCAAGCGCACGTCGTTTCACCCGGGTATTGGCCGAACGGGAGCTCATCAAGACCCTTGTACCGGGGTCAGGACGCAGGGCAGCGTTGTACTCGTTCGAGCCATTGATGAAGCTGGTCCGGATCTGAGCCGCAGGGTCAAGCAGTTGCCGGTGCTGGACCGCCCCACGATGTTCCTTGAGATGATCCAAGCAACCGTCATCGTCCCGTGCCTGCAGGAGGTGCCAAGCGCTTCTGCAAGCGTCCTCATCCCGATCCATTGGGAGGCAACCTCAAGGCGCTGTTCGAGGCGATCGAGCGGGAGCAGAAGAACCGAGGGACTTTGTCGGAAGTAGCGAATTATCTGTTGGCGAGCGGCAAGTGCGCTCGTTGCAAGCAATGAAGAATGGCGCTCCGGTGTGGCGCGTTTCTTCGTTGATCACCATGACCATCTCCGATCAGGTGTGACCTTTTCGAAAAGATACCTTGTATATTTGAAGTCCGACTTCAGATATACAAGGCATGCGTCACCTTCAAAGACTTAGCGAAAAGCGCTTCCGGCGACTGCTGAAGACCTTCCCGGCGGTGCTGGTGGTAGGTCCCAGGCAGTGTGGCAAGAGCACCCTGACCAAGCATGCCCTGCCCGGCTGGGAACACCTTGATCTGGAGCGTCCGTCGGATCTGGCCTTGCTGAGCGCCGATCTGGAAGGCTTCCTTTCGGTTCATATGAAGAAGGTGGTGTTCGATGAAGCGCAACGATCACCGGAGTTGTTCGCGGCGCTTCGCCACCGCATTGATACTGGGAGCGGCAAAGGACGCTACGTGTTGCTCGGATCGGCAAGCCCTGCATTGATGCGCTCGGTTTCCGAATCCTTGGCGGGGCGCATCGCGTTGTTGGAGTTGACGCCCTTTCGATCGCAGGAACTATTCGGTTTGCCGCAGTTGAAGGACCGCTGGTTCTGGGGCGGCTATCCGTCGGTGCTTTCGCTGCGCGATGCCCAGGCCCGGGGCACTTGGCTGGACGCCTATGTGAGCACTTTCCTGGAGCGCGACCTGCCGGCCTTGGGCCTGAACCTGCCCGCCAAACGGCTGCGCATGCTTTGGACGATGCTCACGCACGTACATGGTCAGTTGCTGAATGTCTCGGACCTGGCGCGTTCGCTTTCCGTTTCGTCGCACACAGTGAACGCGGACCTTGATGTGCTCGAAGGTGCGTACATGATCCGCCGCCTACAGCCCTTCTTCGCGAACGTGCAGAAGCGGCTTACGAAGAGTCCGAAGCTCTACATTCGGGACACCGGGATTCTGCATTTCCTGGCCGGATTGCGCAACAGCCGCGAATTGACCACATGGCCCAAGCGAGGTCATTCG
>CAYQMC010000014.1:8079-29350 GCA_964418285.1 uncultured Chryseobacterium sp.
AGATCAAGTTGGGCACTACGATCGACCCACGCAGCCTTGCCGGATTGAAGCAGTGCATGAGCGACCTGGGCTTGAAGCGGGGTTGGGTGGTGACCACGGCAGAAGAGCGCCGTATGCTGTCGCCCGGGATCGAGCAGGTGCCTTGGTCGGCGATCATTTCGGGTGAGGTGAAGCTGTTCTGAGCTGTTGCAACTTCAAAGCAATGTTCGAAGCGATCGAACAGGAGCAGGAGAATGTTGTAGAACGAGGCACGTTGCCATTAGGCAAGTCGGCAAGTAGAGAGGGCATTCCGGAAGGGGCACCCTTCTTTATTCCGGTGGGATGCCGCTACATCTTCATCTGCTTCACAGTGCGCAGTTGGCTCCTATGGATAGTTTGATCACAGGGACATCGCTCACAAGTCGAGCGAGGTCCGATTCCACGTGATGCGGCCCCGCAGGAAGCGTTCGACCATAGGCGCAAGGAAGCACAACCAGTCTTGCGCCATCCACCATTTCCAATGCCACCATTTCAGGTCTATCCAGTTCGATCACCACAGCGGCACCTTGCGCACGGTACGCCCGTCCGGACTTCTTACCTCCACCACGACCAGTCCTGCCGAATATCCCTGGAGCAGGAAGGGCGACCCATCCCAATTTCGCTGCAGCACCACCCGTCCGGCCGCATCATGTACGATCAGTTCCAATGGGCCTGTGCCGCCCGTCCATGCAATGGTCGCGGGGCCCTCGCCTTGCAACACCAGCAAGCCTGCCTCCGTAACCGTAGTATGTTCCACGCTCAACACGATCCCATCCACCAGATCGAAGAAGGTGTCAGGCTCTTCGATGTAGATGATGGAACCCGCCGAACCGAGATTTCCGAGGCTATTGTGGGAAAATGTCAACTCCTCATCCGTAGGAGACCATTCATCCGTGCCCAGGGCCGAGTAGGTGATGGTGGAATCCAGGGAGCTGAATGATGCTCCCGGCGGGAGGGCGGCACGGATAAGCAATTCCACCGGTGTGCCCGTGCTGATGCCGGGTCCCACCACTTCAGCGATGAACCCGTTCCAATCGCCGGATTGTATAGTGCTCCAGGCAGATCCCGCCGAAACACTGGCATCCCAAGGTGCGAACCCCGCCACAGGCTCGTAAGTCCCCGAATCCACGAAAGCGATGTACTGCAAGTCGCTGAAATCGTCCGTGACAGTGGTGATCGCGCAACTGCAGAACGCACCATTGGGCCCCCCGAAAAGGCTCAAGTTGCTGACGACCACGAGCGCCTCGGTGAACATCGCGTTGTAATGAACGGTGACCGTGATGGATGGGGGTGTCCAGTAGTCCACACAAGCTTTCGCCTCGGTGAATGGCAGCAAGCAAAGAAGGAACAGGGACGGGTATCGTGCGTTCATGGCCTTGGGTTTTGCAACAGTGTAATATAAGGACACTTCACTCACGATAAATGCTGCTTGAAGAGATCCATGGCTGGCATGGGAGGCGTTCCTGAGAGTTGTGAAGTGCTGTTTAGCTTGCGCGTCGATCATGAAGACCATCTCCCTCACCGACCCACGCTTCACCATCACCAAACCCGGCACCTTCCGCCTGAAGGACCATGTATGCGACCTGCCAAGCGAAACGATCAAGAAGGAACTGAAGAAGCAGCTGGAGGCTGACAAGGCGGTGATCAGTGACCTGCAGGAAGTGCTGTATGCTTCCGGCAAGCATTCCGTACTCCTCCTGTTCCAAGCCATGGACGCCGCGGGCAAGGACAGTTGCATCCGCCATGTGATGAGCGGCGTGAATCCGCAAGGTGTGGACGTCCGCAGTTTCAAGGCGCCAAGCACCAAGGAGCGCAGCCACGACTTCCTGTGGCGCCATGCCCGCGCCATGCCGCCACGCGGTTTCATCGGCATCCACAACCGTAGCCACTACGAGGAAGTGCTGGTAACGAAGGTGCATCCGGAGTTCATCCTGGGGCAGAACATTGCTGGGATAGAAAGCGTGAAAGACATCGACAAGGAGTTTTGGGAACAGCGCTATGCCAGCATCCGCAACTTCGAGGAGCACCTGGCCGCCAACGGTACGGTGATCATGAAGTTCTTCCTGCACATGGGGAAGGATGCCCAGAAGAAGCGCTTCCTGGAGCGGATCGATGATCCGAAGAAGAACTGGAAGTTCAGCACCGGCGACGTGGCCGAGCGGCGCCACTGGGACAAGTACCAGAAGGCCTATGAGGAGGCCATCGCCGCCACGGCCGCACCGCACGCACCCTGGTACATCATCCCTGCTGATGAGCAATGGGAGAGTCGTGCCTTGGTTGGGCGCTTGTTGCGTTTGCAACTGGAGGCCTTGGGCTTGAAGAACCCGGAGCTGGACGAAAAGACCATGGGCGGACTGCAGGAGGCCAGGAAGGAATTGCTCGCCGAGAAGTCCTGAGCCAGCGTTGGGGGCGTATCACTCCTTGACGAAGCGCAAGGCCGTGCGCTCCTCCCCGGTCGAGAGCACCAGGGTGTACAACCCCGCTGCCAGACCATCGACTTGGAGCGATGTGTCCTGCCGCCCGGTGATTCGTGCAGCACGCGTATGCGGAATGGCAATGCGTTGTCCGCGGGTATCGTACAGTTCAAGTTCCGCGGTAGTGTTGCTGCGCAGTGTATAGCTCAGGGTGGCCTGGTGCCCTACCGGATTGGGGTGGATGCTCACGTTGGAGATGTCCGGCACTCGGGTGTTGCTCGCCGTCGTGAGCGCCGGATACAGGCGCACCGCGGCCAGGTCGTTGGGGAACGGACCGCAGTTGGAAACGCCACCAACCACGATATCGCCATTGGACTGGAGCCCAAGACCGAAGGACACATCGATGGCCGCGCATCCCAGGTCCACCTGGATGAGGCCATCGTCGCCGAAGCTTGCATCGCGTGATCCATCGGGCAGGTAGCGGATCACGGCGAAGTCGGAACCCACCTCCGGGTCGGTCGTGAACGTGCCTGTCACGAGGATGCTGCCGTCGGGCTGCACCAGTAGGTCGAAGAGCACATCGCACACCTCCGTAGCGCCGTCCACCACCACACCCTGATCTCCGAGGTCGGGGTCCGGGGTGCCATCGGGCAGCAAGCGATCCACACGCGTCCCGAGGCACACATCGCCCACCACGTTCTCGCCGCCACCGGCCACCAGCACCTCGCCGCCGGGCTGCACTGCAAGCGCGTTGCTGCTCCCCGCCACGGGAACGAATACCGTACCTCCACTACCGAACCCGGCATCTGGCTCGTCGTCCGCATCCCACGCTCCCACCACGAATCCTTCTGCGATCCGCGCCATGACGAAGAATCCCCCGCCGGGTCGGCCTGCCAGTCGAACAGCATCCGTGGGACTGCCGCTGCCCGCCGTAAAGGCCAGCACACCGTCCTGTCCAAAAGCGGTATCGGGCAGCCCATCGGCACCGAAACGCATCAACAGCACTTCACCTCCTTGACGACCGCCCACCGTCAGCGAACCATCATCACCCACCAGCAGGCTCATGAACACCTCGTTCTCCCCAAGGTCCACCTGGAGCACGCCGGCATCGCCGAAGGTGGGGTCCAGCGTGCCGTTGGGTAGCAAGCGCAGGAGCGCACCATCGCGTTGGATCGGCTGCTCCGTGATCCCGCCGGCGATCATGATGCGTCCATCAGGGAGCAGTTCCATGGAACGGCCCACCAACGAACGTCCGGACAAGAACACCGAGAAAACACCCTCGTCGCCGAAGGTCTCGTCCAGGGCGCCATCAGCATCCAAGCGTGCGAGGATCGTAAGGCTCGTCCCTGTTTGCAGGATGGCCGTCCACCCCAGCAACAGCACAGCGTCGTCCGCTTGGATCTTCAGGTCCATCAGCTCGTCGGTACCGGTGAACCCATCGACGAACACGGCCCCATCCACCCCGAAGGAGGGGTCCTGCATCCAGGTCTGGGCAAAGAGTTTCGTGTGCTGGAACGGGAGTGCGAGAACGAGCACTGCGTACAACAGGTTCTTCATGGCGGAGTGCCCAGGGCCTTGCTTCCTTGGGCAGGTTGAAGGTAGGCCACAGCGGTGCCGTTGCTTCCGGTAAATTCGCAACCCCGAACCGGGCACGGAACATGTGCCCATCAGCCTTTCCGCAGCCCCCATGTACCGCACCCACACCTGTGGCGAACTCCGCCTCACCGACGCTGGAACCACCGTGACCCTCGCCGGATGGGTCCAACGCACCCGTGCCATGGGCGCCATGAGCTTCGTGGACCTGCGTGACCGTTTCGGCATCACCCAGCTCAGCTTCAACACCGAGCGCGATGCCGCCTTATGCGAGCAGGCCAATACCCTGGGCCGCGAGTTCGTGGTGCAAGTGACCGGCCAGGTGAAAGAGCGCGAAAGCAAGAACAAGAACATCCCCACCGGTGACATCGAGCTGGTCGTGACCGGAATGACGGTCCTCAACAGCGCCAAGACCCCGCCCTTCACCATCGAGGGGGAGACCGACGGCGGCGATGAGCTGCGGATGAAGTACCGCTACCTGGACCTGCGCCGGGCCAACGTGCGCAAGAACTTCGAGCTGCGCCACCGCATGGCCATCGAGGTGCGCAACTACCTCAGCAAACAGCATTTCCTGGAGGTGGAAACGCCCGTGCTGATCAAGAGCACGCCGGAAGGTGCCCGCGACTTCGTGGTGCCCAGCCGCATGAACCAAGGCGAGTTCTATGCTTTGCCGCAGAGCCCGCAGACCTTCAAGCAGCTGCTGATGGTGGCCGGCTTCGACCGCTACTTCCAGATCGTGAAGTGCTTCCGCGACGAGGACCTGCGTGCCGACCGCCAACCTGAGTTCACGCAGATCGACTGCGAGATGGCCTTCGTGGAGCGTGAGGACATCCTGAACACCTTCGAGGGCATGGCCAAGCACCTGTTCAAAGCGATCCTGGGCAAGGAGTTCGATGGGGACTTCCCGCGGATGAGCTATGACGATGCCATGCGACTGTATGGCTGCGACAAACCCGATCTGCGTTTCGGGATGCAGTTCCATGAACTGAACGACCTGGCGCAGGGTGTTGGCTTCAAGGTCTTTGATGATGCTGAACTGGTCGTGGGCATCAAGGCCGAAGGTTGCGCAAGCTGGACCCGCAAACAGACCGACGCGCTCATCGACTTCGTGAAACGACCACAGATCGGGGCCACGGGCATCGTGTTCGTGAAGTGGACAGAGGAGGGGCTGAAGAGCACGGTGGACAAGTTCTATACGGCGGAGCACCTGCAGAAGTGGGCAGAGCGCTTCGGCATGCAACAGGGTGATCTGCTCTGCATCATGGCCGGCGGGGTCGATAAGACCCGCAAACAGTTGAACGAACTGCGCCTGCACATGGGCGACCAACTCGGCCTGCGCGATCCATGGACCTTCAAGCCCTTGTGGGTGGTGGACTTTCCCTTGCTTGAGAAGGACGAGGAAAGTGGTCGCTGGCACGCCATGCACCATCCATTCACCTCACCGATACCCGAGCATGCGCACCTTTTGGAAAGCGACCCCGGCGCGGTGAAGGCGAACGCCTATGACCTGGTGATCAACGGCACGGAGATCGGCGGGGGCAGCATCCGCATCCACGACCGCAGCATGCAGGAAGCCATGTTCCGTGTGCTGGGCTTCACCGACGAGGATGCCCGCTACAAGTTCGGCTTCCTCATGGACGCCTTCGAATTCGGAGCACCTCCCCACGGTGGCGCGGCCTTCGGTTTCGACCGCTGGGTAAGTCTCTTCGGGGGGCGCAGCGACATCCGTGAGTTCATCGCCTTCCCCAAGAACAACGCGGGCAGGGATGTGATGATCGATGCGCCGAGCCGGATCGATGATGTACAGCTGAAGGAGTTGGGCATCACGGTGAAGTCATGACCTTCACCGCATGAACGTCAGCGACGAACAGCACCTGCGCGAAGCCATCGCCCTTGCCCGCCAAGGCATGGACCGCAACGATGGCGGCCCTTTCGGCTGCGTGATCGTGAAGGACGGCCAGGTGGTGGGGCGCGGCAACAACCGCGTTACCAGCACCAACGACCCCACGGCACATGCCGAGGTGGTGGCGATCCGCGAAGCGTGCAAGACCTTGGGCGATTTCCAGCTGAGCGGCTGCACACTGTATACCAGCTGCGAGCCCTGCCCCATGTGCCTGGGTGCCATCTACTGGGCACGTCCGGACCGCATCGTATTCGCCGCTACGCGCGAGGATGCCGCCGATGCCGGATTCGATGACCAGCTCATCTACGACGAACTTCCCCTTCCTCCGGAACAGCGCCGCATACCCACCGAAGCCCTTGTGTTACGCGATGAGGCGCGCGCTGTGTTCAAGGCCTGGAAGGAGAAGGAGGACAAGCTCCGGTATTGAACGATGGACGAGCGCGACGGTACCGGCTGGATCGGCTTGATCATCTCCGCTCTGATACTCGCTTCCGTCATCTACATCAAAGTGAAGGGAGTGCCGCGTTGGGCCCGCCCGCGCATCAGCCCGCGTCAGAGAGCCATACTCGCCAAGTATGCGATCAACTACCAGCGGCTTGGACCCGAAGAGAAGCTCCGCTTCGAACGCATCGTGGCTTCCTTCGTACACGACAAGGAATGGCGGGGTGTGCGCATGAAGGTGGAAGAGGAGATGAAGGTGATGGTGAGCGCATGTGCCGCACAACTGCTACTTGGCTTTCCGGAACTTGAGCTGCAGCACTTCGATACCATCGTGCTCCATCCCGATTCCTACCGTTCCAATACCGGGCGCATGCACCAGGGCGAAGTGCGCCCCAAGGCAGGGGTCATCATGATCTCCTGGCGCGACTTCCTGTACGGCTACGCCCACACGCGCGACGCGCACAACGTGGGCCTCCACGAAATGGCCCATGCGCTGTGGTTCGAGAACAAGATCCAGAACGGGGAGGCCAATTTCCTACATCCCGAATTGCTACAGGACTGGATCGACCATGCCGATGCCGAGATCGAGCGCATCAAGACCGGACAGAGCAGATCGCTGCGCAATTACGCGGGCACCAACCAGCCCGAGTTCTTCGCCGTGGCGGTGGAGTACTTCTTCGAGCGCCCCGGTGAATTCAAGGACGATCTACCGGAATTGTACGCTGTAATGAGCGCCATGCTGCGCCAGGATCCTGTGGCCCAGGAACACTGACCAGGAGCCGGCTTGTTGATGACTTGTGGATAACGCGAGGTGCATCGGTCAACAGTTCACCTTGGCCGAACATCGCGGCAATACAGAGCAGCGAGCTTTGTATGGTAGCAATGGAACTCAACGTCCGCCAGCGAGCCAAGGAAGGAGGTTTTCGAGCAGGAAGCCTTCGCGATCCTCACCCCGAGCATGCCCGGGAGGGTTTTGCCACCGCGTAGTCCGCGGGGCTGGTGATCATCGCATCCGGTCGACGGACGATAAGCAGAAGAGGCCCCGGGGACGGGGCCTCTTCGCGTGTTACGTTCAGTGTTGCACAATAAGACGCTGGGTGGATAGCGTCGATCCGTGGCGTAGATGCCTTGCTAGATAAAGACCGGGTTCCAATGGACCTGCATCCAGTGTTGCACCCTGCGGCACCCTCAGCACGAAGCGTCCGTTCGCGTCGAAGATCAGGAGTTCATCGCCGGGCAAGGAACCGCTCCAGACCACCTGGCCCTGAGCCGGATTCGGATACAGGAACGACGAGGTGCCGAGCGCTTCGTCCATACCCACGGAACCTTCTGCCACGCCCCACACCTGACGGGAGAAGGAGTTGCTGAAGTCGCTCTCGTTGCGCACACCGATCCGAGTGTAGCCGATGGCATTTCCCGGTGTGCTGTAGAAGTAGTAGTAGAAATCCATACTGTCACCGGCCGCCAAGGGCACCAGTGCGGTGTCGATATCGGGCAGGTAGCACACGTCCAGGCAGAGCGAGCTCGCCCAACCCGAGGGTAGCTGGTACTGGAGCTTCACCACACGTAGGAGCACATCGTCCGTGGCGCTCGTGTTCAACAACTTCATATGTACGGTAAGTGTGGTTCCGCCCGGTCCATACACGGTGTCGTTGCTCTCCCATTGCAGGTCGAACTGTCCACCGAAATCCTGTCCGGCACAAGCCGGGGGCGGCGTTAGGCCAAGCAGGTCGGCGATGTCGCAATCGATGTTCTCCGGCAGCTTGTCGAACCAGTCGTGGTGGCTGTGTATGGTACCGTCGAGGTCGATGATGTAAGCGTTGTTGGGCTGCGGCCCGTAGTAGTTCCACCATTCGTTGCATGGTCCGTCCAGATATACGGGCACATCGATATCCAGATCGGCAAGCATGTCCTGCAACACGGCCTTGCGCTCGCCATAGGTCTCGGGCTGCTCGTACAGGATACCGGCGTTGAGGTTGGCCTGTCCCGTGTTCACCGCACCGAAATAGGGGCTGATGTCCACATCGGGATGTGCCTCAGGGGTGTAGACGACGATGGTCGTAAGCTGGTCGGCATACTGCGCTGCGATGGCGTTGATCCGTGGCAGCTTGTTGCGGAACACCGGGCAGGTGTAGCTGCTGCTGATCATAAGCACCGGCTTGCCTTGGATCAGGGCGCTCTCCAGGTCGAAGGCGTTGCCATCAAGGTCGTACAAGGTGAAGCCAGCTGCCTGTTCACCTTCGGGCCTGCCCACACTTTGGATGGGCGGTGTTTGGAAGGGAAGTGTGCAGATGGGGTCGCTATCTGCTGGCTGGGTACCGATGCCGATGGAGGGCAGCAGATCGGGTTGCGCCAAGCACAGCGAAGGAAGAAGCGCCAGGGCTAGCGATACGGAGCGCATGCGGTGTTTCGACTTGGACCTTGGACGGAAGACCCCGACCATTGTCCGATCGAAGGTAGCTATGCCGATCTTCGCAGCATGTCCAGCATCTCCAGCAACAAGGCCCCCGAGCCCGTAGGCCACTACCCGCATGCCCGCCGCGTGGGCGAGCTCTTGTTCCTCAGCGGCGTGGGGCCGCGCGAACGGGGCACGAAGAAGATCCCCGGCGTGGAACTGGATGCCGAGGGCCGGATCATGAGCTACGACATCGAGACCCAGGTGCGCAGCGTGTTCCAGAACGTTCGATGGATCCTGGAGGACAGCGGCTCCTCCTGGGAGAAGATCGTGGACGTAACGGTGTACCTCACCAACATGAAGGACGACTTCCCCACCTACAACCGGCTGTGGAAGGAATACTTCGAAAAGGATCCGCCCTGCCGCACCACACTGGAGATCAACTGCCTGCCGACGCCGATCGCCATTGAGCTGAAGGTGATCGCAACGGTTTGATGGAATGAGCTGGCCCTTGCGGAAATGGGAACAGGCTGGCGATGTCACCCCTGCCCGGAAGCCTGTTCAGCCTCGCTGATAGCTTCCAGCACGGTGCGCTCCAGATCTTGCGGATCCCATGGTTTCTGCATGTATCGGTAGAGATGCACCTTGTTGATGACCATGTTCACGGCCTCCATATCGGCCTGTCCGGTAAGCATGATCGTACGAAGGCCTGGATACCGTTCCACCAGCACCAGCAGCAGGTCACTGCCCTTCATCGGATACATCTGGTAATCAACCAGCGCAAGAGGGATGCGCCCGCCTTGTGCAACATGCTCCTGCGCATGTTCCAGCGCTTCGGGGCCGGATAGTGCGGTGATCACTTCCCAACCGGGTGGCAGCACGCGCCGCAACTGAAGGCGCAAGGTGTTGGCGACAAGCACATCATCATCGACGACCAGGACGGCGGGGGGGGCTTCATGCATGGGGACCGGTGATATCATGCCCCAACAAGGGCAGTTCAATGGTGAACGTGGTCAGCTGCTCGGTGGAAATACAGCGGATACCACCACCGTGCCCATCGAGGATGCGCTTGACAAGATTGAGCCCGATACCCGTGCCTTCGCCCTTCTTCTTGGTGGTATAGAGCGCATCGTACATCCGCTCCTGCACCTCGGGTGGGATCATTGGGCCATTGTTCGATATTTCCACCAGCAGGCGATCCTTTCCGGGCCGTATTCGCACCATGATCCGACCCGCATCGCCAATGGCTTGGACGGCATTGCTCAGGATATTGGTCCAGACCTGCGCAAGATCATCCTCAACACCATGGACAACGACCCCATCGGGGATATCCAGGTCGATCAGCAGCCCACGTCGGCCCGAAGCCTTGAACAGGGTGCTCACGGAGCGCAGCTGTTCGGAGAGGTCGAAGGGCTTGGACCTGCGGTCCTCGTCCTGGTGGATATAAGTGCGCAAGGCGCCCACCACCTTGGCGGCCCGTTCGGCAGCGAAATCGATGGTACGCAGTGATTCACGCACCACGAACATGGTATTGGAAGTGTTCAACAGGCGCAGGCCCGAGGCATGGGATAGCAGGGCCTCCCAAGGTTCCCCCGGGCTTGCGCCCCAGCCCATCTCTGCAATGGTCGAAGCGGCTGGCATCCACTCCGGACCCGCACCCAACAATACAAGGCGTTCCCGCACCCGCTTAGTTGCCGCGCGGAGTTCCGCGTTGGCCGGAGGGTGCATTCGCTGCTGGGCCAGCAGGACCATCAGGCCCAGATCGTCCCTGATCAGTTCGGGCATCTCCTTGAAGACCCAGTCGGTAAGCGCCGTTGAGAGGTTTCGTGAAGCACCCAGCACAGCTCCCAGCGGGTTGTTGATCTCGTGGGCAATGCTGGCGGTCAAGCGCCCGAGCACCGACATGCGCTCCTGGTACATGGCATCCTCCTGCATCTCGCGCAGGCGGTGCATGGCCGTAACATCCGTTCCGTAGATGTTGTAGAAGCCGAAGTCCTTCACCGCTATGCAGAGCATCTCGAACTTCCGGTCACCAGCGTCTATGAGCATCGGGCTCGTATCGTTCTCGTCCTTGGTCACCAGCCGGTGGTGGAGTTGCTCCGGCACCCTGGCTCCCAATTCCATTCCCAAGGCACCGAGCACCTGCTCACTGGCCCGGTTGGCATAGAGCAGCACGCCGTTGTCCCCGATCCGCATGACCGGGTTGGGGTCTCCATCGGGGAATCGGGTCATGGCCTCCAGCTCTCCCATGCGTTGGTCGCGCTCCACCAGCGCTGCCTCCAATTCCGCGTTAAGGCTGCGCTGCAACTCCTCCCTTGCGGTGCGCTCGGTTTCGGCACGCTCCAAGGTCTCCATGCGCAGCACTTCACTGGCCAGCATCTGTGCCACAGCGCTCAGGGCCCTGCTCAGCACACTGATGGGGGAGCCACCGTCCCCGCACCGGATCAGCACGCCACCCAAGCCACGTTCGCCAGCAATGACCGGAACGACGAGCAGTTGGTGGTTCTTCGTATCGGCTGAAGACCCGATGATGACAGGTCCGCCATCGGCGATCGCCCGATCGATCAACCCGGAAGGTGATGTCCCTGTGTCATCCGCTGGCAGGGGTACCTCGCCGGTACTGTTGACGATGTGCGTGGAGGCTGCCATGCGCAGCTCGATCACGATGCGTTCCGCGGCAAATTCCTGGGAGATCGAACACGCCAGGTCTGCGAGCAGCTCATCCATCGGACCCTCCGTGAGCAATACCTTGGAGGCGGTCGCCGTGATCCGTTCCACCAACAGGTCGGCCTCACGGTCTTGCGCCACCTGTTCGCGTTCAACGGAAGAGGTCAAGGCGCTTACGTAAGTGTCGATGGTCCTTCGGTTCCCCTCCTCCCAAACACCCGTTTTATGGAGGTGGTCAAGGCAGAGGAAGCCCCATGGTCCTTTCGTGGTCGTGATCGGCACTGCAAGTACCTGGCGCACACCCTGCGAGGACATGAACGCAGCGAGCTGCCGATGCGCAACCTCTTCCGTTAGGGCCCTATAGGGGCGGCCTGCAAGGATGGCATCCAACAGCGGGCCGAACGCATGCGCGGGTGAGACCGCCAAGGGTACCTCTTCGATCGTCTCCGTGCCATTGGCATCCCTTGACCACGTCAGGACCGGTCCACACCCCTCGACCTCATCCTTGATCCCGTATGCGATCCTGAACAGGCAGAGGCGGTCCACATCCAACGAACGCCCGAACAGGGGCAAGCCTTCGGCCACGCCTTCCAGCACGGAGGGCGCGTTCAACAGGGCCGTGGTCGCACCTGCAAGTGACGTGATCAGCTCCGCACCGTGGCGGATCGCCAATTCGGACAGGTACTTGCTGGTGATGTCAGCGATGGTGGCGGTCAACATCAGGTCGTCACCCTCCGGATACACCTGGCCCACCTCCCTGATCCAGCGGATCTCATCGGCCACTTGCACACGGTACTCAATGTCGAAGGAGCCATTGGCCGAAATGAGCTCCTGCATACGGGATCGTACGCGCAGCTCGTCCTCCTGCACGATACGCGTATACCTGTCCGCACGCCGCTCCATGAACTCCGCCACAGGAATGCCCAGGATCTGCTCCACCTGCGGAGACATGAACAGCATCCGGGGCTCTTTGCGCAGACGCATGTGATAGGTGGCACCCTGCAGGTTCTCGACCAGCACCCGGAACATGTTCCTGCTACGCTCCAGGTCCAGTGCACCCTGCACCCGTTCGGTGATGTCGGTCTCCACGGCCATGAACCCCGTGTGCGCTCCATGCTCATTGAAGAGGGGTACGATATTGATCTGGAGCCAGTAAGTATTGCCATGTTTGCCCCGGTTCCAGACCACCTCGTTGACCTCTTCCCGACGCTCCAGGCCCAGCCTGATGCGCTCGCGTGCCGCCGGATCGGTACCCTCGAACTGGAACATGCCCGGTGTGCGGCCGATGATCTCATGCAGCTCGTAACCGCTCAGGTGGAGCAGTGCATCGTTCACCCACGTCATACGACGCTCGGGATCGGTGATGACCACACAGTTGGAGGTGCGTCGGGCCACCATGGAAAGCCGCTCCACCTCCTCATGGGTTCGGCGGCGGGAGGTGATGTCCTGGACCGTTCCAAGGATGATGCCTATGGCTTGCTCACGGACCGTGGCAGGTCCCGCGGTAAGGCTCAACCAGCGGCGTTCCGCCCCCTCGCCAGGATGATCGAAAGGCAGGTCCCTGTGCATGCGGTGACCTGATAACGCAACCGACCCCAAGAGCTCCCTTACCTCGGCCAGAACGCGCTCCCCGAAGATGGGAGAGAGCTGTGAAAGTTCGATGGACGCCATCGGGGAGAGCCCCAGAACCTGGAAGAACATCGGGGATGCCTCCAGCCGTCCGTTGGCAGGATCGAATTCGAACGTTCCGACGGCCGCTACGCGCTGGGCCTCCAGCAGCACCCCTTGCGTACGCGCCAGGTCACGCGTTCTCGCTTCGATCCTCTGTTCCAACTCTTCATTGAAGGCGCGTTGGCTATCCCGGGCGATGCTCAGCGCATCGCGGAGAGAGGTAAGCGCGGCACCGAGATCAGCAACCTCCGAAGCCGCACCGCGCGTGTTGAACTCCACCTCATAGTTGCCTTGCTGTAGTTGCCCCGCACCCCGCACCATGGCCACCACCGGGCGCGATACCCCGCGGGCCACCAACAGGAACAGGACCAGCGATACCATTGTGATCGCCACCAACCCCTGATAGACCGGCGCGTTGATGGCAGCCACCTCTGCATTGATGCGATCCATGGAGACCGCCACCTGCACATACCCCATGAAATCAACACCGGTCACCGGATGGCTCTCAACCACCAGTCCTTGGTTATCACGATCGAACACAACGGCCTCCTTGACATCCAGCGGCTGCGCGGCGAAAAGGCGCTCGGCACCGGAACCTTCACGCTGCACCAGGGCCACATAAGCAAAGTCCTCGGTGTTGCTGGCAAGGTTCACGGCCCGCTGCACGCCTCCGAATTCTTCATGTTCCAGGCTCAATTCAACACTCAAGGCGACCGCACTCGCCATTTCACGCAGACGGGTATTGGTGGCCTCCCGGTAAAGTTCCCCCTGCTTGCGGTGGTAATAGACCCCGATGGAGATAATGCTTACGAGCAATACCACTGTGAACGGCAACCAGATGCGGAGAACGATGCGATCCAGAGCCTGCCTCATTGCACCAACTTGATCAGCATCGCATCAGGGACCCCTTTGGCATCCATCGGCACCATGCCGATCGCACCGGGATGCTCCTGCACATAGGACAGAACCTCTGCGGCCGAATCAACGAAAACAGGTGCGCTGGCGCGACCCTGGAACACCAGTCCAAGCCAGTAACGCTGCATGGCCTGCCTGCTCATGCCGAGCACCTGTTGCGAAAAATCCTCAGCACACTCCACCCGCGATGCCGGAAGGACTATGATGACCGTATTGCCTGTTGACCATATCGATCGCTCTCCCCTGAACGTGGCACGCAACTCCGCCGAGGTCACCTGGGTGAGCCCGGTGCCATTACCGATCAAGTTGAACAAGGTCCGATCACCTTGGTATTGGGCGGCACAGGTCATCTGCCCCAGCAGCAGGGCCAGGATGAATGTCGATGTGGTCCTGAGAACATCCATGGTCAGAACCCATATGCCAGTTGTATCCGTATCCCAAGATCCGGATCGTTCATGTGGCCGCTGTGATCCATGTGTTGGTGGGCCTGGTGGTCCCACTGGCCCTCCAACTGCACCTTTATGTTCACCAAATGGCTGAACTCATGGCGATAACCAAGCCCCAATTTGACCTTGTGCAGGGCATACACGTGCAGGTCGTTGGAACCCACCTCGATCACATCGCCAAGGCCATAGACCACGTGCTTCTCCCCGATACGGCGTCCCACATAGGTGAAATTGCTCCAATTGGATGCGGCCCCCAATGAATCGGTAATGGAAACGTTCATGGACGCTTCGTTCAACAATTCCCATCCCTGCGTGAACCATGCGAAGGAAAAACTCGTCAGGTGGAATGAGAGCGGGCCCTTGTAAACATCCTCGCGCGGAACCAGGGGGACGGGACTGTGGCCGCTATGCGCACCATAGGCATTGGATGACATGAAATCGTAGAAATAGGAAAGGCCCACACGCATGCCCTCCACGGGTTTCATGTGAAATGCGGCTGTGAAAGCGGGATCAAGGCCTTGATCGAGGGCATCCGATGAGCTTATCCCGTTGCCAAGTACCACGTCATACCCGAAACGGGCCCTGCCCAGGTTTTGGCCTTG
Source organism: uncultured Chryseobacterium sp. (assembly GCA_964418285.1). Classification (GTDB taxonomy): domain Bacteria; phylum Bacteroidota; class Bacteroidia; order Flavobacteriales_F; family PHOS-HE28; genus PHOS-HE28. The sequence goes on from CAYQMC010000014.1 coordinate 23,145, forward strand.
CAATTGGACACCCAGTGTGTGCAAGGGCACGAAATGGGAGAAGGAAAATGGCCTATCTATGACCGGAAAGAAAAGTCTGCCGTGATGATAGACATCGTTCCAGTAATTGACCGGCGTATGGATCTTGCCGACAATGATGGAGTGGTTGTTGGTATAGTTGAAACGGACAAGCGACCGTTCAATGCTCGGGAGGAAGTTGGTCGCCGAAGAACCGTTGGTCCGAATGACATATTCTCCGAGGAACGTGATCCGGTCGGCCAGGGTGGATGTAACGAAGAAGTCGTGCTCCCCTAATGAGAAATAAGCCGCAGGATCATCACCGGCAACACCCGAGAACTCGATGTGACCGAACCCATTGAACCGCGTGCGCTCCACCTGGCCTTGGGCCGTGGATAACCATAAACTGCTCGCTAACAGGAGCAGCACCTGCGAACATCGACAACTCACAACAAACTTCGTTCGGTCAGCTTGAGCACGCTGCATGCGGCAATGTATCATGATCCCCAATGATAAAGTGTTCCAGCCCGTTGATCATCACACGACCTTCAATGGAATGCTAACAAGATAGCGTTAGGTGATCATAGCCCTGATCTCCCCCGGACATTTCCCATGGTATGATGATCCCTATGGGATCGAGCAGGTGACTCCCTTCACGTGACTGCACCCCGATAGCTCTAAATAGAGCACCAGCCAGTTGAAACGCAAGCGCTTGGGTCGGTCGACCCGGTGATGTATCAAAACCGTGCTACCAGACTTGGGCGAAGAGTCCGGGCATCAGGCAGGCGATGGGTGCATGCGGATGGCGTGTATTCCAGTCCCGAAAATAGGTTGGAGCACGATGAGCAATTCATCCAAGTTCCAGGGGCGGGTGTTGCTTCAAGAAGGCGCACGGCACGTCAGCTCTCGGTCTCAGGGCCATCGCCGCATAGTTGCTCCACACCACGCCGAAGAGCGCAAAGCCGCGCAGGGCACCCAGCAGATGGGTGCGTTGGCTTACAGGTGCGCTCATGGGGATATGGATCATTGGTGAGGAAGAAAAGGGAGAGTATGGACAGACCTCCATTACCAGGCGCATAGGAAACAGGCACACCGCTGTGTGGTCTTGATCGCCTAGGCCATCCTCAAGGACATCGAGCTTGTACCGCACAGAAAAGGTGCCAGCATATCACTGAAGCGCGCATGCGAGTGGGCCGCCAACATGTACCCGATCCGATCCGTAGCACCGGATCCCCGGTATTCCCCGATCACTGATGCTCGATCCTTCCCAAGAGCAATGTCAACTCCTTGAAGCGCTCACTTGAACACGGGGTGTCCCAGCGCCGAAGTCAGGAATACGGCCTGCAGCGTCTTGAAGGGGCTGCCGAGGATGTGCCCGGCAATGGCGATCGGGCGGATGTACATGGTGACGGTGTTCGCATGGTTGAATGCGACCCGCTGGCTCCCAAGGCCGTATCCCTTTCCGGGTCAACGCTACGTCCCAAAGCACGGTGGCTTACGGCCCCCCCTCGCTTTCAACAACTCCTCCACCTCCTTCACTGTGAGCCGGTCGCAATTGACGCGGATGGCACCGGCGACCCGCAGAGTGGCAGACGCCGTGCAGAACAACGAACGAACAGGATCACGGTACCTTAAGATACTGTTTCAGCATCGGCACTATAAGTTCCAGGTCCAGGGGCTTGCGCACGAGCGCATCCATGCCGTGTTGGAGCACACGCTCCAGGGTTCCGTTCCGGATCCCTGCGGTCATGGCCACGATGGGTATGCCGGGCCTGCGGCGCCGGATCTCATGCGCTGTCTCGTACCCGTCCATGCCCGGCATTTGCAGGTCCATGAGCACCAGACCGAACTCCGCGGGCGTGTCAAGCACTTCCAGTGCATGGGCTCCGGAGCGGACCGCGGTGACCTGCAGATTGAGCTTGCGGAGCATGGCGGCCATGATCTGCCCCAGATCGTCCTGGTCATCCACCAGCAGGATGGACCGGCCCTGCAGGTCGACCTGTAGGCGAGGCCGTTGTCCGGCATCCTCGGCACAGGAAACACCGAAGGGGAGGTCGAAGGTGAACGCGGAACCCTTTCCGGGGCTTGAAACGACCGTGATGTCGCTGCCCTGCAGGTTGAGCAGCCGCTTGATGATGGCCAGGCCGAGCCCGCTGCCCCCGAATTCACGGCGTATGCCCGCATGTGCCTGGGTGAAGCGATCGAAGATCACGGACTGCTGCTCCGGTGGGATGCCGATCCCATTGTCCTCTACGGCGAACCGGATACTTGCGCGGCCCTGTTCCTGGGCAAGCAGTTCGGCAGCAAGTAGTACGCGACCACCCTCGGTGAACTTCACGGCGTTGGAGAGCAGGTTGTTGAGCACCTGGGTAAGGCGGTGCGCATCACCCACGATCTGCACGGGCAGGCCCTCTCCCATGCGCAGGTCCACAGTGGTGCCCTGAGCCGCACCGGCGCGGCGAGCTGCATCCGCAGCCGTGCCCAGCACCTGGTGGAGGTTGAACGGACGTTGCTCGAACTGCACCTGTCCCTCTTCGATCTGGCGCATGTCCAGCAGGTCGTTCACAAGGCCCAACAAGGTGTTGCATGCACCGCGCAAAGGGGTGATGAGCTCTGCCATTTGGGGCGTAGCCTCCGCCTCGAGGAGATAGACCGTACCCACGATGACACTGAGCGGGGTGCGGATGTCGTGGCTGACCATGGCGAGGAACTCGCTCTTGGCCTGTGCGGCACGGTCCGCTATCTCCCTGGCGGATACGAGCTCGGTTTCCAGCTCCTTGCTTCGCTGGACCGCACGTTTGAGCAGCTGAAGGGAGGCGTCGAGGTCTCCATCCGGGATGGCCGCATCACCACCGGGTCGGCCCACCAGCAAGGCAATGGCGGTGTGTATCTGGGCGATGGCGCTGTCGCGTGCAGCCGCTTCCGACCGGAGCGATGCCAGCACGTCCTGGTAGGTGCGCTCGCTGACCCTGAACGCATGCTCGGATATCGCCCGCTCCCGTTCCAGGGAAGCCACAAGCCGATCCATATCGGCGAGCAGGGCGGGCGGCAGGGGCACGACCGTCCCATGACGCTCGAGGAGCTGTGCAAGCCTTGGATGCATTGGGTTCAGCGCTCGGAAAGAAGCGTGATGGTCATCGTCTGGTTGAACAACCCGCACACGTTGGTGCCATGCAGCGGGGAAAGCTCTCCATAGGAATAGAAGCCGGTCACATGGGCGCCCTGCCCGATGATGGCCATGGCCTTGGCCACCTCCTCGTCCACACTTTGGTCCAAGACCACCTGGCGACCGATGCAGGAGATGAGCAGGGCCAGCTCCGGGGTGTGGCCGTGAAGCACATCCATCCCTATGCTGGCGGCGGTGCCGGCGGCGTCGATGAGGCTGTTGAAACTGGCCTTCATCAGGCGAATAAGCGAACCTTCCGGCACGTTCCCTGCGAAGGTCATGGTCTGGTTCGCCTCATCAATGGTGAGGATGGTACGGACCATGCCCTCCTCCCGACCGGGCATTGTGACCGATAGCGGGAACAGAAGCGCAGCCCCGGGCAGTTCGGCCGCGTGCGGGCCGAGGTATTCCTTGTACAATTCCAAGGCATTACGGCCATCGATGGCGTGCAGCACGTTGGCCTTGGATGCTGTGATGGTCCGCTCGGGGCCGAACTCCTCCCAGCCGCCGAAGGTGCCGTAGCCCACCGCCAGATGGTCCCCATACAAGCCTATGGCCACCACGTTCCCTGGCCGCACATCCGCATCAAGGCCGGTGAGGGTGGCGGCGAAGGTGGTGCCATCCCCGGCCAGCCCTCCGCTGATGGTCACTTGCTCGGGCACGGCTGCGGACAAACCGGCTACCAGGTCCGATCCGTTGATAAGGGTGCCGTCACTGAACACAAGCACATGGCGCAATCCCTCCTTGGGTAATTTGTCCATGAGGGCCCGGCCGCACCGATGACTATCGCCATGGTCGGCAAGGTTCACCACGGCGGTTCGCTGGGTGGTCCGCTCGAACGTGATCCCTGTGACCTCGATGCCTCCCTCGCGGATGCCATCGCGCGCGATCGCGCTGAACGTGCTCACAAAGACCACGGAGACATTGGGCGCCAAGGCACGAACGGCATCGCGCAACTCCTGCCGTTCAAAATAGGGACGTGCACCGAACGCCAGCAACAGGTGAACCTCACTGCGATCCGCAGCAGGCTGGTCACAGAAGCCTTGCTCGTTGACATGGCAGGACCTGATCTTCATGGGTGCGTTCTCTTTTGAATCCGCATGATACGGCTTCTTTCCCGAACGGGCATGACAAACGTCATGTCCGCTTGGTTGGCCATCATTCAGCGCCGCCACCCTGCTTACTTGCTACCTCCATGGGGACTTCCACCGATCGGGCATCATCGGTCGACGCCGACCCCGGCATCCGCGGCAACGGGCCATCCTGTACCAATACCCCATCCATTACCTACGAGCCGCTGGTACCCTTGGAAATGGAGGGCTTCGAGCGCATCGTGGTCGCCTTCTTCAACACCATGACATTGCGTTTCGTGGGCATGCGCATGGCCGAGGAGATGACGGTGATGGTGAGCGCATGCGCTGTCGAAATGGAGCTGGGCATTCCCGACCTGGTGTAGGAGCACTTCGAGACCATTGTCCAATATCCGAACAGCTACCGCAGCCACGCCACCGGGCAGCTCCATCGAGCAGAGGCAAGGCCCAAGGCCGGCGTCATCGCGATCTCCTGGAAGGACTTCCTGCACGGCTACACCCACACGCATGACCCGCACAACGTGGGCCTGCATAAGATGGTCCATGCGCTCTGGTCCGAGAACAAGGTGCAGCACAGGGAGCACAACTTCCTCCACCCGCAGCTGCTGCAAGACCGGGTCGATCACATGGATGCTGAGGTCGAGCGCATCAAGAGCGGACAAAGCCGCCTGCTGCGCAGCTATGCCGGCACCAACCAGCCTGTCTTCTTCGCTGTAGCCGTGGAGCACTTCTTCGAGCAACCCAAGGCCTTCAAGCGTGGACCTCCCCTACATAGGACAGTGTCCGTGGGATGAACCGCCCAGCGCGTCCGAAGGGAGACTCTTTGAACGACCTTCGTACCCATGGCACTACGCGATGCACTGGATGACCGACCGTTGGTTCGGGAACAAACCTGCCGACTCTGCGGTGGCACGGCAGCGCGCCTGCTGGCCGAGACCGACTACTGGGACATCCGCTCCGCGCGCATCGTGCGCTGCGAGGGCTGCGGCCTGATGCAGCTGGACCCCATGCTCACCGCGGAGGACACCGCGCGGGGCGCCCTGGCCTACCATGTGGAAGAGAGCCTGCGCGTATCGCGGCACGAGCAGCAGCGCAACCTGGTGCGCAACTATCGGCGCGGTGTGCACTTCGCTGCGGGCCTGCAAAGCCGGGGCATTGCCCCGCAGCACATGCTGGAGCTCGGGCCGGGATCCGGCTACTTCGCCGAGGGCATGCGGCGCGTGTTCCCGCAACTGCAGGTGATGGTTATGGACGTGGTGCCCGAAGTGCTGGTGGCCAACACACGCGACCATGGTTTCGCGGGCATTTGTTCCATGCCCGAAACGCACCAAGCGGAACTCGATGGCCGCTTCGACCTGATCGTAGCGCGCGACATCCTGGAACATGTGATCGACATCGGAGCCGTGCTGCGCCATGCACATCGCTACCTGAGGCCGGGCGGCCACCTGCACTTCATCACCCCCAACGGGCACGAGGACGTGTGGAAGCACCGCTTGCGTTGGCGGCTGGGTGGTGAACGCAGCGAACTGCTCATCAACCACGTGAACTACTTCGATGGTGCCGGCCTGCGCAAGCACTTGGAAGGGCTCGGTTTCGGTGCAGTGCAGTACTACACCTACGACCTGAAACCGCGTCGTCGGGGTCGTGGCTGGAGCAAAGCGCAGAAACAATGGGCACCCATTTCCGTGAAGCGTCGTTCCGCAGAGTTCGCTGAAGAGCGCTTGCACGAGGTGCAGGACTTCCGCTTCAACAAAGCTGAAGTGCTGCCCGCGTGGTACCTCAACGGCAGTCTGCCGCTGCTGCGCGTGCTGTGCGCTTACCAGCATGGACACCTGCTGCGCTTCGATCCGGCGCGCAACATCGGGCACGAGATACACGGGCTGTTCCGCAAGCACACCTGAACGATGCACCATGGACCGCACGGAGATCAACACCTTGCTTAACGCACGTCA
>CAYQMC010000015.1:0-29125 GCA_964418285.1 uncultured Chryseobacterium sp.
TAACTGGGGTGTGGTGCTTGATGCCTATGGCAAGGCTCGGAAGCCCAACGGTGATGCCATTGCGGACCTAAGCATGCGCAATTTCGTGGAGATGCGCGACCTGGTGGCCGACCCGCGCTTCATCCTGCGCAAGAAGATCGAAGGGCGCCTGCAAGAACGCCATCCCGACAAGTGGCTGCCGCTCTACAGCCAAGTGAAGTTCAGCGACATCGCCTACATCGATGCGTGGAACGAAGGCCTGCGCCACGACCGCATCATGGAAGAGGTGCTGGCCATGCCGGGGATCGAAGAGAAGTGGGAGAGTGAGGAGGTGGAGAGGTTGGCGTTGGGGTTGTTGGAACATGTTTGATACGTGGGCAGTACGTATGGATATCAATGGACGGACATGGGCCGTCCGAGGGTCCATGGCCGTCCATTTGTGCCCATTGTTACTCCAAGGTGGATAGAGCCACTGATCCCCACACGCCCCGGTTGACACTTTGCCCCCGAACCCGGCGTTATCCGATGGTGCGCCTCCGCACCTTCGTACCATGCAACGCCTCCTCTTTGTCCTGCTCTCAGTGCTGCTGTCGTGGCCCAGCATCGGGCAGGGCCTTATGTCGCGCAAACGGCCGGACATCATTCCCTTGGGTGGCCAGGCGAAGCGCGGTGGGTTCTACGTGGCGCCGGGGCTTACCTACACACTTCCGCGTTTCAAGAACGAGGAGGAGGAAGTGTTCCGTGGCGGTGATACCAGCTACACAGCGCTATACGATCCGAACGGTCGCTTGGGGCTGTATCTGGAGGCGGGCTGGTTCTATGCCACACGGGATCCGGTCATCCTGGACTATTGGGACATCGGCCTGGCCTACAAGAACCTGCGCGGCAGCGAGACCTCCGAAAGCACGTTCGTGCGGGCCGACAGCACGGCCCTTTTCGCTGCAGATGGCACCTTCGCGGAGCGCTTCATCACCCTGCACGCCAACGCCAACAAGTTCATCCAGGTGGCCGACTACCAGTTCTTCCAACTGAGCCTTGGCGTGAACGCCGACTACCGCCTGGGCAGCAGCTACGAACACACAGGCGATCCGATCCTCGACCGCCACGCCTTTCCGCCGGACCTCGTTGGCCAGCTGCACTTCAAGCTTGGCTATGGCTTCAAGGTAACCGGCAACCTGCTCATCGTTCCGGCAGTGGAAACGCCCATCTTCAGCGTTACCCCGGAAGACCAGGGTTTCGGGCAATTGCAATGGTTCAGCAGCACCTATCGGCCCCTGATCCTCAGTGTGCGCTTCCTGTGGCTGCGCGCTCGCTCAGGCTTCGATTGCCCGCCACCGGTGCGCGAACCCGGCGGCAAGAAGGGCAAGCATAAGCAGTACACGCCACAGCAGTTCGGGCCATGACATGATCTGGTGGATCCTGCTTCTTTCCGCGTCCATTGGTGTTTTGGTCGCCTTCGGGCGCATCCGTGACGAGCGGGCGAAGCGTGAACGTGCAGAACAGGTATTCCGCCGCCTGGTGGCGCGTCACCCCGGCAAGGACGGAGCCAAGCAGGTCGAGGAGGAGCGATCGGGAGTTTAACGTGTAGTATCGTTGTTCGTTTTTCGGGCCCAAGTGCGACCGTCCGGCGACCACATCGCTGGCTACGGAGTGCCCGCGAACAACGACCACCGACCAACGCTCTACCTCAAAAAAGGATTCCCCTGCTTCTCCTGTCCGATCGTGGTCTCCGGCCCGTGGCCACAGTAGACCTTCACGGCATCGCCCAGAGTGAAGAGTTCTTCGCGGATGCTGCGCAACAGGGTCTCCAGATCGCCGCCGGGCAGATCAGTGCGGCCGATGCTGTTCATGAAAAGCACGTCGCCGTTGATCACGAAGCCCTGCGCTTTGCTGTACAGGGCGATGTGGCCGGGTGCATGGCCGGGAACGAAGAGCACACGAAGTTCATCGCTGCCGATGGTGATGGTATCGCCCGCCTCCAGAAAACCTTCCGGATCGGGCGATGGGTCGCAGGGGACGCCGTACATCTGGCCCTGGCGAGGCGCCATGCCCAATAGAGGCACATCGGCGCGGTGCATCCAAGGTGCCAGGCCGTAGCGCTTGTGTACCCAGGCATTGCCGAAGACGTGGTCCAAGTGGGCGTGGGTCAACACAAGACGCACGGGGGTAAGCGCGTTCTCCTGCAGGTAGCTCTCCAACTCATGTTCTTCAGCGGAATTCCAGCAGCCGGGATCGATCAGTATGGCCTGCGAACCATCGTGTACCACATAGGTGTTCTCCTGGAAGGGGTTGAAGGTGAACTTGGCAACGTTGAGCATGGGAAGAAAAGCCGGAAATTTGCACCTGTGTGCGCCTGTGGAGGGTGCCGAAAGTAGCTAACTTCAACGCGTGTCCCTGGTCCGATCATTCCTAATCCACAACGGGGTCCTGCTCGGAGCCCTCTGCCTGCTGGTGGGGTCGGCGCAAGCGCAGTTCTATTCGGGCTCCCAGCAGGAGTATGGAAAGAACCGGGTGCAGTACCAGGAGTTCCTGTGGTCGCAGTACCGCTTCGATCGCATGGAGGTGTTCTTCTACAAGGAGGGACGCGATCTGGCGCGCTACACGGCACAGTCCGCGGAGAAGCACCTGAAGGAGCTTGAACGTGAGTTCGACTTTGCGCTGGACGAACGGTTGCAGTTCATCGTGTACAACTCGCTTACCGATTTCCGACAAAGCAACATCGGCCTTTCCGGTGTGGATGGTGAGAACAACATCGGAGGACTTACGCGCATCGTGGGTACCAAGATCTTCGTGTACTACGAAGGGGACCATACGCTCCTGGATCGGCAGATCCGTTCGGGTATAGCGCATGTCATCATCGACCAGATGATGTTCGGTGGCAACTGGCGCGATATGCTGCGCAGCTCCACGTTCATGAGCCTTCCGCCGTGGTATACCGATGGGATCATCTCCTACCACAGCAGACCTTGGGATGCCAGCCTCAACAACAGGGTACGCGATGGTGTGCTGAGCGGTCGATACAATAAGCTCAACCGTGTGGAGGGGCGCGATGCGCAGTTTGCAGGGCATGCCATCTGGAAGTATGTGGCCGATGTCTACGGGCCGGGCGTGATCCCCAACATCCTGTACATGACCCGCGTGAGCCGCAATTCCGAAAGCGGGTTCCTCTTCGTGCTAGGTGTTTCGCTGAAGACCCTTACGCAGGAATGCATGGGATACTACCGCGCCAAGTTCGAGGAGGAGGACCGCACCAAGTCCAATGTCACGCTTGATCCCTTGGAAATACGTACCCGGAAGCAGCGCGTCTACAGCCAGTTCAAGCAAAGCCCCGACGGTCGCTATATGGCTTGGGTAAGCAACGAACTGGGTCAATACAAGGTGTGGGTGCGTGAGACGGCAACGGGAAAGACCCACCGCATCCTGAAGGCCGAAAAGAAGCTGGATCGCATCGTGGACCACACGTATCCGGTGCTGGCCTGGCACCCCACAAGCAAGGCCCTGGCCATCGCGGTGGAACGGAAAGGAGAACTCTTTCTGCGCACGTATACAACGGATGATGGCAAGTCCATCGAGAAGCCGGTGTTCATGCTGAAGAAGATCCTGAGCATGGCCTTCTCGCCGGATGGACGCAACATGGTCTTCAGCGCCGTCCGTGAAGGGCGTACCGACCTCTACCTCTACTATGTCATCGGCAATCGCCAGGACCAGCTTACCGATGATCAGTTCGATGACCTCGACCCGCGTTTCGTGGACGGCGGGAAGCGCATCATCTTCAGCAGCGATCGCACCAGCGATACACTTCGTGCCAATACCGATGTGGCCCTTGTGAACGGTACCAAGGATGTATTCCTCTACAACGTGGAAACGCGATCCCCGGTCCTTGTGCGCTTGACGGATTCGCCGGAATTCAACGAGACCCAACCTGCACAGTTCGATAGTCTCAACTACACCTTCCTGAGCGATCGCGATGGATTGCACAACCGTTTCCTGGTGCGCTACGACAGTACTGTGAGCCACATCGACACCACGGTGCACTACCGTTATTTCACGGTGGAGGAACGACTTACCGACCTGAAACGGTCCATCCTGGAACAGGAAGTGAACGCCGAACGTGGGCGATACACCCAACTCCAGTTGATGAACGGACAGTACCGCTTCTATGCCGGTCGAACCAGTGATGGACGAACGGCCGTGGTGGGTAGCGGGCAGGATGCGCAGCTGGAAGGTGATGCCACCGGGGCTGATCCCGGCATGGGTGAATTGAGGCCCGTGGTGAAGGTGGACCCGCAGGTCCCAAGACCTGCCGGGGTCGATGCCGTCGATGTGCGCAACTATGTTTTCCTCGATGATCCGGCGCCGGGCAAACCGGCCGCGGCTGATCAACGGCCTCCTGCCGTCGGTGGCCCTGAAGTGGCCAATGGCGATACCACACAGGCGAAACCCTTCGCGTTCCCGGAGCAACGCAACTACAACATCAACTTCGCCATCGACCGGGTGGTGACGCAGGTGGACAACAGTTTCTCCAGTCATTTCTACCAGCCCTTCACCGGGCCGGGCTCCCTGAATCCAGGACTTAGCGCCCTTACCCGCATGGGCGTGAGCGACCTCTTCGAGGACTACCGCATCGTGGGTGGTTTCCGCCTTTCGCTGGACCTGAACAACAATGACTACCTGCTGTCCTACGAGAACGTGAAGCGCAGGCTCGACAAACGCATCACCTTCCAACGCCAGGCCTACCAGGGTCTTACGCAGAACACCGTGCTCAAGGTGCACACCCACAACGTACGCTACCAAGTGAGTTGGCCCTTCAGCGAATTGGCCAGCGTACGCGCATCGGTGATGTACCGCAACGACCGTTTCGTGCTGCAGGCCATCGATCCGCTCAGTTTGCGCGAACCCAACTTCAACGACAACCTCGTGGGGGGAAAGGTGGAGTACGTGTACGATAGTTCGTTGCCACGCGGACTCAACCTATGGACGGGCTGGAAGCTGAAGGCCTTCGCGGAATACTACCAGCAACCGGGGCAGCAACGCAGCGATATGCAGGTGGTGGGCATCGACCTGCGCAACTCCTTGAAGGTGCATCGCGAATTGATCTGGGTGAACCGCCTGGCGGGAAGCATGTCCATGGGCAACCGCAAGATCGTCCACTTTCTTGGCGGTGTGGACAACTGGCTCTTTGCGCGGGTGGACAACAGCATCCCCATCGACTTCACCCAGAACTACTTCTACCAGACCATGGGTGTGCCCATGCGCGGGTTCCTGTTCAATGCACGCAACGGCAGCAGCTTCGGGGTCTTCAACAGCGAGCTGCGGGTGCCCATCGTGCGCTACCTCGCTTCGCGCCCGATCCGCAGCGACTTCTTCAACCACTTCCAGCTGACGGCTTTCGGCGATGTGGGTACCGCGTGGACCGGCACCGACCCCTATTCCCCGGAGAACTCCTTCAACCAGGTCACCATCGTCCGCAACCCGCTCACTGTCACCCTGAACAGCCAGCGCGAACCCATCGTTGCTGGTTACGGCTTCGGCATGCGCACCCGTTTGCTCGGCTATTTCGTGCGTGCCGATTGGGCCTGGGGCATCGACGATGGCGTGGTGCTGCCCCGCGTGTTCTACTTCTCGCTCAGTTTGGATATCTGATGGCCTTCGACCTACAGACCGTTGGACTGCTCATCATCGTTGGTCTACTTGCCGGCATCATCAGCGGCTTTGTGGGTGTGGGCGGCGGCATCGTGATGGTGCCTGCCATGGTGTGGGTGCTGGGCTACTCCCAACACCAGGCCCAAGGCACCAGCCTGGCGGTGATCATGTTCCCCGTAGTGCTGCTGGCCGTGCGCAACTACTACCGCGCCGGCATGATCGACCCCAAGGTGGTGCTGGTCATCGCGCTCGCCTTCTTCGTTGGGGGATACTTCGGCAGTCGTTGGTCGCTGGCCTTGCCCATGGGTACCGTGCAAAAGGTCTTCGGTGTGATCATGCTCCTCGCCTCCTTCAAGCTCATCTTCGGAAAGTGAAGGAACGGATCAAGCACGAGGTGGAAGCGCTTCAGGCGGACATGCTCCGCTGGCGGCGTCACCTGCATGAGCATCCCGAGCTGTCGTTCCAGGAGCGCAACACCGTGGCCTTTGTCGCCGAGGTGTTGGAAGCCGAGGGAATTGCCGTGCGGAAAGGTGTTGGCAAACTCACGCCCGACGCGCCAGGCACCGGCCTGATCGCTATGGTGAAGGGTGGAGCAGGGAGTTCCGATCGCTGTTTCGCCTTACGTGCTGATCTGGATGCATTGCCGATCACCGAAGTAGGGAAGGAGGGCTACTGCTCCACCAAGCCCGGTGTGATGCACGCCTGTGGCCACGATGCACACACGGCGATGGTGCTCGGTGCGGGCATCGCCTTGCATCGCTTGCGGAAGGAATGGAACGGTACGGTGATGCTGGTCTTCCAACCCGGCGAGGAGAAGGAACCCGGTGGTGCATCACTGCTGGTGAAGGAAGGTGTGCTCAGCGACCCCAAGCCTTCGGGGATCATGGCGCAACATGTAACGCCGGAACTGGCCACCGGAAAGCTCGGGTTCCGTGCCGGCCCCTTCATGGCGGCTGCGGATGAATTGTACCTCACCGTGCGCGGCAAAGGCGGTCACGCGGCCGTGCGCCCTGCGCTGGTGGATCCCATCCTTATCACCACCAAGCTGCTGCCCGCGCTCTACGACGAAGCCGACCGCCACACTCCTGCCGGTGAACCGATGGTATTGAGCTTCGGGAAGGTCATCGCCAATGGCGCCACCAACATCGTTCCCGATACCGTGAGCATCGACGGAACGCTGCGCACCTTCAATGAGGAGACGCGCACATTGCTGCATGCCGAGCTTGTTCGCGCGGGTTTGGAGCTTGCCAACGAGCTTGGCGGCGAACTCGAGTTCCGCATCGTGAAAGGCTCACCCGTGGTGAAGAACGACCCGGAACTTACCGCCCGTATGCGTGCCGTGGCCGAGCGTTTCGTGGGTGCGGAGAACGTGGTGGAAATGCCCATCCGCATGGGCGCCGAGGACTTCGCGTACTACACGCATGTGATGCCCGGCTGCTTCTTCCGCTTGGGAACCGGCAACGCAGAGAAGCCAGGAACCACCGCAGGACTGCACCGCGCGGAGTTCGATGTGGACGAGGATGCGTTGGTGATCGGGGCGGGAATGTTGGTCTTTGGGGCGTTGAGCGAATTGGCCTGATCAACGCTCACCGCTGCACGATATCGTCCAACTCGATCACCGGCCTCCCGTTCTTCTCGTGTACGGTCATCTCCACCACATGCGTGGATCTGCCGTTCGCTGTGTACAGGTCCACGTGAATGGAGAATGCACCCGGCCAATTGCGCACTGCAGTCACCTGTAGGTTGTTCCAAACGGTTGGTGGCGGCATCACCAGCGGGGCACCGAGGTCCTCCACGGCATCCATGATGGCATCGGCGCTTAGGCGCACGCCACCGGTGGCCTGCTCCAGTTCATCATAGCGGCGTTCAACAAGCAGCTTCAGTACGTGCTTGGCGACGAGGGTGAGGTCGTTGGGGGACATGGGGGGCGACAGTTATTCCGTGAATTTTTGCCAAGCCAGCTGTAGCGTCGACCTGCGGGGTCGCCCTACGGTTGATCGCAGTGTCAAAGGTCCTTCCGGGTCATTCAATCCCGGAAATAGTGTATCTGCGTCACACAGATCAGATCAGATCAACACCAACCAATAGAACAAGGTCATCACAACAAGGAAAAAGGCTGCAGTGCGGATGCCATCAGCATGCTTCTTCAATGAACCCTTGCCATCAGCAAGGTAGATGAGCCAAGCCAAGAAGGCGACCCAGAATACCACTATGATGAAGAGGTCGCCCAACATGCTTGACGTTCATCATTACGGTGGCGACTAGTTCGCCACTTCGCTCATGAACTTCAGCCGTACCATACGCAGTTCCTCCTCGCTGTAGTCGCCGTCGAACTCCTGCGAAGCCAGTTCGATGTCGTCGCTCTCGGCTTCGTTGAAGTAGTCCATGATCTCCTCCAGGACGTCGGGCTCGAACACGTCGTTGATCTGGTAGTTGATGTCCAGTTTGGTACCGCTTTGTACGATGCTCTCCAACTCGGTGAGCAAGGCATCCATGGTGAGGTTGCGCGACTTGGCGATGGACTCCAGGGGCAGGCGCTTATCGATGTTCTGGATGATGTGCACCTTGTTGCCGCTCTTGTTCACCACGGAACGCACGGTCACCTCCTCCTCGCGAGTGATATCGTTCTCCTCCACATAGGCCGCGATGAGGTCAATGAAGGGCTTGCCGAACTTTTGTGCCTTGCCCGGTCCCACGCCGCTTACCTGCGTAAGCTCCTCGATGGTGACGGGGTAGCGCATGGTCATCTCCTCCAATGACGGATCGCCGAATAGCACCCAGGGTTGCAGCTTGCGTTTCTGGGCTTCGCTGCGACGCAGGTCCTTCAGCATGGCCATCAGCTTTTCGTCGGCCACGGCTCCGGCGCGCACGATCGGCTCGTCGTCGGCGCCTTCGTAGTCGCTGTAGTCGCGCTCCATAACGAACTTGATGGAGGTGGGCTTGGCCAGGAATTTCTTGCCTGCCTCGGTAAGGCTCAGGTTGCCGTAGGTCTCGATGTCCTTGTGCAGGAATCCGCCCACGTTGGCCTGGCGCACAACGGCCATCCAGAAGTGGTTGTCCTTGGCCGAACCGCTGCCGTAGGCCTTGAGCTTGTCGCCTTTGTAGTTCTTGATCTCGCTGGTCTCGGTGCCGGTGAGCAGGTCGCAGATGAACTTGGCGCGGTGGCGCTCCTTGCTCTCCTTCACGGCCTTCAGCACGAGTGCCAGATCCTCCTTGGCCTCGAACTGCTCCTTGGGATTCAGACAGTTATCGCAGCCGTTCTGGCACTTGGAGTCGTCGTACTCCTCGCCGAAATAGTGCAGCAGGAACTTCCGGCGGCACATGCTGGTCTCTGCGAAGCTCACGGTATCGGCCAGCAGCTGCTTGCCGATCTCCTGTTCGGCCACAGGCTTGCCTTGCAGGAACTTCTCCAGTTTCTCGATGTCCTTATAGCTGTAGAAGGCGATGCACTTGCCCTCGCCACCATCGCGACCGGCACGACCGGTCTCCTGGTAGTAGCTCTCCAGGCTCTTGGGTATGTCGTGGTGGATCACGAAGCGCACGTCGGGCTTGTCGATGCCCATGCCGAAGGCGATGGTGGCCACGATCACGTCCACTTCCTCCATCAGGAACTGGTCCTGGTGGCTGGCGCGTTGATGGGCATCCATGCCGGCGTGGTAGGGCAGGGCCTTGATGCCGTTGACGCTGAGCATCTGGGCCATCTCCTCCACCTTCTTCCGGCTCAGGCAGTAGATGATACCGCTACGGCCACTGTGTTGTTTGATGAAGCGGATGATCTCTCGCCCCACGTCCTTCTTGGGGCGGATCTCGTAGTACAGGTTCGGCCGGTTGAAACTGTCCTTGTAGACCACAGCATCCGGGATGTCCAGGTTCTTCAGGATATCCTCTTGGACCTTTTCGGTCGCGGTAGCGGTAAGGGCGATGACCGGTACGCGCTGGATCTCGTCGAAGATGGTGCGAAGACGGCGGTATTCAGGACGGAAGTCGTGACCCCACTCGCTGATGCAGTGCGCTTCATCGATGGCGAAGAAGCTGATCTTGATGTTCGTGAGGAATTCAACGTTCTCCTTCTTGGTGAGCGACTCGGGCGCCACGTAGAGGATCTTGGTGCGCCCCTCGGTGATGTCCGTGCGTACGCGGATGGCCTCGTTGCGGGTGAGGGAGCTGTTCAGGAAATGGGCCACACCGTCCTTGTCGCTGAAGCTGCGGATGGCATCCACCTGGTTCTTCATCAGGGCGATGAGCGGGCTTACCACGATGGCGGTGCCTTCGCTCATGAGCGCGGGGAGCTGGTAGCAAAGGCTTTTGCCCCCACCAGTGGGCATTATCACGAAGGTGTTCTTGCCGTCCAATACACTTTGGATGATGGACTCTTGCTCGCCCTTGAACTGGCTGAACCCAAAGTATTGCGCTAAGGCTTCCTTGGGAGTGATCTCTACGGTTGTCATTCGATGGGATATGCCGGCTGAGCTCCGACCTTGATTCAACGCTGAAAGGTAATGCACAACCCGCAATCGACGTATGCTTGATCCACCGGCTTTCGACAACATGCTGACCTCCGGCCTCTTGTGGGTGGGGACCGTTGATAACTGGCGTCTGGAAAGCCTGTCATGCATAGGGTGGACCCTATCTTTGAACCTCCCCTTCGGTCGCTTCCGAAGCCTGGCAAAAGCACATCCCCACAAGCATTTGGCAGCTCCCCCAGCCGCGCATGAAATGACGTTCCTGGAGCACTTGGAGGAGCTCCGGTGGACCCTTGTGCGCTCGGCCATTGCCATCGTGGTTGGCATGGTGGGGGCGTTCATCGCCAAGGACTTCGTGTTCGACCATATCGTTCTGGCGCCGCGCGATGCCTCGTTCATCACCTATAGGGCATTTTGCGCACTGGGTCACATGATCGGCCTGGGCGATGCCCTATGTGCCCCATCGCTGGATTTCTCCTTGCAGAACATCAGCATGAGCGGTCAGTTCTTCACCCACCTGATCGTATCCTTTGTGGTGGGACTCATTATCGCATTCCCCTACATGCTTTGGGAGCTTTGGCGCTTTGTGGCTCCGGGTCTGAACCCAGCGGAGAAAGGGCCCTTGCGAGGCATCGTGGCATTCGCGTCGGTACTGTTCCTGGTCGGGGTGGCATTCGGGTATTACATGCTTGCTCCCCTCAGCATCCAGTTCTTCGGCGGGTACCAAGTGAGCGAAACCGTGCGCAACGCTGTAGCACTGGACAGCTACATCGCCATGGTCACCAGTGTCACGTTGTGGACAGGCATCCTCTTCGAACTACCGATCGTGGTGCTGTTCCTCACCCGTGCGGGGTTGATCACACCGGGCTTCATGCGCACCTATCGTAAACATGCCTTCGTCATCGTGCTCATCGCATCGGCCATAATCACCCCACCCGATGTGGTCAGCCAATTGATCGTATCCGGTCCCTTGATGCTGCTCTACGAAGGCAGTATCCTGCTTTCGGCCCGTACCATCAGGCGTATGGAAGCCACGAGGAACCGGGCATTGGCCACCGCTTCCAGCTGATGTCCACCCCACGCTCCATATGGTCGTTCCTCGGGTTGCTTCTGCTCCTTGTCCTGCCGTACGGCACGCAAGCACAAACCACTCGCATCACCGGAACCGTTACCGATGCCGCTTCCGGAGAGACGCTCCCCTTCGTGAACATCGCCTTCCTCAACAGCCGCATCGGTACCACCACGGATATCAACGGCGAATACAGCTTCGATACCTACTATGCCACGGACTCGATCCAGGCCTCTTCGGTAGGCTATGTCTCCCGCAAGTTCGCGGTGAAGAAGGACCGCTTGCAGGTCATTGACATCGCCCTGGAACCGAGCAGTGTGACACTTGCCGAGGTGGTCATCAAACCCACCGACGAGAACCCGGCCTTCGAGATACTGCGCCGCATGGTCCGCCACAAGCCCGCCAACAACCGTGAGAAGCTGAGCGCATATCAATACGAATCTTACAACAAGGTCGAGTTCGACCTCAACAACATCACCGAGGAATTCACGCAGAAGAAGATCTTCAAACCGTTCGCCTTCATTTTCGACAACATCGATAGCACCGGCGCAAAGCCTTACCTACCCATCTTCATGACGGAGACCTTGTCCGATGTATACTATCGGCAGAAACCCAAGGCCCGTAAGGAGCATATCCGGGGTACCAAGGTGAGCGGCATCGAGAACGAGAGCATTTCACAGTTCATGGGCGACATGTACCAGAACGTGAACATCTACGACAACTTCCTGGAGATCTTCGGGAAGAACTTCGTGAGCCCCATCGCTGATGGTGGAAAGGGCTATTACAACTACTACCTAACCGACAGTGCCTACATCGGTAAATACTGGTGCTACAAGCTGGAGTTCGGGCCCAAGCGACCGCAGGAGCTCGCCTTCAAAGGCGAAATGTGGATCAACGATACCACCTACGCGGTGAAGCGTATCGAAGCGGGTATCCACGAGGGAGCCAACCTCAACTTCGTTCAGGGTTTCGAGGTGCATCAGGAATATGACCAAGTGCAGAACGAGGTGTGGATGCTGGTGAAGGATGCCCTGGTCGTGGACCTGAATGTGCTGAAGAACGACGACAAGGCGGAAAAGACCACAGTACAGGGCCTGTACGGAAGGCGCACCGCGAGCTACCGCGATTTTCTGATCAACGAGCCCCGGGAGGATGCCTTCTATGCCGGTGTGGAAGAGGTGGTGATGGTCGTGGACCCGCTCAGCGAAGGCAACGATTTCTGGGAGGCCAACCGACATGAGGCGCTCACCGAAAAGGAGAACACCATCTACCACATGGTGGACACCATGAAGAGCATACCGCGCTTCAGGACCTACATCGACATCATCCAAACAGTGGTCACGGGGTACTATCCCTTGGACAACATCGAACTGGGACCCTACTTCACGGCCTACAGCTTCAATCCTGTGGAGGGAAACCGCTTCCGCATAGGCGCGCGCACCAGTAGCCAGTGGAGCCGCGATGTGGAGCTGGAAGGCTACCTCGCTTATGGCACGCGCGATACCGAGATGAAGTACGGATTCGGGGGCAAGTTCTTCATCAGCCGGGTGCCTCGCCTCATCGGTGGGGTCTACTTCAAGCGTGACATCGAGCAGTTGGGCCAGAGCTCAGGCGCTTTTCGAGAGGATAATATCCTTTCCAGCGCGCTGCGGGTATTGCCCAACGATAAGCTTACCATGGTGGACGAATACCGCGCCTACCTGGAACGTGAATGGTTCACGGGCTTTTCCAACACCTTCATGCTGCGGCACCGCACCTTGTTCCCTAGGGGGAGCTTGGATTACCTGCGGGTGAACGACGCCGGAGAGCCCGATGTGATCAACAGCATCACCACCGCAGAGATCATCCTCAACACGCGCTTCGCCTACATGGAGAAGTATGTGAGCGGCGACTTCACACGCGTGAACCTGGGCACCAAGTATCCGGTGGTGGAATTGCACCTGGCCCAAGGCCTGAAGGGCGTGCTGCAAAGCAACTACGCCTATACAAAGGCCATCGCCCGGGTGCAGCAACGTATTGCAATGGGACCGTTGGGTTGGCACCGATACACGGTGACCGGTGCGCAGGTTTGGGGTACGCTGCCCTACCCGTTACTGCTTATCAATGCAGGCAACGAGACCTTCTACCTGGATGATATAGCGTTCAATGCCATGAACTTCTTCGAGTTCATCAACGACCGCACGGCCACCCTGTTCCTCGAGCATCACTTGGAGGGACTGGTCTTCAACCGCATCCCCCTGTTCCGGCGCCTAAAATGGCGCGAGGTGCTCGGCTACAAGATGGCCATTGGCGCATTGGACGACAAGAACCGGCAAGAGATGGAGCTGCTGGAGTTCATGTACGACCTATCCGGTGGACCGTACATGGAAGCCTCCTTCGGCATCGAGAACATCCTGAAGGTCCTGCGTGTGGATGCCATCCGACGCCTGAGCTATCTGGACCACCCCAAGGCGAAGCCATGGGCCGTACGTTTGACCCTCAACATCACGTTCTAGTTCCAGTGCTCCGGGCAGAGAAAATTATCAAGCGGTACAAACGACGCACGGTGGTGAACGGTGTGAGCGTGGAGGTCAAGCAGGGTGAGATCGTGGGGCTGCTAGGCCCCAACGGAGCCGGCAAGACCACCACCTTCTACATGATCGTTGGGCTCATCAAACCCAACGAAGGCCATGTGTACCTGGACCAGGACGACATCACCGACATGGCCATGTACCGCCGAGCGCACAAGGGCATCGGCTACCTGCCGCAGGAGGCCAGTGTGTTCCGCAAGCTGAGTGTAGAGGACAACATCCGCGCGATCCTGGAGATGACCGGCAAAAGCAAAGCCGAACAGGCCACAAAACTGGAAAGCCTGCTGGACGAATTCGGCTTGCAGCATGTGCGGAAGAACATGGGCGATGTGCTTAGTGGTGGCGAGCGCCGCCGCACGGAGATCGCCCGCGCACTGGCTACCGACCCCCGCTTCATCCTGTTGGATGAGCCCTTCGCCGGGGTGGACCCCATCGCCGTGGAGGACATCCAAGGCATTGTGGCCAAGCTGAAGGAAAAGAACATCGGCATCCTGATCACCGACCACAATGTGCAGGAGACGCTGAGCATTACGGACAGGGCCTACTTGCTCTACGAAGGGCGCATCCTGAAACAGGGCACTGCTGAAGAACTTGCGGGCGATGAAGAAGTGCGCGAGAAATACCTGGGCAGGAATTTCGTGTTACGCCGTAAGGTGCCTGCATAGGCACCACCGGAAATTTTCGTGCTGTACCTGTACCGTCGCCCATTGGGTCGACAAATGTGGCTTAGGTATCCCGATAGTCGACCCAATGGGTCGACGGTACAGCTACAAAGCTGAAGTGTGCAGAGTGGCTACGCCACTTCTTCGACCACGAAGCTGTACTTCTCCATCACTTGATTCGCCAGCAGCTTCTTGCAGGCTTCGTCCACCTTCGCTTCAGCGGCTTTCTTGTCCTTCGCTTCCACCTGCAGGGTGATGTGCTTGCCGATGCGCACTCCGCTGATCTCGGCCAGACCCAGTCCGCCCATGGCGCCGGTTACGGCCTTGCCTTGGGGGTCCAGCAGGTTGTCGTGGGGCATCACATCGATGGCGGCGCGGAAGTTCTTCATGGCAGTAGGGAGAGCGCAGAGGTGCGGAGGCGCAAAGGTCGCAGAGAAATGGGAATGCGCAACGCTCAGGTGCAGGTGGTTGCAATCCGACGCGTGCATAGCCTCACCACTTGTACCGTCGACCCATTGGGTCGACATATCGAAAATCAATTCACCCCCTTTCCGAACACACGCCCCAAAAGCGGGCTGAGCACGTACAACACCATGATCAGCGGCACGGCCAGCATGCCGTACAACACAACCAACACTGCCCCAATGCCCAACAACAGGTAGATCACCTCGTTGCCTCGCCATTTGAAGTGCTTGAACTTGAGGCCGGCGAGGGGGATTTCGGAGAGCATAAGAACAGCCATGACGATGCTGAGTGCTAGCACGGCAGAAGGCGTGAACAGCAAAGCCGTTACTGCTCGCTCAATGTGGGCGGAGCCGGGAAAGCCAGTGGTCAATACCCCAAGAGCACCTAGAACGATCGATACCCAGAAAAGGCCATTTGCAGGAGTAGGAAGACCAAGGAATCCGCTCGTTTGCCGGGTGTCAATGTTGAACTTGGCAAGGCGCCAAGCGGAAGCGGCAATGAGCACCGTCACAGCCAAAGCAATTGTCCATTCAGGCTTAATTGCCGCTACTGGACCATCATGATCCACATGGAACAAATACCGTTTCCAAACCGCTGAGAGGTGACCAGACCAAAGGACCATCCCGGGCGCCACCCCGAACGTTACCATATCCGCCAGGCTGTCCAACTGCTTGCCCAGTTCGCTGCCCCCTCCCAGCGCCCGCGCGGCCAGCCCGTCCAGCACATCGAAGAAGGCCCCGGCGAACACCAGCCAACATGCCAGTGTTAGTTGTCCTTGGGAAGCCAGTAGGATGGAACCGACGCCACAGCATAGGTTCGCGGTGGTAAGCAGGTCAGGAAGCCGAGGGAGTTGCGCCATATAGCGCGAAGATGGAACTAAATTCGGGCAATGATCGGGGCCACCTGCTGTTAATAGCTGCGTCAATAGTGTAAGCGGATGATGAACAACGGGATGAAGAGCGTGCGCAGCGCAGCAGTGGCCTTGTGTCTGGTATGCACCATCGGCACGGCCTTGGCGCAGGATGCTCCCAAGTACAGCAACGAATTCCTGGCCATTGGTGTGGGAGCCCGCGCCTTGGGCATGGGTAGCGCATATACCAGTGTGGTCAACGATGTTACCAGCGGCTATTGGAATCCAGCCGGGATCCTTGGCGTGAAAGGCGACCTTCAAGTGGGTGTGATGCACAGCGAGTACTTCGCAGGGATCGCCAAGTACGACTACATCGGTATCGCCAAGCCGATCGATTCGATGAGCACCATCGGGTTCACGTTCATCCGCTTCGGCATCGACAACATACCCAATACGATCGATCTGATCGATCCTTCGGGGAACATCGACTACGACCGCATCACATCCTTCAGTACGGCGGACCATGCCTTCCTGGTGACCTACGCCCGGAAGATGAGCGTACCCGGACTCAGCATCGGAGGCAACGCCAAAGTGATCTATCGCCGTGTGGGCCAGTTCGGGCAGGCTTGGGGATTCGGTCTCGATGCCGGCGCTCAGTACCAGCGCGATCGCTGGCGCTTCAGTGCCGTTGCACGTGATATCACCGGAACCTTCAACGCATGGAGCTATACGTTGGACCAGCGGACCATCGATGTATTCCAGCAGACCGACAATGAGATCCCGGAGAACAGTGTGGAGGTGACCCTTCCACGCATGATGTTGGGTGTTGCACGAGAGTTTGCGGTCACGGAGAAATTCAACATCATCGCTGCGGTGGATCTCGAGAATACCTTCGATGGGCGACGGAACACCCTGATACAAAGCAACGCGTGGAGCGCCGACCCGCGCATCGGGCTTGAGCTTGGCTATGCCGGCGTTGTCTTTGTGCGCAGTGGCCTCAGCTATTTCCAATACGTGACGGACCTGACCGACACGCGCCAGCTGACACTACAGCCCAACATCGGCTTGGGGCTGAAGATCAAGAGCGTTTCCTTGGACTATGCGCTTACGGACATCGGAGACAACAGTGTGGCATTGTACTCCAATGTCTTTTCGTTGAAATTCGACCTGTTCAAGAAGCCTTCTTCATGATACGAGTGTTGTTGACCGTGCTGTTGTGCATGGAGGTGGCGACCTCCATGGCACAGGTGGTGCACGGCAACGAGTGGATCGACCACAACCGGAGGTACTGGCGCTTCGATGTGTTCAGCGAAGGATTGGTGCGCATCGATTCCGCTGCTCTGGCGGATTCCGGCTTTCCCATAGGTACCGTCGATCCAGCCCACCTGATGGTCTTTGGGAGGGAGAAGCAGGTACCCATCTTCATCCAGGGTGGTGACGACGGGGTGCTCAATGCAACGGACTTCGTGGAATTCCATGTTAAGCCCAACGATGGCTGGTTGGATGGGGCCATGTACAGCCAACCTGACCATCAGGCGAATCCTTATTACAGTCTTTATAATGACACGATCAGGTACTTCATTACGTGGGATGCAGAAGCACCCAAGGAGCGGATCTTGGCATCGGCCAATACCGACTTCGCACCATACCCTGTCCGCCCCTATGCTTTCGGATCGGTGGTACAATCCCTCACCGCCGCGTACCGTCCAGGCTTGGTGCGCAGCAATGTCACCAGTGGGTTCATGCTTGAAGGGGAGGGTTGGACCCATTCCGCATTGCTGCAGGCGACGTCGTCCAACAATGGAGTGGAGCAGGCCCGTACGGTGGTTACTCCCAGGCGCTATACCGGCGCGGATGCCCCGAATGCGGAGATAACAGCCGTTGCCGTGGGGGTGAACCACCCTGGCTACTCTTCCTTGGACGACCATCATTTGCGGATCGCCTATGGTGCAGCACCAGGAACCTTGGTCCTGGACACCATATACCGTGGTCCCAAGGTCATCCGGCACCAGTTCGAAATACCGGCTACCGCCCTTGGGGCTTCCATACAAGTGCGTTTTGCTGTGCCTTATGATCTGTTCGCTCCCGGCCAGATCGGAGCGTCCAACCCTGCGCAATACGTCGATCAACAGGCGATCTCCAATGTTGTCATCAAGTATGCACAAACGTTCAATTTCGCAGCGGCTTCATTGGTCTCCTTGGAGCTGCCCCACGACCCGGCCTCCCCTTTCGCCCATATCGACCTGAGCATCACCGAGGGCGATCCGCTGATCTATGCATGGGGGGATACGCTGCGGAGGATCGTGGGTAGTGCGAGCGGAAACCGTTGGAAGGCTTTGGTACCGCAGGATCCTTCGGGCGATGATGCGCGTTTGCTGGTGGTCGCCCCAAGTTCCGTGATCAATGTAACGGCCCTTTCTCCCGTGAACGGAACGGGCTTCTTCGTCGACCACGCCGCTTTGGAACTGGATTCGGCCATGCTTATTGTTACGCATTCCACGTTGCTTGAGGGTGCCAACGAGTATGCGGACTACAGGCGCAGCAGCCCGAAGAACCCCATGCCCGTATTGGTCGTGGATGTGGACGACCTCTACGATCAATTCGGTGGTGGCATACCCAAGCATGCATTCGCCATAAGGCGCTTTGCCCGCTACCTGTTGGACACATGGAGCACCGATCCGCAGGCGCTCTTTCTCATGGGCAAGTCCGTGCAAACCGCGCGGATAGGCGGTTCCGATGGGTATCGCCCGGATGTGAATGGGGCCTACCAACGGTGTTTGGTGCCCAGCTATGGCTACCCCTCCAGTGACGTTTGCTTCACCCTTGGTCTGCGCTTCGATACGCGCCGGATGGACATCCCTGTTGGGCGACTCAGTGCCGGCGATGTACAAGACATCCAAACCTATTTGGACAAGGTCCGGGTGTTCGAGAGCCAGGCTCCGGCAGCCTGGATGAAGAACATCCTGCATTTCCGAGGAGGCAACACGGCCAACGAGCACAACATCCATCGGATCTACATGGACGGCTGGAAACAGATCGCACAGGACGTTTCTTTCGGTGGGAACGTGGTGGATTTCATGAAGACCAGTTCCGATGTGATCCAGCAGGCTTCGGCGGATTCCGTCAGGCAGTTCATCGAGGAGGGTACCACTTTGATGACATTCTTGGCGCACGCATCGGCGAATACCTTCGACATCACCATCGATGACCCTACCAATTACAATTGGAACGGGAGACACCCAATGGTGCTGGCCAACTCATGCTACATCGGCAATATCCACCTGAACTCCAATAGCAGTACGCCTGAGGATTGGGTGATGATGGCGGACAAGGGACCGATCGCATTCCTTGCCAGCGTGGATCTTGGCATAGCGGTCTTCTTGAATCCATACACCCAGGAGTTCTACCGCAGTTTCAGTTCGACCAATTATGGGAAGGGCATCGGTGAACATATGCGCCATGCCGCATTCCAACAGTTGAGCAACAGCTCGGCCATGGAATCCGTGAACAATGTGCACACCTTCACCCTGCAAGGTGATCCCACGCTGGTGCTGAACTCCTGGCCCGAGCCGGATTATGTGGTCTCCTCCGAAGGCATCATGCTGGACCCTTTGGTAGTATCCGCCGACGTGGACACCTTTGCGGTGAAGGTGGTGGTGACCAACATAGGCAAGGCGGTCAATACACCGTTGAACGTTGCTTTGGACCGGGTGAACCAGACATTGGGAGCCGCGCCCACCTTGTTGACCGGGCTTGAGAATGTGCTCCTACGGGACACTGCGGTTTTCCGTTTGCCCACCCTTGGATTTTCGGGGGGGCAAGGCATCAACCAGTTGAATGTGCGGGTCGACCTGGACCCCGATGAGGTACCCGAGCTGGATGATATAGGCAACAACAGTGCATCTACCAACATCTTCATCACCAGCGGTGATCTGGTGCCGATCCACCCGTACAATTACGCTATCCTGCCCGATCCTTCGCCTGCACTGAAGGCCAGCACGGGGGACCCCTTCGCACCCATTCGTCAGTATGTATTCCAGATCGATACGGCCGACACCTTCGATAGCCCGGTCATGGAGACCACCACCATTTCAGCTCCCGGAGGCGTGGTATCGTGGCAGCCCGCTTCCGTCTACGCACAGACCGGGCAACAGGACAGCACCGTCTATTTCTGGCGCTGCTCCATCGATAGTACCGGCAACGGTGGGTTCAATTGGTACGAGCGTTCCTTCCAATACATCGCCGGTAAGCACGGGTGGGGGCAGGCCCAGTTCTTCCAGTTCAAGAACAACACCTTCGCGAGCATTGAGCACGACCGTCCGCAACGCGAGTTCCAGTTCTTCTCCGGTACACGGACCTTGCGTGCACAGGTGCATGGAAACAGCTCGGGTGAGGATAACAATTCCACGGGCTGGTTCCTCGAATTGGCGCCGCAGGAGTATAACGGTTGCAGTGTTTTTCCGGCGTGGCACGTGGCCGTCGTGGACCCTGCCAACTTCCAGCCTTGGGGTACCGCGTGGAACGGAGAGAACCCGGACTACAGTTTCGGGAACCAGAACGACGGCACCAACTGTCGGAACAGGGTGGAATACAACTTCACCTTCCGGACGGATAACCCTGGGCAACTGGAGGGTTTGCTCGGCATGGTCAACGATGCGGTGCCGGACGGACACCACCTGCTCTTCTTCACCTGGCGGTATCTCGATAAGACAGGCATGGCGAACAATGCGCCCGACCTGATGCCAGCGCTGCAGGCCTTGGGTGTGCCCGATTGGAGTGCCATTCCGGATAGCGTTCCCATGATCTTTTACGTGCGCAAGGGGTTCCCGGAAACCTATCAATCCATCATCGGAACTTCCATCGATGATGTGATCTCGTTGACCGCCCAGATCCCGGGCATGGGCGACCGTGGTGAGATGACGACCATGGAGGCCGGGCCGGCCAGTGCTTGGTACGGCCTCTATTGGAACGATAGGACACGCGGTCCAGGGGACAGTACCATCGTCCAGGTGCGCGGCATCACCCCGGGCGGTGCCGAAGTACAACTCTTCGAATACGACTCCGAGCAGGATTCGGTGCCCGATCTGGGGAGCCTGGTGAACGCCCAGGAATACCCCCGCTTGAAGTTGCGTGGACGCTTCTTCGATACCGAAGGTGGGGAACCGGATCCTTCGCAGATGCAGCGCTGGCAGCTCCTGAGCGCACCGGTTCCGGAGTGCGCCATCGACCCCCCTGCGGGCTACATCAATGTCCTCAACGACCTCTTCGAAGGCCAGGATGCCATGGTAGCGGTGGCGGTCCGCAATGTGAGCGAGTTCGACATGGACAGCCTGCTCATGGGAGCCTGGGTGCTGGACCGCAACAACGTGCGCAGGCAGGTGCACTACCGCTTGAATGCGCCGCTTCCCGCGGGTGGCGTTCTTCTCGATACGGTCCGTTTCTCCACCCTCGGGCTCGGCGGCCCCAACACGCTGGTCATCGAAGCGAATACCGTGGACACCACTACCGGGGTTTTCGATCAGCAGGAACAATACCGCTTCAACAATATCGCACAGCTGCGATTCCTGGTCGATGAGGACAACGAGAACCCCTTGCTGGATGTCACCTTCGATGGCATCCACATCCTGAATGGTGATGTGGTGTCGACAAGGCCGGAGATCCAGGTCCTGCTGAAGGACGAGAATCCCGTTCTGCTCATGGATTCGCCGACCGATACGATCCATTTCAAGGTGTTCCTTACCACGCCGGATCGTCCCTTGGAACGGGTGTACTTCCGCGATGGGGCAGGCATCGAAAACCTGCAGTTCATTCCGGCCAACGGTCCGAACAATGAAGCCCGGATCTTGTACCGACCCATGTTCAATGTCGATGGCGATTACGCCCTTACGGTGCAAGCCACGGACAAGAGCAGCAATCGATCGGGCGACAACGACTACAAGGTGGATTTCGAGGTGCTCAACAAGCCGACCATAACCGAAGTGCTCAACTACCCCAATCCCTTCAGCACCAGCACACGCTTCGTGTTCACGGTCACGGGAAGCGAACCGCCCAGCTACATGAAGATCCAGATCATGACCGTGACCGGGCGTGTGGTGCGTGAAGTGAAGATGCATGAGCTGGGGCCCATCCGTGTGGGACGGAACATCTCGGAGTTCGCGTGGGACGGAACCGACGAGTTCGGCGATCGACTGGCGCGTGGTGTATACCTCTATCGGGTGATCGCACAGCTGCACGGTACCGACATCGAGTACCGTTCCACCGGGGCTGCGGGGTACTTCGACAAAGGCTTCGGGAAGATGTACCTGCTGCGCTGAGCCGGCCAAGCCGCCTAACTTCGGAGCCGTGGTGCTACCCCTTCGATCGCGCATCCTCCTGTGGGCGCTGCTAACCGGAGCGCTGTGGGCCCTTGCCTGGCCCGCCATCGGCGGGTTGGCACCTTTGGCGCTCATTGCGTGGTTGCCACTCTTGTGCGCTGAGCGCCTCCACGATGCAAGGGAGGGTGCACCACGCTCCTTCATGCCCTACGTGCTGGCCGCCATGTTCTTGTGGAACGCGGCCACTTCATGGTGGTTCTTCTTCGTGAACGAACCCCTCGCCACCAAACTCGTGAGCGTTACAGCGCCTGTGGTGGTCAACACCCTGCTCATGACCATCCCGTGGTGGCTCAAGCGCTTCGTGCGGCGCAACGTGGGGCCGCGTGAAGCGGGTTACGGATTCATCCTGTTCTGGCTGGCGTTCGAACGGTTGCACCACGGTTGGGACCTGCAGTGGCCGTGGTTCTCCCTGGGCAATGTGTTCGCCAACGATCCTTCCTGGATCCAGTGGTACTCCGTTACCGGGGTGTTGGGTGGAAGTCTATGGATCCTGCTTGTCAACCTGGTCCTTGACCGCATACTGGCGACCGGGGGGACTGCTCATCGTGCACAGCGTATGCGTTTCGTTGGCTTGGTGCTCCTATTGGTACTTCCCTTGGCAATATCGCAGTGGCGCTACCACGGTCACGCGGAGGAAGGCACCGGCGTGGAAGTGGTGGTGGTGCAACCCAATATCGACCCCTATTCGCAGAAGTTCGGCGGCATCGACCCCCTGCTGCAGTTGGAGGGTATGCTGGACCTTGCGGCAAGCCGGATGACCGAACATACGGTGCTGGTGGTGATGCCCGAGACGGCGCTGCAAGAACCCGTTTCCATGGACCTTACCCAGGAAGAACCCGCGTTGTACGGGTTGTGGGAGAACGATCTGATGCGATCGCGCAGCGCGCAACGTATCCGGGTCTTCCAGCGGGATCATCCTGGGGTGGCCGTACTCACCGGCATGTCATCGGCCTATCTCTTCCCCCAGGATACCCTATTGCCGATTACCGCCCGCAGGCTGGGCGAAAGTGGACGGGCCTATGAGTCCTACAATGCCGCCATGTTCCTGCCCTCGAACGGACCGGTGGAGCACTACCACAAGAGCAAGCTGGTGGCCGGAGTGGAGGCCATGCCCTTCCAGCGGGTACTCGGCAGCTTGGAGCATCTCGCACTGGACCTGGGTGGTACCACCGGAAGTCTCGGCCAACAGACGGAGCGTAGTGTGTTGCGTGACCCCTCCTCGGGGATCGCCGTGGTACCG
This sequence comes from uncultured Chryseobacterium sp., assembly GCA_964418285.1. GTDB lineage: Bacteria > Bacteroidota > Bacteroidia > Flavobacteriales_F > PHOS-HE28 > PHOS-HE28. The sequence continues at coordinate 23,316 of CAYQMC010000015.1, forward strand.
GCCATCTGTTACGAGTCCGTGTTCGGCGAACACGTGGCAGCGCATGTGCGCAATGGCGGCAACCTCATTGCCATCATGACCAACGATGCATGGTGGGGCGATACTCCGGGCTACCGCCAGCACCTTTCCTTCGCCCGTATCCGGGCCATCGAAACGCGCCGGGCCGTGGCCCGTTCGGCGAACACGGGCATCTCCTGTTTCGTTGACCAACGCGGGCAGGTGTTCGAGGCTACCGCTTGGTGGACACCCGATGCCCGACGCCATACCGTGTACCTCAATGATCGCATGACATTCTTTGTGCGCCACGGAGATGCCATCGGGCGTAGCGCTTTGCTCTTCGCACCCTTTCTTCTTCTGCTGGCTTTGGTGCGCAAACTGCGGAAGCGACCCGCGACACAATAACTTGCATGGTCATGCGGACCACCCTACAGCTTGATCATACCGGACCCGTGAACTGGGCCGCCTTGGCCAAGCACGACTTATTCCTTTACCGACGTGTCGGCGACCAGCGTCGTGCCCTGCTTGGGGTGGGACTGAACGGAGCATATAAGTCACCACTGTTCGGAAGCGATGGAGCGGCTGCTGATTGGATGTTCGGCTATTTCGACTATGACCTGAAGAATGAACTCGAGCATCTAGCGCCGCGCTTGGTGGCCGATCCGGGAACACTCTCCAGCTTCTGGTTCGAACCGCGTTTTGTAGTGGATTGGCGCGATGGTAGCGTTCTTCTCCACTGCCTGCCGCAGCATGAAGAGGAGGGCCGCGCCTTGGTGGCCGCACTGCACACACCACCGGAACGGACCTCGGATCCGGTGGATGCCGATTGGGTGGAGCACACGACGCGCGAAGCGTACCTGCGCCAGGCCACCACCTTGCTCGATCACATCCGCCGGGGCGACATCTACGAAGTGAACTACTGCACCACCCGAACCGCACAGCTTCCCGATTGGGATCCTTACGCGGCCTTCGGGCGCTTGCTCGCGAAGAGCGATGCGCCGTTCGCGGCATTCCACCGCTTTGGAAAGCGATTCGTTCTTTGCGCAAGCCCTGAACGTTTCCTGGCATTCGACGGCGACCGCGTGGTAGGCCAACCCATGAAGGGCACCCGGCCCCGTTCCATGGACCTTGGGGAGGATGAGCGGATCGCACAGGAACTTGCCAACGACCCCAAGGAGCGGAGCGAAAACATCATGGCCTTGGATGTGATGCGCAACGATCTGGCGCGCATCGCATCATCAGGAACGGTGAAGGTGGACGAGTTGTGCGGGGTCCACGCCTTTACCCACGTACACCAGATGGTAAGCACCGTTTCGGCCCGCATGCTCCCCGGAACCACGCCACTGGATGCCGTGGCTGCTGCCTTCCCCATGGCCAGCATGACCGGCGCGCCGAAGATCAAGGCCATGCAGCTCATCGATGCGGTGGAGGATCGCTGCCGCGGCCTTTTCAGCGGCTCGCTCGGCTTTTTCGCACCCGGCGGAACGGGAGACCTGAACGTGGTGATACGTACGGTGCTTTACAATGCCGAGACCGGCGAGGCCAGCCTCAGCACCGGCAGCGCCCTCACCGCCACCTGCGACCCCGAACGCGAGTGGGACGAGTGCGTTTTGAAAGCCCGTTCCGTGATCGAAGCCCTTCGGCATGCTTGATCAGGTGCGTTCAGCGCTTCGGCGCGATGGCATGCTCGCGGCCAGGGAGCCGCTGTGGGTAGCGGTAAGTGGTGGGCTTGACAGCATGGTGCTCCTGCACGTGTTGCACGCCATGGAGCATGCTTGCCATGTATTGCATGTCGATCATGGCCTGCGTGGTAGCGAAAGTGCGGGCGATGCCGCCTTCGTCGAGCAGTGGTGCGCGGATCATGGGTTGCCCTGCAGCGTGGTGGCTGTGGATGTCAAGGCGCATATTGCGGAACACGGTGGATCCACGCAGATGGCCGCCCGGGCGTTGCGCTATGCTGCTTTTCGTAAGGCCGTGGAAAATGGACCGCACACGCTTGCGCTGGCCCACCACGCCGATGACGCCGTGGAAACCTTCTTCACCCATTTGATGCGCGGCATGGGGGCAAAAGGGTGGAAGACCATTCCAGCCCGCACCGGGTCCTTCATCAGACCGTTGCTCAACGTGCGCCGGGCCGGGTTGGAGGCCTACGCCAAGGAACACCACATTCCGCACCGCGAGGACCCCAGTAACACCGAACTGCGCTACATGCGCAACCGCATCCGTCACGTGCTTACTCCTTTGCTGGAGACCATGCGCCCCGGTACGGGCCATGTGATGGTACGCAATGTGCAACTGCTGCGCGAGATGGACGCCGTTGTACAGAACAGCCTCGATGTGCTGCTGAAGGACCATTCCCATGATGTCGACGGCAGCTTGCGCTTCCCGATCCGGGAGATCCTGGCTTCGGCCATGCCAAGGCTTGTTCTCATGCGCTTGCTCAATGGTGCTGAGGCGCACCCCGACCGTGTGGAGGACATCCTGCTGGCCTTGGAACGGGGTAGTGTGGGTGCGCAGTTCCCGCTGGAGGGTGCAACCGTCTTTGTGGACCGAACGGAGCTGGTGATCGCGCCTGATGGAGGAGGACATCGGGAATGGATGATACCTGGTCCCTCGGCTGTGCCTGACAATGCTCCACTACGTATCGAAGCATGCAGTGCGGCCGAGATCGATCTGGGGATGGGTCCTTCGGTCGCCTGGTTGGATGCCGAAGCCATGGAATTCCCGCTCCGGTTGCGTACTTGGAAAGCTGGAGACCGGATGCGGCCGATCGGGATGCAGGGTTCCAAGCTGATCAGTGATATGCTCATCGATGCCAAGGTGTCCAGGGATCGCAAGGCCGGTATCCACGTCCTGCTCAGCGGTGACCGTATCCTGTGGGCGTGCGGCTTGCGCATCGCCGAAGGGGCACAGGCAGGCCCAAGGTCCAAAGCGGTATTCCGTTGCTCTTGGCAACCCGAGGATATTCCCCAGGACTGAAAATTCGTGAACAGAGTACCGAAGGGGCATTCCTGTGCGTACCTTGACTGTCCAATCGTTCAATTCGTACGACCATGATCGCCCCGGATACCACCATCATCGACAAGGAGCTCATTGCCGGTCTGCGTTTTCCCAAGCAACCGGTGGTCATTTCGGACGAGCAGCGCAAGGCCATCCACGCCAAGCTTTTGCAAGCCACCAAACTGGGCAATACCGAGCATGGCAAATGCCGCATCACCTTCCTGGATGATGAAGGCATGAAGGCCGTGGAAACGACCATCTGGACCTACGATCAGGACAATATTGTGTTGAAGTACGGTATGGTGATCCCCATTGCACGCGTGCTGAGTGTTGACATTCCTTAAGAGCTCGAGCTCGGGTACTTAGGAACGCAAGCTTTGGTCCGTATGCTCGGGTGCCCAGCCTTCAGGACAAAGTACATTTGTCCGTGATGAAGCTGTCCTTTGCGCTCCTCTTTGCTTGCATTTCCACGCTTGCCATGGCACAGCCTGTAGCATGGTCCTTCCGAGCAGTTCCGCTCGGCGGTGGTGAACACCGCTTGGAACTCACGGCCGTGAACGAAGGAGGCTGGCACCTGTATGCAACGGTGCTGCCCAGCGATGAGGGCCCTGTGCCGACATCCTTCAGCTTCGTACCCGACAGTAGCCATGTGCAGGTGGGAGCCTTGGAGGAACCTGTTCCCGTTGAAAAGTACGATCCCAACTTCGCCATGGTGGTGCGTTACCATGAGGACACGACACGGTTCGCGCAACGGATCAAGGCCATCAAGGCCGGTCCCTTCACCGTGGAGGGTGAACTTGAATACATGTGTTGCAACGGTAACACCTGCCTGCCACCGCTGGTCGTGCCTTTCAGTATACCAGTACCTGCCGGAACGCCATTGATCGAACGATGAAGAAGTCCCTTGCCCTGCTTGCCTTTCTGTACCTGTTCATCCCAGGCTTTGCGCAGTTCCCCGGCATGGGCGAACAGCCTGAACCCGTCAAGCTCGGTGTTCGCGTTGCGGAAGTGGGCAACGGGCAGTGGGATGTGGTCGTGGATGCGACCATCGAGAAGGGGTGGTCCGTGTATTCCCAGAACGATTATGGTGATATGGGCCCGTGGCCCACGTCCATGGTCGTGGATGCGCGGGAAGGACTCGGGCTGATAGGCCAGGTATCCGAAACAGGCGATAAGGTCCTCGATGGCCACGACCCGGTCTTCGATATGCAGGTGAAGAAGTTCAAAGGTGCTGCCAAGTTCACCCAGCGCCTTTCGCTTACCGATGCCGAAGTCCCTGTCACCGGTGCTTTCGAGTACATGACCTGCGATGATGAGATGTGCCTGCCGCCCACCATGGTCTACTTCGTGGTGGTGCCGGCAACGGGGAATTTCGAACTGGGCACCTTGCCATTCGATCCGAACGACGAACGCCTGAAGGGGCTGGCCGTAAAGAGCGATGTGGCGGAAATGGAACTGCCCAACGTGGATCTGGAGAATCCTGTGATACGCGGTGCGGGAAGTACGGTGCCGAAGGACACCACCCTTTGGACGATCTTCTTCCTGGGCTTCATCGGTGGTCTGCTTGCATTGCTTACGCCATGCGTCTTCCCAATGATCCCGCTCACCGTAAGCTTCTTCACGAAAGGAAGCGAGGATCGCAAGAAAGGCATGTCCAACGCCATCACCTACGGTGCCTTCATCCTCGGCATCTACCTCGTCTTCAGTATTCCCTTCCACCTATTGGGTAGCGTGAATCCGGAGATCTTCAACGAGGTGAGCACCAACCCCTGGCTGAACCTCTTCTTCTTCGTCATCTTCATCGTGTTCGCCATTTCCTTCTTCGGCTATTTCGAGATCACCCTGCCCAGCAGTTGGGTGAACAAGATGGACGCCAACGCCAGCCGCTTCGGGGGGATGATCGGCATCTTCTTCATGGCACTCACCCTGGCGCTGGTGTCTTTCAGCTGCACAGGCCCCATTCTTGGCTCCCTGCTCGCAGGTGCGCTTACGGCCGACGGTGGTGCCTGGCAGCTTACAGCGGGCATGGGCGGCTTCGGCTTGGCGCTGGCCTTGCCTTTCGCGCTCTTCGCCTTGTTCCCGCAGTGGCTGAACAGTCTGCCCCGCAGCGGTAGCTGGCTCAACACGGTGAAGGTTGTGCTCGGCTTCGCGGAACTCGCACTGGCCATCAAGTTCTTCAGCAATGCCGATCTGGTCATGAATTGGGGCCTGCTGCCACGCGAGGTGTTCATCGGGCTGTGGATCATCATCGGCCTGGGCCTCGCACTCTACCTGTTCGGCTTCATCAGCTTCCCGCACGACAGTCCGAACGTGCGTCCCTCCAAGGTGCGCCTCGGCTTGGGTGTGCTCAGCGTGGCTTTCGTCATCTACCTGCTTCCCGGTCTCAGCACAGCGGAATCGCGCAACCTGAAACTCCTCAGTGGATTCCCGCCGCCGCTGTTCTATAGTTTGTACGAGCAGGAAAGCACCTGTCCGCTGGGACTGGATTGCGAACATGACGTTACCGAGGGGCTGGCCCGTGCGCAACGTGAGGGCAAGCCAGTGATGCTCGACTTCACCGGCTGGGCCTGTGTGAACTGCCGGAAGATGGAAGAGAACGTATGGCCGGAGCAGGCCATTTTCGATCTGCTCAGCAAGGAGTACATCCTCATTTCCCTTTATGTGGACGATAAGCGCGAGCTGCCCGAGGGCGACCAGTTCATCTTCGAGACCGCCAACGGGACGAAGAAGCCCATCCTGACCGTGGGGAACAAGTGGGCCACCTTCCAGGCCGAGAACTTCACCAGCGCAAGCCAACCCCTCTACGTGCTGTT
>CAYQMC010000016.1:0-28280 GCA_964418285.1 uncultured Chryseobacterium sp.
GCTGTGGAGGGTATTGTGGCTTGGATGAAGGATCATGTGGTAACGTTATAACATTGTCGACCCGATGGGGCGACGCTACAGGTGCCCTGTAGCGAGGTCAGCGAGTCCCCGGTCTCCCCTATCTTCGGAACCCATGAACGTCTATGCCTTCATCACGCCGATCGTGGTGGCCTTGCTGCTGTTCGAGATCATCTACAGCATCCGGGTGAAGAATGGGATCTACAGCTTCCAGGACACCATCACCAACTTGGGAACGGGCATTGGCAACCAGTGCATCAACCTTGGCGTAGCCTTCTTCGTGTACAAGTGGTACGGATGGCTCTATCAGTTCGCGCCCTGGCAGGTGCCTACCACATGGTACAGCATGCTGGGCCTGTTGATCATCTCCGATTTTGTGTTCTACTGGTTCCACCGCACCGGGCACCGCGTGAACGTGTTCTGGGCCGCGCACATGCCGCACCATAGCAGCGAGGAGATGAACCTCTCCGTAGGCATCCGGGCCAGCTTCACCCAGCGGATCTTCCAATTCCTGTTCTTCGATTGGGTGCTGGTGCTCATCGGCTTTTCGCCGGAGCAGGTCTACTCGGTGGCCGCTGTGCACCTGCTCCTCGCCTACTGGCACCACACGCGCCTGATCGGCCGCATGGGTTGGGTGGAGAAGTACTTCGTTACGCCCAGCCACCACCGCGTACACCACGGCGTGAATCCGCAGTATATCGACAAGAACTACTCGGAGTTCCTGATCATCTGGGACAAGCTCTTCGGCAGCTACGAGGAGGAGAAGGAACCCGTGTGCTACGGCATTACCCACCCGCCCCGCACCTGGGACCCCATCTACGTGAACTTCCAATACTGGCGCCAGTTGTGGAGCGATGCATGGCACACCAAGAGCTGGTGGGACAAGATCCGGCTGTGGTTCATGCCCACGGGTTGGCGTCCTGCCGATGTGCGCGACGAACCACCTCCCACAGTGATCGGCTACAACTTGGACCAACAGGTGAAGTTCCGCAGCGAACCCTTCCCCAACATGACCGGCTACCTCGTGGCCCAAGTGGTATTGGGTATGGGCTACATGTACGTAGCCATCAACATGGCATGGCCACTAAGCCCACTGGACCGGATCATGCTCACCGCCGGCCTTTTCGCCATGATCACCAGCTGGGGGGGTATCCTGCAGGCCAAACGATGGTCGGTGCCCTTGGAGGTGTTCCGCCTGCTATACATGGCCGGTAGCGTGATCTTTGTCCTCGACCGCACTGGCCTGCTTCCTGGGACAAGCTGGCTCACCATTTTCATTGCACTGGCAACGGGCGTGAGCATCCTGTACTTCTCGTTCCAGGTACGCCAGCACTTGGTCTCCGGTGTTCGCGCCTAGCCGATGGAAACCCCGTACCGCTTCGTCGGCCATTTCATCGACACCTTCGGGCCGCGCCGTGCGGGGTCCGAGGCGGAGACCAAGGCCCAGCACTACCTGAGCGATGAACTGCGCAGCTTCTGCGACAATGTGACCGTAGAACCGTTCGACGCCGCGCTCCGAGCCAAGTTCCTATCGTTGCGCCTCTTCACCCTGGGCTTCGCGATCGCCTTGGTACTCCCCTATTGGTCGCTGACCGCCGCTCTTGTCGTGGGTTTCCTCAACGCCGTGGGGTTCCTGTTCCATTTTGTGCTGTTCCACGCCGTGTTGGACGGCCTTTACCGACAACGGCGTTCGCACAACGTGATCGGCACGATCGAGCCCACAGGCACCGCTGAGACCACGCTGCTCTTTGCAGGTCATATGGACAGTACGCCGGAGTTCATCTGGTGGTACTGGCTCAAGGGCTGGGGCGCCCGCATGATGGTGTTCGCTGGTTTCTCCTGGTTGCTCCTGCCCCTGTATTATTCGATCGCTTTGGTAGCGGGCTGGAGCGTTTGGGTGAGCGTTCCATGGTGGGTCTTCGTTGCCCTTTCGCCCCTGTCCCTGGCCTTCTTCTTCATCCACGGAAAACGGGTGGTGCCCGGTGCGCAGGACAACCTGAGCGGCGTGGCCGTGGCTTTCGAGGTGGGCCGCAGGCTTGCCAATGGAGGTCGTTTGGAGCGTACACGTATCCGCGTTGTAAGCTTCGGCGCCGAGGAGTGTGGATTGAAGGGTTCTGGCGCCTACGCCAAGCGCTACAAGGAGCAGCTGAAGGCGGAGAATACCCATGTCATCAACCTGGACGGGATCATGGAGATCGACCACATGTTCGTGATCCAACGCGAACTGATGGCCATGCAGACGCACCACACGCCGCTGGTGGACAAACTGTTGGAGAGTTTCGAGCGTGCCGGTCTTCCCCCCAAACGCGGCACGATCCCCATCGGCGGAACGGACGCCAGCAGTTTCAGCGCAAGGGGCATTCCGGCCGCATCCATCGTAGGCATGCCCATGGGCCAACTGCACCCCACCTACCACACCCGCTTGGATACCTTGGATTGCTTGGACCCGGTCACGATGGACCGCATAAGCAGTGTGCTGGAGGATTTTGCACGGACGTGGGATGCGCTACCTGCATCCCGAGCGTAGCGTAGAAAAGCAACTTTCGCAACGTCCGCCTGCCTTACAGCCACGGACCTATGCGTTCGGAGACGCTGAAAAATCGTACCTTCGCGCTGCCGGGGAGCACAATAACCCCGCACACCGAGACCCCACACATGGCCAGATCCCAGTCCACCTTCGCCAAACGCGAGAAAGAGAAGAACCGCTTGAAGAAGCGGGAAGAGAAGCAACAGAAGAAAGAGGAGCGCAAAGCGAGCTCCCCTGGCGGAGGACTGGACAATATGATCGCCTATGTGGACGAGAACGGTATGATCACCGATACGCCACCGGATCCCACGAAGAAGAAAGTGGAGATCGACGCGGAAAGCATCGAGTTGGGTGTTCCTAAGCGCGAAGAGGCTGATCCTGATGCCGTTCGTACCGGCCGGATCGACTTCTTCGACCATTCCAAGGGCTTCGGCTTCATCATCGAACAAGGCTCACAAGAGCGCTTCTTCGTACACGTAAGCAGCCTGGAAGAAGAGGTCAAGGAAGGCAACATGGTCACTTACGACGTGGAGCGAGGGCCCAAGGGCATGAACGCTGTGCGCGTAAAGAAGATCTAAGCCCACACTACCTTCCCGCTGCCCTTCGGCCTTTCCGATGCGTAGCGAGAGCACTTCTTTTCCTGGGATGGACCGCCGCGCATGGGCTTTGTTCGCGCTGGCCCTGTTGCTGCGTTCAGCATTCGTGGCATACCATGCTCGGCTCGGCTGGCACTTACAGTATGATCCCGGCATGTACCTCACCTTGGCGGAGAACCTTCGCCACGGCGTGTACAGCATGTTCCATCCGCTGGATATTCCGGACACCATCAAGATGCCCGGCTACCCCGCACTGGTGTGGCTCCTTGGGGGGAATGTCGCGGCCATACTCCTCCTGCAAGTGGTGATCTCTGCAGCGAAGGTCCCGCTGATCTACCTATTGTCGCGAGCCGTTGGCCTAAGCACGCCGTTGGCGCTTTTCGCCGCAGCCATGATGGCTGTTGAACCCATTGACATCCTGCTGTCCGGTCAGGTCCTCACGGAAAGTGTGTTCGCCGCACTCCTCTTGGTGGGCACACTGCTTCTGCTCCAAGGCACACATTGGAGGCCATTGTTGTTCGCAGCCATTTTGTTCGCAGCTGCAGCGTGGGTGAGGCCCAACGGCATTGGGTTGATCATGCTTGCCGGTGTGGCGGGGTACTTCTCTGTGCATCGCACTATCGCCCGATCTCTCGCATTCGTGGCGGTAGGCTTGCTAGTGCTACTGCCCTGGGCCTTGCGAAACAAGTCGGCTACAGGCCGCTTCTACCTCGGCGACAGCGCCGCTGTGGCCGCTGCCTATTACCAGGTTCCTCATGTATTGAGAGCAACCGAGGACCCCAGAGCACTCACCATGCCCAAGGCCCTGCATGACCGCGCTGCCAGCATGGACTGGGAGGATCGCACCAGCTTCCATGCCTTCTTCGATGGCCTGCGCGGTGCTGTCCGTGCCACACTGCTAGAACATCCCCTTACCTGGGCGCGTGTTCAGCTCGACAAGGCAGCGCGCATCTATCTCGCGCCGGGTCGTGGACACATCCGGACGTTCTTCGGAACGACATCCCCAATGAACCCTGCATTGCTCGCCCTTTCCGCAGTGTTCTCCATGGTCCTTGCACTCGCTTTGGTCATGTGGTCGGTCCACATCAGGCAACTACCGCCCTGGTTGTGGATGTTCCTGCTCTTCGCTGCTTACCTCATCGTTTCGGGGGCCCTCACAACCACCGATGCGCGATTCAAGAACCCTGCAATGCCCTTTCTACTGGTCGGAGTGGCCTGGGCTGCTGAACGCGCACGAAGAACGATCACAAGGCGCAGGAACCCTTCGTAAGTGCTCGATAATGCCCAACACCTGCAGCTCCATCCCGCCGACGACCAGCCCTATCTTGTCCCACATGCGTCCTTTCCTGCTCTTCGTGTTCCTACTGATCTTCATGGGGGGGGCAAGCGCCCAACCCACAGACCTCCGTGCCTTTGATCGTGAAGCACAGGAGAACGCGTTGGGATACCAGTGGTTGAACTGGAGCGTACACGCCATCGGCCACCGGCTGACCGGCAGCCCCCAAGGGGCCCTGGCCGAACGGGCAGCCGATAGCCTCTTCCGTGTATCCGGGCTGGAACATGTCGAACTTTTCCCCTTCGAAGCACAGGCCTGGTCGCGGGGCCGCGTTCAGCTTACTGTGGGAGACGGCTCGGGATTCCTGCACCTGCAGGCCGTGGCACTCGCGAACACTCCGCTGGAAGCCGATGTGGAGGCCGAACTGATCGATGCCGGGAATGGACTGCCTAAGGACCTCGATCGCGCCGGCGATGCCCTCAAGGGGCGTGTAGCCCTGGTGAACATCGGACTGGTGGATGCTCCGGAAGGCGCCAAGAACCTGCACCGCAGTGAGAAGGCTTCACTGGCCCTGAAGCGGGGCGTTGCGGCCATCGTATTCGTGAACCAAGTGGATGGCGGCGTGCTGCTCACGGGAACGGCCTCCATCGACGGAACCTTGATCCCCGTGCCTGCGGCATGCATCGCCACAGAAGATGGAAAGGCGCTCCGCGAACGCCTGGTGAAGGGCGAAATCCTGAGCGTCCGACTGGGCATGACCAACCACAGCAACATGGTGCAGGCCAACAACGTGATCGCCGAGATCCGAGGCACGAAATTCCCCGAAGAGGTGATCCTCGTGGGCGGTCATCTCGACAGTTGGGACCTGGCTTCGGGCGCCACGGACAATGGATTAGGCTCCTTCTCCATACTGGACTTGGCGCGTGCCATGCAGGCCATGCCCACCAAGCCGGAGCGCACCGTTCGCTTCGCGCTGTTCATGGGCGAAGAGCAGGGTCTGTTGGGCTCGCGAGCCCTGGTGGAGCACTACCGGAGTACAGGCGAGCTCGAAAACATCCGCTGTATGATCAACCTGGACATGAGCGGCAATCCGCAGGGTTTTGGGATCGGCGGGCCTGGTGGCTGGGCGGAATTGATCGGAACCCAGTGTGCCACGATACAGCATGTAGATAGCGCTGCCTTTGCCGGAAAGGTCTCCGAGCGGGTCTGGTTGCACAGCGACCACCAGCCTTTCTTATTGGCCGGCATACCCGTTATCTACCCCATCAGCGACCTGGGCAAACACGTGTACGGCTGCTACCACAGCAGTTGTGACGACATCCATTTGGTGGAGCCGCAGGCCATGGTGAACAACGTGCGCTTCACCGGTATGCTGCTCTACGGCCTTGCGGCAACGGAGCGCCTACCGGCACGATTCAGCACAGCGGAACTGCGCGCCCGGTTGACCGCCGAAGGACTGGAAGAGCCCCTGCGCATCGGTGGGGATTGGCCTTGGGACTAGAGGCTTACCAGCCTCATTTCTTGTTGCCTTCTTCGGCACCCTTGGCACCCTCAAGATCCCGGTCGAAGAGGTACAGTCCACCTTTATCGTTGCCGATCAGGTTCAGCTTATCGATCAGGGTGCGGGCCAAAGCCTCTTCCTCGATCTGCTCGCTGACATACCACTGCATGAAGTTGTGCGTGGTATAATCCTTCTCTTTCAAGCACAGGTCCACAACACCATTGATCTCTTGGGTCACCTTGGTCTCGTGATCGAGGAGGGCCTTGAATATCTCAGCGATGGTCTTGTAGTTCGTCCCGGGCTGCTTAAGTGCGGGGACCACCGCCTTACCGCCGCGCTCATTGATGAACTTCACCAACTTCAGCATGTGCAGCCGCTCCTCGTCGCTATGGCGGTATAGGAAGGCTGCGGTGCCGCTAAGGCCTTGATTCTCGGCCCAGGAGGCCATGGCCAGATAAGCTTGGCTGCTATTCGCTTCTACGGAGACTTGGCCGTTCAAGGCCGCTTCGATCTTCTTGGAAAGCATATCGTATCTCGATTGGAGGGAACAAAGGTACACCGCTGTGGTCGAGCCCTTGCCGAAAGCGGGAATGATGCGGCTGTGAGCAGATGCCAACCTTGTTCGACCCGCATTGCCCTTCATTCCGGCAGTGCATCCCGGACCTTCGACCAAGCAGCACCCCTAGGCGGACCAGAACACGGCCGAATGCTACCGCTTGTTGAAGTTGTTCATCGCGGACTCAACGCCCAGTAATCCGAACTGCAGCACGGCCTTATTGGCCAGTTCAATGCGGTCGGGCAGGGCCTTGCGCTCCTCGGTGTTCCAAGGACTAAGCACATAGTCGCTCTGTCGGCCCTTGGCGAAGTCACTTCCAATGCCGAAACGCAGGCGTGGAAACTCCTCGGTACCGATGAGTTCAATGATACTTGTAAGACCATTGTGCCCGCCCGCGCCACCTTTCGGCTTGATCCGAATGGCACCGAAAGGCAAGGCCAGGTCGTCGGTGATGACCAGCAGGCGCTCCGCTGGAATGTTCTCCTGGTCCATCCAATAGCGCACGGCCTTCCCGCTCAGGTTCATGAACGTGGCCGGCTTGATCAGGATGAACGTTCGCCCCTTATGGCGCAACTCCGCACGGTCACCATAGCGTGCAGGAGAAAAGACAACGCTGGATACCCCCGCAAGGGCATCCAGCGCTTGAAATCCAATGTTGTGGCGGGTATCCGTGTATTCAGGACCCGGATTGCCAAGACCAACGATCAAGTACTTCATCGACTTGCGCTCTGTTCGGGGTACATCCGCACCATGCCCAAAGGCACAACGCAATGCATGTCAGTGCGAGCCTGCTTGCCCGCCCGAAGGCAGGCGAAGCGAAGCACTACTTCTTCTTTCCCTTCTTGTCCTCCTCAGCGTCGGTCTTCACCTCCACTTTCTTGCCCTGCTTCACAGCCACCACAACGTCATCGGCACGCTCCATCATGGTCAGGCCCTCGAACTTCAGGTCCTTCACACGCAAAGCGTGGTTGATGTCCATTTCGGTGACATCCACTTCCAGGTGCTGGGGGATGTGCGCAGGCAGACCCTTCACGCGCAGCTTGCGCATGCTCTGGTTGAGCTTGCCGCCCTTGCGCACGCCGATGGGCTGGCCCTGCAGACGTACGGACAACTTCACACGGGTGGGCTGGTCCTCCTTCAACTCCAGGAAGTCGACGTGCTCCAAGCGGTCGGAGATGGGGTTGAACTGCTTGTCGTGGATCATCGCCAGCGTCTTGGTGCCGTCCAGATCCAGCTCGATGCCGTTCACTTCAGGAGTGAATACAAGCTTGTTCAGGAGGGTTTCCTCAACGCTGAAGTGAACGACGTTGGCGCCTCCATAGAGCACGCATGGAACGCGTTTGTCGCGGCGCAACTGCGCTGCGTCCTTGGAGCCGATGGTGGTGCGGACCGTGCCGCTGAGCGCTACTGTGTTCATGACCGTAGGTAGTGGTTATGCTATGATGAAATGTCCGCTGATGCTTTCGTGCGTACGTACCCGCCGGATGACATCGGCAAAGAGGTGGTCCACGGAAAGCTGTTTGATCTTGCGCACCGGCATGCCTTCGGCTGGGCGCAGGGGAATGGTATCTGTAACGATGAGCTCGGTAAGCTGGCTGGCCTCGATACGTTCGTAGGCCGCACCGCTGAGCACGGCGTGGGTACATACAGCGCGCACGCTGGTGGCACCCAGGTCCATCATCATATCGGCAGCCTTGGTGAGCGTGCCGGCGGTATCGATCATGTCGTCAACCAGCACCACGTTCTTGTCCTTCACGTCACCGATCACGGTCATGCTGTCCACCTGGTTGGCCACCTTGCGCTGCTTATAGCAGATCGCCATGTCAACCCCCAGATGCTTGGCATAGGCGTTGGCACGCTTGGTGCCTCCGGTGTCGGGGGCGGCCATCAACAAATTCTCCAGGCCGAGGTCCTTGACGTACGGCAGGAAGATCGTGGAGGCGAACAGGTGGTCCACCGGCACCTCGAAGAAGCCCTGGATCTGATCGGCATGGAGGTCCATGGTCATGATCCGGTCCACACCGGCCGCGGTGAGCATGTTGGCCACCAACTTGGCGCCGATGCTTACCCTGGGCTTGTCCTTACGGTCCTGGCGGGCAAAGCCGAAATAGGGCATCACGGCCACGATCCGCTTGGCGCTGGCGCGTTTGGCGGCATCCACCAGCATCAGCAGCTCCAGCAGGTTGTCCGCAGGCGGAAAGGTGCTTTGGATGATGAATACCAACTCACCACGCACGGTCTCCTCGAAACTGGGCTGGAATTCACCGTCGCTGAACCGCGCCACGGTCACCTCCCCCAGCGGCTCGCCGCTGGCTGCAGCGATCTTCTCCGACAAGTACCGCGTGGCGGTACCGCTGAAGATCTTGGAGCTTTCCTGCTGCATGGGTCGGTTCCTTTCGCACTCCATCGCTTCGCGCGAGTGGGCGGAAAAGGGCTGCAAATGTAGTGATCTTCCGCTGGTTATCAACAGGTGTTGGTAGTTGATCGATTCGCGGCGTTTCCCCCTGTGTTCCAGGACCCAAGAGCAAGCATTGCCCGTCTCATCCACAGCCAGAAGGAAGCCGAGTACCTTGCGGCGCATTCCGTAAACACCACATGCCCAAAGTAAGCAACGAACGTTCTGCCGCCCAACTCACCGAAGATGTCCTGGCCGCCATCCGCCGGGCCGGACACAGTGGGGCTACAAGCCAACAATTGGCCCTGCAACTGGGCTTCAAGGATAAGAGCCAGCGCTACCTGCTCTTCGATGCCATCGACCGCTTGTTGGACGATGGGCGCATAGAAACTGGCAAGAAGGGGCGCTACACCGTGGTGGGTGGTGCAAGTAGCAACCTTGCCGAAGGCAGCATCGACATCATTGCAAGCGGAGCCGGTTATGTGCGCCTGGGCCAGGTGGGGTTGGACGATGTGTACATCGCCCAACGCGATACCGGGACCGCTCTGCATGGCGATACCGTACGCATAAAGCTGCAAGGAGGCCGGGGTTCGCGCTCCGAAGGCAAGGTGCTGGAGGTGCTGAAACGTCGTCGCACCGAATTCGTGGGTACCATCCACAAGCACGATGGACGTACCATCCTGGTGGCCGACGACCAACGGGTGCAAAAACCCTTCTTCATTCCGCCCACCGAGGTGAACGGCGCCAAGGAAGGCGACAAGGCGATCATCGAACTGGGCGAGTGGAAGGATGCCCGCGATCCCGCCCGTGGCAAAGTGCTGCGCGTACTGGGCAAGGCTGGTGAGCACAATGTGGAGATGCACGCCATACTGGCGGAATTCGGACTGCCCTTGGAGTTCCCGGAAAGTGTGCTGAAAGCCAGCGGCGAGATCCCCGATGGGGTTACCCCGGCGGAGATCGCCAAGCGCCGCGACATGCGCAAGATCACCACACTGACCATAGACCCGGACGATGCCAAGGACCTGGACGATGCCCTAAGCGTGCGCAAGCTGGAGAACGGCAACTGGGAGATCGGCATCCACATCGCCGATGTAAGCCACTACGTGCGACCCGGCACCGTGGTGGACATGGAGGCCGCCAGCCGCGCCACCAGCGTGTACCTGGTGGACCGTGTGGTGCCCATGCTGCCCGAGAAGCTCAGCAACGACCTGTGTTCCCTGAACCCACATACGGACAAGCTGAGCTTTAGTGCCATCTTCGAGATGGACGATCAGGCACGCTTGCGCAGCGAATGGTTCGGGCGCACCGTGATGCGTTCCCACCACCGCTTCGCATACGCCGATGCGCAGACCATCATTGACGGTGGTGAAGGGCCGTTCAAGGAGGAAGTGCTCACGCTGCACCGCTTGGCGGATGTTTTGCGCAAGGAGCGTATTGCCAAGGGTGCGCTGGAGATCGGCGGCAACGAGGTGAAGTTCAAGCTGGATGAGAAAGGACGGCCATTGAGCGTTTACGAAAAGGTGATGGGCTCCGCCAACTGGCTGATCGAGGAGTTCATGCTGCTGGCCAACAAACGTGTGGCGGCCTCGGTAGGCCAACCCAAGCAGGGCAAGGCAAAACCCTTTGTATACCGCGTACACGACCTGCCCGACCCCGAAAAGGTGGCGCAGTTGCGTGCACTGGCCCACAGCTTCGGGAAGGAGCTGGACACCTCCGATGCCGAAGGCCTGCCTCATGCCATCAACAAGCTACTCCGTTCGGTTGCCGGCACCGAAGAGGAGAACATCATCAAGCAGGTGGCCATCCGCAGCATGAGCAAGGCCATCTATACCACAGAGAACATCGGTCACTACGGGCTTGGTTTCGAGCACTACACGCACTTCACCAGCCCCATACGCCGCTACCCGGATCTGCTGGTACACCGCGCCATGGCGCACTACCTGGCCGGCGGTGCGCCTTTGGACCAGGATGTTCTGGAACTGAGCTGCAAGCACAGTTCGCGCATGGAGAAGCAGGCATCCGATGCCGAACGCGCAAGCATCAAATACAAGCAGGCCGAATTCCTCCGCGACCGTATCGGCGAGGAATACGATGGCATCATCAGCGGGCTTACCAACTGGGGGATCTACGTGGAACTGGTGGAGAACAAGTGCGAGGGCATGATCGGCCTGCGCGAGCTACCGGGCGATGTGTTCCGCTTCGACCAGGAACGCTATACTGTCGTGGGCCAGCGCACCCAGCGCAAGTTCCGCCTTGGCGATGAGCTGCGCGTGGTGATCAAGACCGTGGACATGGACCGCCGCAGTGTGGATTTCGGCCTTGCGGGAGAAGTGATGCGCGAGGATGGTGGACGCACCACTTCGGGCAAGTTCCAGCGGGGTAAGCCTGCGACGAAAGCTCCTGCCAAAGGCTTCAGGAGTAAGCCGAAGAATACAGCTAAGACCCAAGGAAAAAAGGCGAAAGGGAAGCGGAAGTAGTTACTCCGCCGCACCCCTGGAACACTTGGTAGAACGTGATCGGATCGCGTAGTGCGATCAAACCAGGTTCAGCCGCTTGGCCAGCTCGTCCTTGTAGGAACCCCCGATGGGGATCACCTTCTTGTCGTTCTCAAGGATCAGGTTGGGCTGCTCAATGGCCGTGATCTTGTCCAGGCGCACGATGAAGCTGCGGTGAACACGCACGAAGTCGCTCTCGGGCAATTTGGCCTCGATGTCCTTCATGGTGCTGTGGATGGTGTAGCGGGTGTTCAGGGTGTTGATCACCACATAATCCTTCAGCGCTTCCACGAAGTAGATGTCGCGGGTGTTGAGCTTCACCAGGCGGCTGTTGCTCTTCACGAACATGATGTCGCGGCCGCTTTCCTTGTTCTCCACGATGGCATAGAGCAGGTCGCGCTCCTTGAGCACCTCGGCCTCCTTCTTATGCTTGTAGAGGGCCATCTCTATGGTGGTGTGGATGTCGATCTCCTTGAAGGGCTTGATGATGTAGCCGTAGGGCTGCGTCACCTTGGCCTTGGCAAGGGTGCTCTCATCGGCATAAGCCGTAAGGAATATTACCGGTATGTTGGTCTCCTTGCGGATGGCATCAGCGGCTTCGATCCCGTTCATCTCACCCTTCAGCATGATGTCCATCAGGATGATATCCGGCCGGTGTTCCAGGGCCAGCTTAACGGCCTGTTCGCCAGTGCTGGCGGCACCTACAACACCATACCCGAGCTTTTTCAGGCTGTGCTGTATGTCCTTGCTTACGATACTTTCGTCCTCTACAACCAGGACATTGGTCTGCGCCATTGCCTTCTACTTGATACGCTCAAAAGTAAGCAAATAGGCCACCCCCGCATCGGTCTGCATACTTAAGCGGCCATCCAACTGCTCCACCAAGGTATGCACCAACTCCAGACCCAGGTTCGCGTCGCGCTGTGGATCGAAGCCCGGAGGAGCTCCCTTACCATCGTCCCGAAGACTTATTGAAACGGTATTCCCCATGAGTTCAAGGCCCATTTCGATCGTTCCTTCACGTCCTCCAGGGAAAGCATGCTTCAGTGCGTTGCTGATAAGCTCGTTCAGGATGAGTCCACAAGGGATGGCCTGATCCAGGGCAAGATCGATCCGTTGCAGGTCGGTCACCAGGCGCACCTTCCCGGTAAGACTGTAGCTCATCATCAGGTTTCGGCTCAACCCTTCCATGTAATCCGCAAGGTCGATGGAGCTGAAGTCCTTGTTTTGGTACAGGCTTTCATGGATGAAGGACATGCTGCGTATGCGGTCCCGACTGTCGCGCAAAAGATCCAGGATGCGCTTATCCTCTCCTACGTGGGCTGTTTGCAGGCTGAAGATGCTGCTGACGATCTGCAGATTGTTCTTCACCCTATGATGGACTTCTTTCAAAAGCACCTCTTTCTCATGCAAACTGGCAAGCAGTTCGATCTGCGCTTGTTTGCGATCGGTGATCTCGTAGGTCAGGCATGAGAGTTCCTGCACAGAGCCATCCACCACGATGGGGCTGATGAAACTCTCCACCCAAATGGACCGCCCATTCCGGTCGATGAGTTCTGCTTCGAATTGCTGCGGTTTGCCCTTCAACGCATCGTGATAGCGGCCCAGCAAGGTGTTGAATTGCTTACCTGTAGCCCGTCGCAGAGCATTCACCACGAATGGATCCCCGATCTTTACCTGAAGCCCGAAATCCCGTTCCACCGACATTCTGAAATGGGCGTTGCAGGAGGTTATCATCAGCTCCTTGTCAAGGGTCCAGATCATCATGTTGGCCGAGCTGTCGAAAATGGCCTGCAAGCGCGCGGCTTGATCACGTACCGTATCCTCGGCCTCCTTTTGCTCGGTGATCTCGTGTCCCACTCCGAACACCTCGATCACCTGGCCATCCGGCCCGAACACCGGGCTGAGGAAGATCTCGTTGCATACACGTTCACCATCCACATCGGTCCGCTCGGTCTCGAAACGCATGGTCCGTCCGGTGAACGCCTCTTTGTACTTCGCTTCCCAGAACGCATGATAGCTCTCGTCCGCGAAGTGTTTACGAGGCCTCTTGGGATCTGTGTTGATCTCTGGATCGACCCCATACAGGCGCTTGATCATTGCCGCGTAACCGTGGTTGTACGACGTAAGCTTCACGTCCGGGTCCACCGTCCAGAACAAATGGTCACTGCTCTCGAAGAGGGCGCGCATCTTGGCCTCATGCTGCTGCACTTTCCTGCGTGCCGTCTCTTCATGCGTGATATCCCTGAATATCGACCGCGCTGCCGGCGATCTTCCCTTTTGCCTATGCAGGTTGGTACTTCCTTCCACGGTTATCTCCCGGCCATCCTTGGCCACGAAAACCGTACGGATGATCCCTGTATCGCCCCCTTTCAACACCGCCTCGAACTGGCCCAAGGAACGGGTCCTGTGGTCGGGGTGGATGATATCCTTCAATGTAAGTCCTTCGACCTCGATCGCGTTGTACCCCAAGGTCGCGTACCAGGCATGGTTCACATACTGGAATCGCCCATCGTGATCAACGCTCTGTATCAGGTCGGTGGCATTCTCGAACAGGTCGCGATACCGTTCCTCACTGGCCCGCAAGGCTTCCTGATCACGCTTCACTTGCGTGATGTCCCGTGATACACCCATGACCCCAAGCACCGCGCCATCCTCATCGTACAACCGGGAAGCGGCCAGAAAGGATGTGAACTCTTCTCCAGTGCTGGACACATTGCGGATCTCGCCAGCGAACATGCCATGGGTATCCAACTCGTGCTGCACGCGTTCGTACTCTTCGGGGTCCGCGTAGAGCATGGTGGACTCCTTTCCCATGACATCCTCGGCTTCCCAACCGAAGCGCATGGCAGCTGCCGGATTGTATTCGCTGATGTGCCCTTCAGGATCGGCCGCGAGGATCATATCCAGCGAACTATCGATGAGGCTTCGCGCAAAACGCCTCGATTTCCGCAGGGCTTCCTGGGTGGTGCGGTGCCGGTCTATCTCTTCACGCAGTACCTGGTTCACCTCCTCGGCCATGCGCGAACGCAACTGTTCGCGCATGAGTTCACGCTGCGCGCCCTCGTCCTGGATGGTCAATTGAACCGCTGGCAGACCCTCATGGACGAAGGGTAGCAGATGAAGGGTGAGGTCCTTTCCCCCGAGGCTCACCATCATGGGATCTTGGACCTGTGCATTGTCCATGGTCTTGCTCATCACATGGATGCGTTGTACATCATCATGTGTGAACAACTCGTTCAAAGGCTTTCCGGTACAGTCCTCACCGGCCAGGTGTTCCGCTGCGGGGTTCGCGAATACTACCTTTTCGTTCTGCACCACCATCAAACCATCCCGGATGTGGTCCACCAAGCTGCGGTAGCTCTGCATGAGCACACTTTGCTCGAGTTCAGCCTGCCGAAATGCCGTCACATCGATGATGGTACCCTCGATCGTTCCCGGTTCTCCTTCCCAATGTTCGATATGGACATTCTCCAAAGCATAGACAGCACGTCCATTGCGGTGTCGCAAGCGGATCTCATAGTTGATGAGCTTGCCTTCCCTGGTCAGGTCCTCGATGAAGCGTTCACGTTCCTCCTTGCACGCGTAGAGTTTGAGCGCCGGTTGCTCCATCAGCTCCGAGGTATCCTTGTAACCAAGCATCCGCGCGAGCGCATCATTGCATTCCAGTATCCGGCCATCAAGCGTGGTACGGTACATACCTGCCATGTTGCGTGCCACCACATTGTGGTAACGGCGCAGCAGCTTTGTGTAGGCCTGCTCCAACCCTCCTTCTGTACCGGTCTTCTGCATCTTCACTGGTGCAACTGGGCCTGTGCATGATCACCGCATCGTGGATGATACAGGCCGTGATCCGGACATTTATTGTGCTTCAGGTATCGGGAGTCGTTCGCCATCCAAACGCATTTCCAAACCATCCTTATAGCGAATGGTGAGCACTGCCCTGCCATCTTCGTCATAATGGACAAAACCTCCCTGTTCCAAACCCATCACATAGCGTCCTTCCAACTTCAACTGGCCATTTGGCCACCACCACCGATGCTTGCCATTGGGTTCTCCGTTGATGAACTCTCCGATAAAATTGCGCTTGCCGTTGGTGTAAGTGTACTCCCAGATCCCATCGCGCAGACCATCCTTATAGGAACCTTCTTCGCGGTGATCCCCATGTTCGTAGGTCCACACACCCTCACGCCTGCCATCGATGAACTCTCCTTGCACGATCACTGAACCATCTTCGGCATACTCTGCACTGGGTCCATCCTCCTTACCCCGGCGATAGTTCTCTTCACGCAGGATACGTCCACTTTCATAATACCATTTCCAAGGTCCATTGGGAAGACCATTGGTGTATTTGCCCTTCTGTTCCACCTTCTCGCTGCGGTGGTAAAAGACCCATTCACCATCACGTTTCCCTGCCGAATAAGACCCCTCTGCACGCTTCTCACCGGTCGGGAAATACTCGATCCAAGGTCCCTCCAAAGCGCCCACGTCATTCACTAGACCTTCGCTCACAAGTTTGTCCCCTACGTAGATCTTTGCTCCAGTAACCTCACCCGATGGGCTGAATTCCTTGAACAAGCCTTCGCGCTTGCCACTCTTGGAGTAACTGCCTATGCTGGCCACCTTGCCACCCCGGTGGAACGTGCGCTTGATCTCCACAGTGAGCTTCTCCTGGGCATAGGTATCCACAACGCCAGCGTTGAAACGGATCAGTTCCTTGAGATTCCCTTGGTTGTCGAATTCCTTGTACACCCCTTGCCGCTTATCATCCACGTAATTCGCCTCGCTCTTGAGCTTGCCATTGGGATGGAATTCCTTCCATGGTCCCTGACGTTGACCCATCCGATCGAAACGATTGATGTCCTCCCGGCTTCGCAGCAATCCGGCCCCGTAGGTCAACAGGGCTATGATACGACCGTCCTCGGCGTACTCAAGTCCCTTACCCTCCTCTTTTCCGGCCTTGAAGGGCACCTCCTTGTGCACTGCGCCGTTGCTGTGGAAATAGCGAGCTGTTCCCTCGCGTTGATCATCGACAAAAAGCTCCAGAGCGATCAGGGTGCCGGCTTCATCATAACGTTTGGCCTCGCCTTGTTTCTTTCCTTCCCTATAGTTGGTTTCGCTTTGCAGGGTACCATCAGGTGCATAGAATTTCCAGAGACTGTCCAATTCGAATCCAAACCTGTTGCCTTCGCTGCGCAGAACGCCGGTATCGTAGTAGGTGCGCCACCAGCCTTCGGGTTTGCCATCCACCAGAGCTCCTTCACTGCTTACCGTTCCGTTGGGGTGAAAGTAGCGCATAAGGCTGTCCGTTTCCTGGGCTTGGGCCATTCCCACCAGGACCACATGGATCACCGCTATGAACAGTCTTATTTGCATTTGAATGGTTTCTATAAAACTATGTTGATGTAGTAAGGGCTGTTGGCGTTGTTGGTGATTTCCTGTTGCTCGACTTGCATATATGGGATATCAAAAGTAGCGCACCATCGATGAACGATCTTCCGGTTGAAGAGGTACGGTCGGACCATTACAGGAATGGGCATTATTGGCTTGTTTTCAACGATCGTTGATGGACTTGTCGGTCAGCCTATGTGCAGAGTTCGGAGCTTGGAACAGGGGCATTGGGTGGTGTGATGGATGTGTGCAGTTCTTCCATAAGTCTCCTTGACTTTACCCTGGAAGTTGTTAAGGGCGTGGATCGATCGTTGATAACCAAAACCTTACCATGCGTTATCCACAGATCATCCGGTGATCGAACGATCCGATCGTTGATGAACTTATCGGTCGCGAACAGCGGGTATCTTCGGCGTCTCATACATCCTTGACGATGCAACTCTATATCGGGAGCGACCATGCGGGTTTCGAACTGAAACAGCATCTGCTGCAGCACCTATTGGCCCAAGGCCATTCTGTGGTGGATAACGGTACTGCGGGCCCTGAGAGCGTGGACTACCCTGATCATGCCCATGCTGTTGCGCGCAATGTTGCAGCCCATCATGGTACCTTGGGTATAGTGGTGTGTGGCAGTGGTAACGGAGTGAACATCACAGCGAACAAGCATGCTGGTATCCGTTCAGCACTGGCTTGGAACAGGGAGGTGGCAGCCTTGGCACGCCAGCATAATAATGCGAATGTACTGGCACTGCCAGCGCGGTTCATCGCTACCGAAGAGGCCATCGCCTGTGTGGATGCCTTTCTTGAAGCCAGCTTCGAAGGGGGACGTCATCAGGTACGGGTTGCCAAGATCGAGACCAATTCTTGAATCATTCCATTACCCATGCTGATGTACAGATCATTGCTCATCCTACTGGCCGCGGTATGTTCGCTATCGGTCGGCGCCCAGGTGGACAGCCTGGCACTCCATTATTCCAAGCTCATTGCCATCGAGGACCTGAGAACGGACTTGACGCTGTTGGCCAGTGACGCGCTGGAGGGCCGGGATACCGGGGAAAAAGGCCAGAAGATGGCAGCGGCCTACATCCGTGAACAGTTTGTGCAGTACGGAATACCACCTGTACAAGCCACCGATACGGATGCCATTGTGGAAGGCTACTACCAACCCTTCGAACTCATCGAGGAACGGAGCGGGTCCATTTCGATCATCAGTGGTAACACATCCTTGGAATTCTTGAAGGAATTGCTCTATTTCAATGAGTTGATGAAGGAGGATCGTGTCATTCGCGAACTTGTCTACATGGGTGATGGAAGCGCTTTGATCGATGCCGATCGTCTGGCTGGGAAGGTGGTCCTTGTGCAGGATAATGGAACGGGCACCGCCATGGAATTCCTGGCCAGGACGCGGGTTACCAGTGCAGCCGTTGCTGAAGGTGGGGCTGATTTACTGCTTGTGGCTACTCCACAGCTGAAGGAGCTTGTGGATCAGATGGGCCATTTTGTTTCAGGTGGCAGAATGCGCCTTGCTGGTGAGGAGCCCCGCGCATCAAGGAAACCCAGCATCCAGACCATAGTAGTGGACGCAAGTGCTATGGATGGTCTTTTAGGACGAAATTCCTTGGCCAGCTTGGCGAAACGCAAACCAGGCCGCAAAGTGCGCGTGGACATGACGCTCAAGTACACCGGCCAGAGCCAGCGCGTGATGAGCGAGAACGTGCTGGCCTATATCGAGGGCACGGACAAGAAGGACGAACTCCTTGTGATCACGGCACATTACGACCATATAGGCATCGAAGAGGAGGAAGTATTCAACGGGGCCGATGATGATGGCAGTGGAACAGTGGCCATCATGGCCATTGCAAAAGCCTTTGCAAAAGCCAAACAAGAGGGCAATGGCCCACGGCGCAGCGTGCTGGTTATGCCAGTAAGCGGCGAAGAAAAGGGCCTGCTGGGATCCAAGTACTACAGCGAGAATCCGGTTTTTCCGCTGGAAAACACCGTGGCCAACCTGAATATCGACATGATCGGCCGGATCGACAGTGCGCATCAAGGCATGGCGCCGTACATCTACATCATCGGCAGCGATCGGTTGAGCAGCGAGCTGCATGCCATCAATGAAGAAGCGAACCGGAACTATACCCGCATGGAATTGGACTACACCTTCAATTCAGCGGATGATCCCAACCGCTTCTACTACCGCAGCGACCATTACAATTTCGCACGGAAGGGAGTACCGGCCATCTTCTACTTCAGCGGGGTGCATGAGGATTACCACAAAGCGACCGACACCATCGAGAAGATCCGTTTCGACCTGCTGCACAAGCGGGCCATGCTCACCTTCCACACGGCTTGGATCCTGGCGAACCGGGAGGACCGTATCGTAGTGGACGGCGCGGTGGAATAAGGGGCCTATTGGACCGGGTTCCCAGATTGCCTGGCTTCTGCCAGCAAGCCTTGTATGAAGACCTCCAGACTGCGCTTGTGGTGCTCGTAGTGCGAACCGGTCGAAGGGCCATAAATGCCTGTTCGTATGCGCCTTACGCTGCCGAGGTGATCGATGATGATCAGCGTGGGATAGCTCATAACATGGTTCAAGAAAGGCAAGCGTTCCGCGGCTTCGCCCTTTCCCGCCATACCTCCATAAAGAATGGGGTATCGCACTTGCAGGACATCGCGGAATCTGCGCAGGCCCTCCATAGCGCGCACGGTATCCTGGTATCGCTCGAAAGCCACAGATATGACTTGGAGACCATCCGCATGGTGTTTGCCGTAGATCTCGTTCAGTAGGCGGGTCTCATCGACGCAATTCGGACACCAACTACCCATGATCTGCACCACCCGCACAGAACCCTTGAAGGCAGCATCGTTCGGGGATACCATGCCGCCATCGATGTTCGGGAATTGGAAGTCCACCATATCGCAACCCTCGCGCAGGAAAGTGAGCGAATCGGGGTCCCGAAGTGCGAATTCAGGATTGCGTACAGCCACCCATGGCTCTATCCAGTGGTTGCCACTGCGGAAGTCCCCCT
This sequence comes from uncultured Chryseobacterium sp., assembly GCA_964418285.1. Lineage (GTDB taxonomy): Bacteria > Bacteroidota > Bacteroidia > Flavobacteriales_F > PHOS-HE28 > PHOS-HE28. The sequence goes on from CAYQMC010000016.1 coordinate 19,785, forward strand.
TCAGACTATCGCCGGTCCCGAGTGCCGTGAACAGGAAAGCATGGGAACCATCGAAGCACGAAAGGCGCAGGGAATCCCCGGAAACGGAACCCTCCAAGAAGCGATAGTCACCGGTTTCGGTAAGGAACGTTCCGGTCACCGATCCGTCGCTCTGTCGCTCGAACAGGCCGATGGCGGGATAGCTATCCTCCGTGTTTGGACTGAAGTGCACCTCCCAGGTACCGGAGGGGTCGATGCGCGCTGGCGAGGCTACCGGAAAACGAGGAAACTCCCCTGCCAGCGCCACGAACGGAACCTTGTGATCGGGTCCTTTCAGGTAATTGAACCAATACCCGGTGATGCGTCCGTCACTTTCCTTGTGTCCTTTGAATTCCGAATCGAACAAGGGCATGCGCAGCGCAATACTGTCGCCGAAGAGTTCCACGTCATCCACAACAATATTCTCCGAGCCGTTTTCGACAGTGATCCTTAGCGAACTATCAGCGAGTTCTTCCAGCCGGAAGGTGAATGGAAGCTTGGCTGTGCCTAGGTCCAGAGCAACGTGCCACGGTCCGGTGCGCGGTTTATGCGACCCTGTGTCTGTCGTTGTGCAGGAGAACACCAACGGGAGAAGCAGGGCGGAAAGGAATGGGCGCCACAGCATAATGGCTGTGAAAGTAAGCGAACCGGTCAGCCTGTCAAACCACCTCCTGGTATTTTGTCGTGCCCGTCAGGAACACACTACAGGTCGAACTTGATACCCTGCGCAAGCGGTAAAGTGCTGCCGTAATTGATCGTATTGGTCTGTCGGCGCATGTAGACTTTCCAGGCATCGCTACCACTTTCGCGGCCACCGCCGGTCTCCTTCTCACCACCGAAGGCACCCCCGATCTCGGCGCCGCTGGTTCCTATATTCACGTTGGCAATGCCACAATCGCTACCGGCAGCGCTCAGGAAGCGTTCCGCCTCGCGCAGGTCGAGGGTCATGATGGCACTGCTAAGTCCTTGTTTCACGTTGTTCTGGATGGCGATGGCATCCTCCACACCGCCGGTGTAGCGCAACAGATAAAGGATGGGCGCAAAGGTCTCTTCCTGCACAATGGCCATCTCCGGCTTGGCTTCCACTACGGCGGGCTGCACGTAACAACCGCTCTCGTAGCCCTCTCCGGCAAGTACACCGCCTTCCACAAGCAAGGTCGCACCCTGTTCCTTGGCTGCCTTCAGAGCGTTCTGGTACATGGCAACAGCATCGGTATCGATCAACGGACCTACGTGGTTGTTCTCGTCCAGTGGGTCACCGATGCGCAGCTGCCCGTAGGCCTTCACGAGTTTGTCGCGGAAGGTATCGTAGACCTTGTCGTGTATGATCAAGCGGCGGGTGCTGGTGCAGCGTTGTCCAGCCGTTCCAACGGCACCGAACACAGCGCCGATCAAGGACATGTCCAGGTCCGCCTTGTCGCTGATGATGATGGCGTTGTTACCCCCCAACTCCAATAGGGAGCGACCTAAACGCTGACCAACGGCTGCGCTGACAGCCTTGCCCATGCGGGTGCTTCCGGTTGCGCTGATCAAGGGGATCCGAGTGTCGTTGCTCATCCACTCCCCTACTTCTCGGCCGCCGTTCACGATGCAGCTCACGCCCTCGGGTACACCGTTGCGCTTGAATACCTGGGCCGTTATGCTCTGGCAGGCGATGCTGCAAAGAGGCGTCTTCTCACTGGGCTTCCACAGGCATACATCGCCGCAGATCCAAGCCAGTGCGGTGTTCCAGCTCCATACGGCCACCGGGAAGTTGAAGGCCGTGATGATGCCGACAAGCCCGTATGGGTGATACTGCTCGTACATGCGGTGTTCGGGGCGTTCGCTATGCATGGTAAGGCCATGCAGCTGGCGCGAAAGCCCAACGGCAAAGTCACAGATATCGATCATTTCCTGCACTTCACCGAGTCCCTCCTGGTAGCTCTTGCCCATCTCGTAGCTCACCAGCTTGCCAAGATCGGCTTTGTGTTTCCGGAGTTCTTCTCCGATCTGACGCACCACTTCGCCACGTTTTGGCGCAGGCCATGTACGCCACTCCGCGAAGGCCTTCTGGGCGCTGGCAATTACTGCGTCATACTCTGCCCGGTCGGCTCCGCGCACGCTGGCGATGTGCGATCCATCCACCGGAGAGTTGGAATGGAGCAGCTCTCCCCTCCCCTTGAGCCAGATCGTGCCTGTGCTGGCTCCACTGTTCTGCTCATGGATGCCGAGTTTGGTGAGGACGTCGGAAATTGCGCGGGTGGGTGTGGCTATTGTGCTCATGTGCTATGGAAACGAAATGGAGTTGAACGCGCCGACAGTGGTCTGGCGCAATGAGGTCTGGTTCGGGCCACAAAGGTAGGTTGCTTGTGGGCCTTCTCTTTTATAGCCTTCGAAGCGCGATGGCGATGCGTTTGGCTGTCATTTTACAGATCCGCGGGATAATTGAGCATAACTGATTGACTATGAGGGTATTACGAAAAGCTGCGCACAATCAACGTTCGCCCCACTCGGATAGGTGAAGTACTAGTGCGACCCGCCAAACGCATCAAGAGCCCGAAAAACAACCCTCTCAGGGTTCCACCTTTCTGGCTACGAATAAGGAACTGGACGTTGGGCGCTTTCCGAAGGCACTTTGGAGGTTGGACCACGATCCGATGCAGATGCCCTTGACCAGTGCGCTTATTGTTCCTGCTCCTTTGTACCGTTCGCTCAGCATTGCGATGTAGTAGGCGTCCAGCCACATTTTATGGGTGGCAAGCAATTCAAAGCCGTGCTCGTGCAGCATGCGGTGAATATCCTTACGTCGGAAATGGGAGAGGTGTCGCGGTGCATCCCAAGCCGCCCAAAGGGAGCCATAGTGGGTATTGTCCCAACTTTCTCGGTCAGGTACAGCAATGATCAGTACGCCGCGATCAGCCAATAAGGCATAGAGCTTCTTGAAGGTGGCCCTCACATCTGGGACATGCTCCAAGACGTGCCACATGGTGATAACCTGGTAGTACTCTTTGTTTGGGATCTGCTCAACGCTCGGGACCACAGCAATGCTGTGGTTTGCTATGGCTTGTTCCCGGGCTTTCAGTTCAGGTTCCACACCCTCCGCGAGGTAGCCACGGCTCATCAGGTGGGCAAGGAATTCTCCGGTACCACAACCAATGTCCAGCACACGGCCCTGGCTTTGATGTTGGTGCAAGAGCTTGTATTTGTTACCCAGGGCCCAGCTACGTGCGATCAGATACATACGGTCCTGGAGTCCTTGTTTGCGGTTGCTATGGGAGATATAGTCCTCGCTTTGGTAGTACTTCCCGATGGCATTCTGTTCGGGTCTTGGGTTTGTGAATCGAAATCCACAGTCCTGGCAGTCATCCAAGCGGAAGTCCTCTTTACTCAGGAAATGGTCGCGTACAACAAGCCCCTTTTGCAGGCTTCCCGATCGGCAAATAGGGCAATTGGTAAGTAGTTCCATGGTCTATGTTCCACGTGGAACGATCCCGTTTGTGCGGTGGATTGTGTGGTCTTGGGAGGTGTTCGTATGTGTACTTCTAGGACCGTTCTTACCGACCGAGATAGACCATGAGCACGCTAAGGTCTGCGGGTGATACTCCGCTGATGCGAGAGGCTTGCCCCAAGGTCGCAGGCCGAACCTTGGCCAGTTTGATGCGCGCTTCCATGGATAATGAGGTTAGTCTGGCATAGTCCATTTCAGCCCCTAGGGGAACCTCATCCAAGCGCGTGAGCTTTTCGGCTAGTTCGCGCTCCTTGTCCAGGTAGCCCTCGTATTTGGCGTTGATCTCCACTTGTTCAACCACCTCAGCACGGAGGTCGCCACATGCTGCTGCTCGCTCTTGCACCACCGGCAATAAGGGCTCAAGATCGGCATAGGTCACCTGTGGTCGAAGCAACACATCGTAGAGCTTCACCTTCTGTTTTAGGGGTGATGTTCCACGTGGAACGATCACCGCATTGGTGGCTTCGGGGTCCACGCTTTCCGCCTTGATGAGGGCAATGAGCTCCTGGCTATGTCGCAGCTTTTCGCTCACGCGGTGCATGCGTTCATTGCTGGCCAGCCCCATCGCGTGGCTGCGTGCGGTCAGTCGGATATCGGCATTGTCCTGGCGCAAAAGGATGCGGAATTCGGCACGGCTTGTGAACATCCGGTAGGGCTCTTCAGTGCCCTTGGTGATGAGGTCGTCGATGAGCACACCGATGTAGGCCTCATCCCTTCGGAGGATGAACGGCTCCTGTTCGTGGAGTTTCAGGTGGGCATTGATGCCGGCCATCAGGCCTTGGCAAGCGGCTTCCTCGTAACCGGTAGTGCCATTGATCTGGCCTGCGAAGTACAGTCCCTCAATGAGCTTTGTCTCCAGTGTGTGCTTCAGCTGGGTAGGGGGGAAGTAGTCGTACTCCACCGCGTAGCCTGGTCTGAAGATGCGTGCTTGTGCGAAGCCCGGGATCTTCCTCAGGGCCGCCGTTTGCACATCCTCGGGCAGGCTTGTGCTGAAGCCGTTGATATAGGTTTCCACCGTATCCCAGCCCTCGGGTTCCACAAAGATCTGGTGGCGGTCCTTGTCGGCGAAGCGGTCGATCTTGTCCTCGATGCTGGGGCAATACCGGGGGCCGACACCTTGAATACGACCATTGAACATCGGGCTGCGGTCGAAGCCTGTTCGCAGGATGTCGTGTACTTCCGGGCTGGTATAGGTGATCCAGCAGGAGAGTTGCTTGCGTCCGGTATTGGGACCGAAAGGGGAGAGGCCGGGCAAATAACTGAAGCCGGATGGTTGTTCGTCGCCGGGCTGTTCCTCCAAGACGCTGTAGTCGATGCTCCGGCCATCCACACGAGGAGGAGTCCCGGTCTTCATGCGGCTGGCTTCGAAACCGAGCTCCACAAGCTGTTCCGTGATGCCGTGGCTGGCCTTTTCGCCGGCTCGGCCACCGCCGAGTTGCCGCTCGCCGATGTGCATCACGCCGTTCATGAAGGTACCGCTTGTGAGCACCACGCTACGGCAGGGGATGGTCATGCCCATGCCGGTCTCCACGCCCACGACCTGGCCGTTCTCGATCAGGATGCGGTTGACACTATCCTGCCAGAAGTGGACGTTGGGTGTTTGCTCCAGCAGGCGACGCCATTCGGCAGCGAAGAGGTTGCGGTCGTTCTGGCTGCGAGGGCTCCACATGGCCGGTCCCTTGCTCCGGTTCAGCATGCGGAACTGTACCGTGCTTCGGTCGCTCACGATGCCCGAGTACCCTCCGATGGCATCGATCTCGCGCACGATCTGACCCTTTCCTACGCCACCCATGGCGGGGTTGCAACTCATCTGCCCGATCACCCCCATGTTCATGGTGATGAGCAGGACCTTGGAGCCGAGGTTGGCGGCAGCGGCAGCGGCTTCATTGCCGGCATGGCCAGCGCCCACCACTACCACATCGTATGTGTCCAGGGTACTCATGTGTGCTTGGGCGGAACCCTGCCATGTTCCACGTGGAACGAATGGCCTGGATCCCTGATCTTCAGTGCATTAGAGCCTTGGGGTGAGTATAGGTCCCATGGGCGCCGCAAAGGTAGATCGATCCCTGCTTCCGTTGGATCAATGGCTCTGCGCGGCTCTGTGGACTGTGGTCCTACCTTGGCAGCATGGAAGTGCTCCTTTTTGGCATGATCGCCGAGCAGGCCGGTGCCGATAAATTGTCGCTGCAAGCCAGCTCGTTGAATGGGCTTCGAACCATCCTCATGGAGCGCTTGCCCGGGCTTGGAAAGTTGAGTTATGCCATCGCTGTGGACCGCATCGTGGTGCATGGCGACATGTCCCTCACAGGCAGCGAGGAGATCGCTGTGCTGCCCCCATTCGCAGGAGGATGAATGCGAATCACGGATACATAAGGATGAACACGGATGAGTGTGTCGCTACCCTATGATCGACAGACAACGACCAATGGGTACCACGCCTGGGTTGCTTGGGAACAACCAGACCCCCTCACGTCATGAGTGAAGCCAGAACCTATAAGGTGAAGGACATCTTCGTGGACGGCCCCATCGACCCGTCCTTCATCGCCACAAGCATCGCCAAGCACGCCACACGCATGGACATCGGCGCGCACGAGATCTTCCTGGGCCAGGTGCGCGCAGACCCTGTTGTCACGCCGAGCCTGCCTACCGGACAGGCAGGCGCAGTCGAGGTGCGACAACAGGTCACCGCGATCGATTATACCACCTACCGCGAAATGGCCTTGGAGCGCATGACCGTCATCCGCGAGGAAGCCTTCACGCGCTGGCCAAGCATGGCCTGCCTGCATGTCCACCACAGCTTGGGTGTGGTCCCTACAGGGCAGCTCTGCTTCATGGTTTTCGCCAGCGCGCCCCGTCGCGTTGCCGCGCGTGAAGCGGTGGCTTGGGTGGTGGACCGGATCAAGTCCGAACTACCCATCTTCGGACGTGAGATCCTATCGGATTCCACCCATCTTTGGAAAACGAATACTTGATCGTACGGGCGGGGAATTCCCTGCCCCAACTGCCTACCATTGATCGACATCACCCACAAACCCACCACCCTGCGCGAGGCCACGGCCACAGCCCTCGTAACGGTGAGCGACCCAGCCACCATCGCAGCCGTGAAGGAGCAGCGCGTACCAAAGGGTAACGTGCTGGAGAGCGCCCGAGTAGCCGCCCTTTTCGGCGTGAAGAAGACCCACGAGCTGATCCCGGATTGCCACCCGCTGCCCATCGAGCACGCCGAGGTGAACTTCGAAGTGGGTGAGATGGAGATCACGATAACCATGCGGGTGCGCACCATCTACCGCACCGGCGTGGAGGTGGAGGCGATGCACGGCGCCAGCGTAGCCGCGCTCACCATCTACGACATGCTCAAGCCCATCGATAAGGGGGTGGTGATCGGCGGCATTCGGTTGGTTGAGAAGATGGGCGGCAAAAGCGATTGGAAGGACCGTTTCGACGTGCCGGTGCGTGCTGCGGTGCTGGTGATCAGTGATTCCGTGAGCGCTGGCAAGAAGGAGGACAAAGCCGGTGTCGCTATTGCCGAGCGCCTGCGTGGCTTGGGTGTCGAACTGGCCGGTAATGCCGTGGTGCCCGATGAACCGGAGCAGATCGCCATGCGCGTGAAGGCCTGGGCGAACGAAGGCATCGATCTCATCCTCACCACCGGCGGCACGGGACTATCTCCTCGCGACCGCACGCCGGAGGCCATCGCGCCCATCCTGGATCGCGAGGTGCCGGGCATCATGGAAGCGGCGCGGAGCTATGGCCAGGAGCGCATGCCTTGGGCCATGATGAGCCGCGGTATCGCCGGCATGATCGGAAGGACGCTTGTGATCACCTTACCGGGATCCACCCGTGGCGCGCAGGAGACGATGGATGCACTCTTTCCTCTTGTGTTGCATGTGGTGAAGGTGCAGGAGATGGCGTACAGGCACGGGCAGTGATCATCCGTCCGCAACTCCTCCATTTCCATGAGCGGTAGTTCCAAGCGCTTTTCCGGATCATAGCTTTCATCCCACAACCGCACTACCAATGCAATCCATCCTCGGCGCCAACGGCGTCATCGGCAACGAGCTCTCCAAGCTTCTTCCCCAGTACACGGAAAAGGTCCGCCAAGTGAGCCGCAACCCCAAGAAGGTCAACGCCACCGACGAGACCTTCGCCGCTGACCTGCTCGACCCAAAGGCCGTGAGCGAAGCCGTGGCAGGCAGCGGGGGCGCGGCAACACCCGAACTGCTCAGCACGCACCCCAGCGATGCCACCCGCATCCGCGACCTCGAGGCCTACATGCCCGAGGCCTTGAAGTACTACAAGCCCTGAGCCGGCGCTGATCCAGGAGCCTCATGCACCCTTGGCTCGATCGGTTGCCCACCATCCTTACCCGCGTGCTGCGGACGCTGGTCCGTGTGCTCAAGCGGCTGGTGTGGACCGCTGGCCTCCTGGCACTCGTGCTCTTCGCCTTGGCCTTCACCCGCATCCCCTTCGATGTGCATCGCTGGCTGGGCACCGCTGCCGGTCTCTGCTACGACACTGAAGCGCAGTGCATAGTCGTGTTGGGCGGCAGCGGCATGCCCTCCGGTCCCGAGTTGCTGCGCCTGCACCACACGGCCGAACTGGCCGGCCGGCACCCGCAGGCCCGCATCGTGCTGCTGCACCCCACGGACAGCGCCGTGATGCAGGCCATGGTGGACGAACTGCTCCTGCGCGGGGTGGAGGGCGGGCGCATCCACCGCGAATTGCACGGCACCAACACCCGCCAGCAGGCTCTTGCCTTCTTGGAAGGGGGCGCGCACCGGGCAGGGGAGGAGTGCCTGCTGGTAACGGCCCCCGAGAACATGTACCGCAGCCTGCGCACATTTCGCCGGGCCGGTGTTCCCCTTATCTGCGGAAGCCCTGCCTGGGATAATCCCATGTTCATCGACCTGGGCTACTCGCACCAAGGGGTGTGACCCGTCCTGAAATGGGTTTACGCAAACCAGCGACCCATGAAAGGCAAGTTCAAGCCC
>CAYQMC010000017.1:0-27237 GCA_964418285.1 uncultured Chryseobacterium sp.
AGAGCGTGATGCTTGCATCGGTTCCCGGCACCGGCGGTGTGTTCACGGCTACGGTAACGGTTGCGCTTTCATCGGGGCATGGTGCGGTGCCTGCAACGGTATAGGTGTACACGCCCGGTGCAGCCGTTGCCGGGTCGAAGTTTCCTGAAAAAGCTGCTCCACCGGGATCCGTCCAGGTGCCGCCTCCATCGGGTGTTCCACCGAGCACCCCAACGAGGTCCACGCTCGCATCGCTTGAGCAGAGCGTGATGCTTGCATCGGTTCCCGGCACCGGCGGTGTGTTCACGGCTACGGTGACGGTTGCGCTTTCCGTGGTTGTTCCGCATGCTCCGGTGGTGGTGACCGTGTAGGTATATATTCCGGGAGCATCGGTCAAGGGAGCGAATTGTCCACTGCTCGGAACGCCTCCGGGGCCCGTCCATGTTCCTCCAACATCCGGTGATCCGCCAAGCAAGGCGAAGAGGTCTGTATTTCCATCGCTACTGCATACCGTCAGCGTACCATCAGTGCCTGGGTCCACAGTGCCATTGTCCACGGTAATGATCACACAGTCCGTGCTGGTGCAGCTCGGGTGGCCTTCCTGATACAGTGTTACACAGTATTCGGTGGTGGCTCCTACGGTTGCCGTTGGGTTCTCGATCGAGGGGTTGTCCAGTCCTGCAGCTGGTGTCCAGTTGTACACGAAGCTGCCGCCCGGGCATACCGCAACACCGGACCATGCCAACCCGCCGGAGGGGTCCAGGGGTGAAGCGTAGACCACATCACCGGAACCGTTGAACAAGGTGAAGGACTGCTCGTCGTTGTACGATCCGGCAGTGGTATAGCTCACCGTGATCGTGCTGCCGGAGTTCACAGGAATGGTAACGCTGCCTTGGGCACCACCTGGCAAAGTCCACGAATTGGCAACGCCATCAACGGTCACTGTTACATTCGACCCATTGCCTCCTCCGAACAAGCCTGTCCACCCATCACCGAACGAATCAAAAAGGGTAAGCACGTATTCACAGTCGGTGGGGAATCCGCCGGAAACCAAAGTGGCTCCCAAGTCCACCGGGTCGCCGCACGATATCGCATCCAGGCCGGCGTCCACCACAGGTCCTGGCACGATGGATACCGTAAGTGTGGTGTCGTAGCTGCAACCGAAATTGTCCGTAACGGTGTACACATAGTCGTAACTGCCTTCCTGCGGAGGGGTGACGCAGGTCTGGTTGCCATCTCCGCTATTGGAACTGATGTGCGGGCCGCTCCATGCGCTGCTGTCCGCACCAGCACCATACACAGGTGTGAAAACGATAAGGTCAGGGAATACGGCTGGGTCGAAGGCAAGGTCCCAGTTGCAAACGAAACCATTGTCGGATGCCCATAGGTCGCATATTTGTAGAGTCCACGTCCCGTTCAACTGGGAGCCGAGCAGCCCATTTAGGTTGTTCACACTTTCATAAGCGCCTTCGGGCAATGTGCCACCAGCATTCCCTGCCATGGTACCATTGGTGGCCGTAGGGCTCCAGCAATAGTTGAAGCAGGTGCCTTGGGCATTCGGTGTCGCATCGTTGTCCACTGGTACACCCAGGAAAGTGCCGCCACCACCCTGTTGATGTGTGGTAACTGTTTGGCCAGTGGGACTTACGCTGCGGATAACAAGATCGCCCAAGAACGAGTGCTCGATGTCCATGCAGATGGACAATAGGTCATTGATGTTGTTCAGCGTTTGTCCCGGGTCGAACTGTGTGAAGGTGATGGTGGATTCGAAGCACTGGCCCACATTGTCCGGTAGGAATACCCCACCGCCGAGGTTGCTTCCCGGTAATTCGTTCCAGGTGGTGGGGTTCACGGCACCGTTCAGGCACAGCGTCTCCCCCACACATCCAGTAAGGTTGCCCACGGTGCCGTTGAAATTGGGCTCGGTGCCCACACGCACCTCGAGGTCCACCCGGTTCGTGCTGGCACATCCGTTGTCATCGAGCAGATAGAGTTGCGTTACATAGGCCCCCGGTGCGCCATACGTATGGTCGATGTTCGGACCTCCGCCGCTTACCACCGTTCCATCACCGAAATCCCACGTCCAGTCCTGGATAGTGAAACCTGGTGCCGCGAATGAGCCACTGCCATCGAAGGAGATGGGTTCCCCTTGGCACACAAGCAGTGGGATAGCAGCTCCGTAGGTCGCTGCTGCGGTAGGCCTATCGCACGGTGTGTAACATGTGATGGTCGCTGCGAATACACCTGTACCCGCATTGTTCGAACGGAATACGATCGTGAGACATCCACTGGTGTTGAAGGGTGACGCGCTTACGACGCTACCTTCCAGCGAATTGCCGGTATAATTGCCCAATACGGGAGCATTCGTGCTGTTGCCATCATAGATGATCATGTTGTCGATAGGGGCGGCTCCGGCGGTGCTCAGGTTGAAGGTGAGGAAGTTCAAGCGCACAGCGGCACCGGGGTCATCCGGACACAACACGTAGGTCAGGTTCTCGTTGTTGGAATAGCCGGTCGCTCCTTCACCACCACTATCCAGAAAGGCCCCAACACATGTGTTGGCCGCACCACCGGTGATCGGGAAAGCTTGGCCAAAGGCAATGGACACAACTCCGGTGCACAGGACCAGCGACCACAGCAATCCGAGAAAGCGAGGATGTGCTGCGGTCACTCGACTTGGCTCCAACGAGGATGGGTAGAATTTCTTCAAGTGCCGCAGAGGTATTTGGGTACCCTCTGTCGGGTGAAACTAACTGCGTATCAAGAGGCTGCCAAGGCTTTGTCCAACTATTGGACGAATAACTCCTTACCACCCACCAGTGTGGAAAGATCACCCACCGAATAGGTCGAAGACCGCCCGACGGAGAGCCTTGATCCACGGATGCTTGGAACAACACAACAAGGCCGGGTCACCCGGGCCTCATACCAGGTCCTGATACCGACTATTTCAGGAGGGTCACACTTCCTACCAATTCTTTCTTGGCAGCGGTCTCCGGAATGGCATAGCGGATGCGATAAGCGTAAACGCCGGTGGGCAGGAGCTCTCCGGAGTTCTTGGATCCGCCGTTCCAAGGTGCATCAAAGTCGTTGGTCTCATACACCACCTGTCCCCAGCGGTCGAAGATGAGCAGGTTGAACTCGGTCAACGCAACTGTGGTGCTTACCGCGAATACATCGTTCACTCCATCGCCATCGGGCGTGAAGGAGTTCGGTACGTAGACGAACGTGACATCGTCGATGATCACGTCGTAGCACACCGTATCCGCACAGTTATTGCTGTTGTAGGCGGCGAGACAAACAGGGTAAATGCCTGGTTCGCGATCGGTGAATCGGTATTGTGCGTCGAGCGTGGTGGGGAATTCCACACCGGCGATGTCCCATTCGAAGCGGTCGGCACCGGAAGAGGCGTTGAAGAATCTGATCGATGGGTTGTTCACATCGGTGGGGTTGGGCGACCAGGTGAAGTCGGCTACGACAGGTTCCGGGCCTGTGATCTCGGCCATTCCGGTCCCGATACAACCGTCCGCATTCCGTATGGCAAGGTCCCAACTGCCTACGCATTGGTCGGTCAGCGCTGGGTCTACGCCCCAACTGTTCCCTCCATCGAAACTGTATTCCACGGCTTGGGCATCAATAAGGACAACCTCACCATCGCAATCGCCGAAGCACGTAACTGCTTCGGTCAGGATCTGGTCGATCTCCAACAGGGGTGGTTCACCGATCGTGAAGTCGGCCGAAACCGTACACCCTTCACTGTCGGTCACGGTCAGGGTATAGTCACCTGCGCAAAGACCGTCGACGGCATCCACAGCAACACCTCCAGTGCCGGTGGACCAGGTGAAGGTCAGGTCGCCTGGGTTCCCGCCCGTAACATTGGCCGTGGCATCGCCGTCGCAGAAGGTGGAGCAGACCGCGTCGTTCCGGTCGAATTCGATCTCCAAGGGATCGGTCAGGGTCATTTCCACGCTGTCCACCAGGAGGCAGAAATTACCATCGTCCTCCGTCCAATAGAACCAATGGTCGCCACCAGTTCCTGTCGGCATTGTAACGGTGGTCTGTGGATCACTCGGGTCGACGAAGGTCGCACCTACTGGTCCGGACCAAACACCAACGCCGGTATTGCCCGGTGTTGCATTCAAAACGATGCTCAGTGTGCAGGAGAAGGCCGGTTCTCCGGCATCCACATCGCCACAGCACTGGGGGGCATCGGCAGGGAGTATGGTGATCTCGAGGTCTTCCGTAGCCACGCAACCGGCCACACTTGTAATGGTATAGGTGTACGTGCCGGAGGTGCCGATAAGCGGGTCGAAGGTTCCGGGTATCACAGTGCCAGCAGGATCGGTCCATTGGCCACCTGCATCCGGTGTGCCATTGAGCGAATCGATGAGTTGGAATGCGGGTTGGCTTGCACAGATCGTTATCGCGTTGAATTCACCAGCGTCGATGGAGGGGTCAGGGCCAACAAGCACACTGTCCACGACAGCACATTCCGGCTGGCCGACAGGAAAGGCCGTCAAGTAGTACCAAGTGGGTGTGGTGGTGAATACGTTGCTCGTAAGGCTGGTCGGGTCATCGAGACCGGTTGCTGGGGACCACTCGTACTGTGTTGGTGAAACAGCTCCACCACAGGTGGCAACACCTGTCCACAGTTGCCCGCCATTGGGGCCGTTGGGAGATTGATACACGATAGCACCCGCGTCGTTCCGTAGGGTGAACGAGTTCTGGTTGTTGTTGGACCCCGTGGTGTACGAGATCGCAATGACGGCTCCAGGGATCACGGGGATGTTGAAGGTGGCCACACCGCCCGCAGCAAGGGTGTAGTTGTTGGCAATGCCATCCACTGTAACGGAGACCGATGCGGTGGTGCCGAAGAGCCCTCCGTCCCATCCGTTGTTGCCACTATCCAGCAAGGTCAGCACATAGATACAGTTCGGCGGTGCGGCATTGGCCAAAAGTTCGCCGGCCATGGGCAGCGGATCATTGCATAGGACGATCTCCGGCCCAGCATCCAGTTCGATCGGTGGTGCTATCGTGATCGTGATCGTGGTGTCATATGTACAACCGAAGTTGTCGATCACAGTAAGGGTGTAGTCATAATCGCCCGGCCCGTTGGGCTGTGCGTTGGCGATCAAGGGTGCCGTTGGATCCGGCGTGGTGAGGAACGGACCGGCCCAGAATGCCGAGTCCTGCGAAGTGCCGGGTACAGGTGTGAACTCGGTGATATCCGGATACAGGCTCGGGTCGAAACTGAGCGACCAGTCGCAAACGAAGCCATTGTCACTTCCCAGCAGATCGTTGAACGTGATGGTCCATTGACCGTTCAATGGGCACCCGATCAGGTTGGTGAACGGTTGGACACTCTGGTAGGTGCCCGCAGGCAATGTGGCAACTGCTGCTGAGTTCTGTTGCCACGTACCATTGGTCGCGGACGGGCTCCAGCAGTAATTGAAGCAGGTCCCTTGAACATTCGGCGTGCCGTCCACATCGACGGGTACTCCAAGGTAGGTTCCTCCGCCGCCCTGTTGATGGAAGATGATCGATTGGCCGCTCGGGCACGTGGCACTGATGACCAGATCGCCCATGAACGAGTGCTCCATGTTCACGCAAATGGAGGCTATATCGTTCACATTCTGCACCGTCTGCCCGGGGGTGAACTGCGTAAAGTTGATGTTGCTTGAAAATGGCACTCCCTGTTGGTCGGGCAACTGGATGGGTGGACCGAATTCGTTCGCGGGCTCACCGGTCCACGTGGTGCCTGCCACCTCGCCGGTAAGGTCCACGGTCGCCCCCAGGCAGGTTACAAGGCTTTCAACGGTACCTTGGAAGGTGGGTATCGTGCTCACCAGCACTTGCAGGTCCACCGTATTGGAGTTCACGCAATCGTTGTCGTCGATCAGGTTCAATTGTACCACGTATTCACCGGGCTCGTTGAACGCGTGTGACACAGTGGGGCCGTTCGCAGAGGTACCATCTGCGAAATCCCAGATGTACTGGTCGATGGCGAAACCTGGAGCAGCGAAGGATCCACTGCCATCGAATTGGATCACGTCGCCGATGCATACCAAGGCAGGGTTGGCTTCGCTCATGGTGGCCACCGCTGTGGGGCGTTCGCATGGCGCATAGCAAGTAATGTTCGCGGCGAAAACGCCGGTGCCTGCTGCGTTGGATGTGAATTGAACGGTAAGACAACCGGTCGGATTGGTGGTGCTGGCGCCGATGTTCTGGCCCTGCAACTGGATGCCGGTGTATTCGCCTATCAGGGGTGCCGCGGTACTGTTTCCGTCATAGATTCGGATCCGGTCCTGGGGGGCTGCCCCAGCCGTACTCAAGGTCGCCGACACCCACTGCAGGAAGATGGACTCGCCGCCGATGTCCGGGCATATTACTGCAGTAAGGTTCTCGTTGTTGTCGTAACCGCTGGCGCCCGGTCCGCCACTGTCGAAAAAGGCTCCTGCGCATGTGTTGATCGCTCCATCTGTGATCGGAAAGTTCTGGCCCATGAGAGGGGAGACCGATCCCAAAAAGAGGGCAAAACCCATTACGTGTCGCATGAACGTGAAGTAGGATATGGTGCTCAAGAGCGGCGCACAAGGTTCGTCGTTCGAACACAAGCTATGGCATGGCAATGAGGGAGGGGGAACCATTCGATGGCGAAATGTGCCTGCTGGTCCAATGATGCGCGAAAGGTGTCGGACGTTGCTTCCGTATTGGTTGACAGCAGGACGCCCGGTCTGGTGCCGGGCTTCCTGGAGAGCAGTACGCTAAGGTCAGCGCAGCAGGCGCACTTGGCCGTTGAATGTGCCACCGTCTTTTTCATCCTTCATCTCCACCATCCACACATAGTCGCCAACGGAGCACGCTTCACCCCTGTTGCCGATACGGCCGTTCCACGGGCGCGTGGCATCCGATGTTTCATATACGACCTGACCGGTGGTCTGATCCATCACGCTCAACTGGAATTTTGCCCCCAACGTCCTCAGGGCTTCAGGCATGAATGTGTCGTCCACACCATCGCTGTTGGGCGAGAAGGTCTTGGCCGCATGCAGGTCGTAGTCGTTCTCCACGCGAACGGTACGTTCCATACGGTCCACACAGCCCTTGCCGTTGGTCACGGTAAGTACTACACTGTATGAACCCTTCTTTTTGTAGACGTGATCGGTATGGACCTCTGTAGAGGTGGTCCCATCCCCGAAATCCCAGGTGTACGACTTCCCCCCCACACTCCGGTTCTCGAAGTGCACGGATGGGACCGTGTTGGTGAATTCGCGCTTAATGTAGGAGAACGCCGCTTCGGGGGCTTCGTAGATCACGATCGGGTCGGATACCGGCCTGTTCATGATACTGCCACCGCCCACAGCGGAATGGGATAGCATGACCTCGTATGACCCTCCCTTGGAGAAGGTATGGCTGGGCCTTGCCTGGTTGGAGAAGCTCCCATCTCCAAAGTTCCAGAGGTAGATGCCGTTCTCGGAAGCATTCTCGAGGCCGAATTCGATGGTGGTCCCCGGGCAACCTTCCGTAGCACTTACGCGCACGGCCACATCGGAGGACACTGCTCGTGTCGAACCCTTCATGGGCTCGGGTGCAGGCATTTCGGGCGCAGGCATGGGCTGAGCAGCGGCAGTTACCTTGTGCTGTTCTGCGGGAATGGGTATTTTTTCAGCAGGGGAGGGGGTGGCTGGCACAACCGGCTCAGGCTGGACCGACGCTGTTCCCACGGACTCCGATCCCGTAAGCATCGGGGCCTGCTGGTCTGCATGGGTTGTGGATGCATCCTCCTGTTGCGCATGCATGACCAATTCGACGCCGCTTTGCTCAGGTAGCTCGTTGAAGAGCATGTGAAGGCTGGTGCCAATGGCCAGGGTACCACCCAGCAGCAGCGCGTATAGCCCTGCTGAAGTGTGCCATGCAGGGCCTTTCTGTTGGTCCAACGAGTTCTCCAACTTGACCCAATCGGCCGAGTTGTAGGGCACCTCGTACTGGTCCAAGACCTGCTTAAGGGATTTTTCGAATGGGTCGGCCGATCTCATCGTTCTTTCGGTCGGTTAATTGAGTTTGTGATCCTTTTTAAGGAGCTTCTTCAGGTTTTGTTTCGCCTTGGCGAAATTGCTCTTCGAAGTACCGATATTGATACCCAGTAGATCTGCGATCTCCTGGTGGGTCAATTCCTCGAAGACATACAGGTTGAATACCGTACGATACGCCGGAGTCAACTTCTGCATGGCGTTGATGATATCAGCAGGCTTCAAATCCCATACTTCATCCTGGGTCTCGTCGGCCAGCGTATCCTCGGCATCCTGGTCCACGAAATCCTCGATGCTTCGTTCCTCACCCAAGAGCAGGTACGAGTTCTTGGTCCGTCGGAAGTGGTCGATCGCGGTGTTCACCATGATGCGGCGTATCCAGCCTTCGAAGGATCCCGCCTGGTTGAAGCGGTCCATACTTCCGAAGACCTTGATGAAGCCATCCTGAAGGATGTCCTTGGCCTGGTCGGTGTTCTTGGTGTACCGAAGGCATACAGCCATCATCTTACCGTAGAAGGCCTCGTAGACACGCTGCTGGGCTCGTCGCTCTCCCTTCAGACAGTCCGCTATAAGTGCTTGGTACTGAGGCTCAGGGATGCCCGTGGCATTCCACATCACCTTCAGGCGCGCACCTTTTTCGGAGGATCCGGGATGTACCAGCGGTTCTGCCATGGCAGCGTGCAAGGTAGCCTTCATCGTGCTATTGACGCAAGGTTGCCCCGAAGGATGCCTTGTGTCGTCGACTTTCTTCATCCGTTGCCGGAGCCACGGCCACGGTCCCTTGCAAAGGGCACACCATCGGGAACCACTACCTTCGCGCAATCGGAAGCCGCAGGTGCGGCCTCCATGAACAAACCCGAAAAAACACGCACACCGATCATGAAAGTCACTGTGGTAGGGGCCGGCAACGTAGGTGCTACCTGCGCTGATGCCGTAGCCCGTTGGGAGCTCGCCAACGAAGTGGTGCTGCTCGATATCAAGGAAGGTTTCGCCGAGGGCAAAAGCCTGGACATTTGGCAGACTTCGCCGATCAACCTGTTCGACTCACGGGTGATCGGCTCAACCAACGATTACAGCAAGACGGCTGGAAGCGATGTCGTAGTGATCACCAGTGGCCTGCCCCGCAAGCCCGGCATGAGCCGCGATGACCTCATCGCTACCAACGCCGCCATCGTGAAGAGCGTTACCGAGAACGTTGTGAAACATAGCCCTGATGCGATCATCATCGTGGTGAGCAACCCCCTCGATGTGATGACGTACTGCGCGTACATCAATGCCAATCTCCCCAGCCAGCGGGTGATGGGTATGGCAGGTATCCTTGATACGGCACGGTACCGGGCTTTCCTGGCCGAGGCTCTCAATGTGAGCCCCAAGGACATCCAGGCCGTGTTGATGGGTGGCCATGGTGATACCATGGTGCCCTTGCCCCGCTACACTACTGTGGGTGGCATACCGGTGACCGAACTGATCGGAAAGGAGGAGTTGGACGCCATTATCGAACGCGCGAAGAAAGGCGGTGGAGAGATCGTGAACCTTTTGGGCACCAGCGCTTGGTATGCCCCTGGTACAGCAGCAGCGCAAATGGTGGAGGCGATCGTTCGCGACCAGAAGCGGATCTTCCCCTGTTGCGTTTTGCTGTCCGGTGAATACGGTTTGGATGGCATCTTCATGGGTGCCCCTGTGGTACTGGGCCGCAACGGTGTTGAGCGTATCATCGAACTCCAATTGAACGCCGAAGAGATGGAGCTTGTGACCGCAAGCGCCAAGGCCGTAAAGGAAGTGATGGACGTGTTGGACAACATGAACAAGGGCGTTACCGCCTGATCGGACGGTCGGTCCAACCATCCCTATCAACGATAAGAGGCGCCCCACAAGGCGCCTCTTATCGTTTGAGCGAGTTCTCCCGTCATCGTTCATTGCGCACCACCACCAAGCGTTGCGTCGCTGTGGTGGATGTCCCTTCCAAACGCACGAGGTGGATGCCGTCGGAAAGTTTGTCCGTAGGTAGTATCATGCGCTCATCAGCGGCCTGCAAACGCAGGACCTCCTGGCCCAAGCTATTGCGCACCACCCAAAAACTGCCTCGCAATGGTTGTCGTGGCAGCACCAGTTCCACGTGGTCATCGGCCGGGTTCGGCTGCATGCGGAAGTCCGACAGGGTGACCAGTTCGTTCGGGCCCACACTGGAAACTTCGTCGCTGCGCCAGAAGGAAAGGCCACCACGGTAGTTGCCGATGATCAGGTCCAGTCCACCATCTCCGGTGAAGTCATACAGACAGAGGCCGGTGCGAATGCCTTCGCGCACGTCCATGAAGGTGCTGTCCAACAAGGTCCATGTCCCATCGATGTTTCCATCGATGTCGCCGTAGTGGTACAACCAACCCGCCTCGGAGCCGAGCAGCATCTCTTTATCGCCGGCCGTGTTGGTGAACAGTACCGGCACGGAATGCCCGGTGATGTTCCACCATTCGGCCGTATTCACCCCACCCAGGTCCTCGCTGATCAGGGTCCAATCAGGGTTTGTCGATGTCCCGGTGTTCCGGTAATGGTTCAGGTTGCCGTTGCGCTCGCCGATGATCAGATCCAGCAGGCCATCCCCGTCCAAGTCGACGAGCTCCGGTGTTGCGAATTGTCCGACATCCAGGATCTCTCCAGTGGCATCCAGTAGGTTGGGTTGGATCAATTGGAATTGGGCTACGGGACCTGTGGCGGTATTCCGGAAGAAATGTAGGCGCCCCTGTAGGTCTCCTACAAGCATGTCCATGTCCCCATCGCCATCCAGATCCCCGAAGGCAGGGTACATGGCCTGCCCGATGCCGCTGGTGGAAAGATCCATGTAGTCGTCCGTGATCAGTTCAAAGGCAGGAGCATTGGCAGTTCCGGTATTGCGCAGCAGTGCAACTTTGCCCAGATACGGACCATTCGATTGATAGTATCCGCTGTTGGCCACAAGCAGGTCCATGAGACCATCCCCGTCGTGGTCGAATGCGACCGGATAGGCCCCTTCACCAAAGTCCAGCATCTGGTCCTGGAAGAGGTCCTCCTGCTCCAACTGGAATACCGGGACATCATCGGTGCCGGTGTTCCGATAGAACCACATGCTCTTGGCGTTCTGGGCCAAGGATTGGGCGTTCGGGCTCACCACCAGATCTCGATTCCCATCACCATCGATATCCACATGGAACCCGGCAGGGAACAAGGCGAGGTCCACAGGCACATCATAGCTCGGAAAAAGCGTATCCGCTTCCACCATTTGGGCCAGGTCCACGGTACCTCCATTGTACAAGGCCACTACATTGTTGAATCCGATATCGCCCACCAGCAGTTCACTTACCCCGTCCCCGTTCAGGTCCAAAGTGGTCAACGCACTTCCTGAATGGGCGCGTTCGTCATTCTTCGCGGTGCCCGTTGCATCTGGCACCACGCCGATCTCCGGGTTCGGAACATTGAACGTGCAAGGCGCGTCCAGGGTCACCGAATTGGTGCTGAAGTTCTCCGAGAAGAAGCCCCAACAGCGGTTGCGCACTTCGTATTTGAGGCTATCGCAAGAGCCGTAGGTCTCCATGCTCAGGTTCTTGTGGTACTCCACGAAAGTGCCCAGCAGGCTGAAGGTGATGATGTCCAGATCACCATCACCATCGATATCGCCTATGGCAGGGATATCCTCTTGGGAGATGAACAGGTTGGTGACCACGGATGCTCCTCCTGTGGAGATGTAGTCCGAAGTGGCTTGGATCGTGATGAGCTCGAAGGCCAGATCAGCACCATCGCTCACATTCCGATAGACAGCGAAGCCAGCCTGCGAGTAGCTGAAGATGTCGGCAAGCCCGTCGCAATCATAGTCCCGCAAGAGTGCCCAGCCCTTCAGTTCATAGAGTGGCCACACCCGATCGTACGCCCGAGTCACCCTATAGGCGTCTGGCCCACCCGATCCGTTGTTCAGTAGCGTGGTGAAGGTGTTACCGCTGCGGTCGAAAAGGAAAAGGTCCTCCATTCCGTCACCGTTCAGGTCGATGGGACTGATCTGAACGAAATTGAGACCACCTCCGAAGCCCATGTCCAGCGTGCTGCCGTCGCGCACAACTGGAATGGAGCCCTCGTAAAAGAGGTCCCATTGGCAGGAGCCGCTCAACGGAAAAGTAAACCAAAGGGTGGCGGAAAAGAGTATGGTTGGTTGGAGTCGCAAAATGGTATGGGCTTGAGGTATATGCGCAAGTTGTCGCCCAAGGCAAAGCCCCTTGTATCGAGAAGGACGTTGCAAGGCCTCCAAAGGTATGCCTGAAGCGTGCTCTGTTACCGAACTGGAACCACCTTTGGCAAGGGAGTCTCCAAGGGGATCGACGGCTGCCCGCGCCGCATAGGGTAACAACGCTATATTTGCCGCCTCTTTTAAGAAAACCCATCGGTCATGCAGAACAGAGGCGCGCTTTGGATATTCACGATCCTACTGGCGCTGGCGTGCGTTTATCAATTGTCCTTCTCGTTCTTCACGGGCCGTATCGAGCGCCAGGCAAGGGCCGAAGCAGAGCTCCGTGCCGACTCCATCATGGAGGCATCGTCAGATGCCTCCATTGATCGTGAAGCCCTGATCATCGAGAACGAGAACGCGGTCCTGCGTTCGCGTGGAGAAGAAAAGGTGTACCCCCTGCTGGGATACTCCTACAACGAATGCAAGGAGAAGGAGATCAACCTGGGTCTTGACCTGAAAGGCGGAATGGCGGTCACCTTGGAGGTGAGCATCCCTGAGCTTGTTGTCAACCTCAGCGATAATAGTGAGGACCCGGCCTTCAACACGGCCATCACCAATGCCCGCGAGAGGGCCCGCACCACGGATACCGACTTCATCACCCTGTTCGGCGAGGAGTACGCCAAGGTCGAAGGCCGCGGACCTCTGTCTGCCATCTTCTATACCCCCGATCGCAAGGACATGTTCGACCGGGAAGGGGACGATGAGGCTTACTTGGCGGCTTTGCGCAGGGAAGCTGAAGCAGCCTTGAACAATACCGAACAGATCCTCCGGACGCGTATCGACAAGTTCGGTGTGGCCCAGCCCAGTATCCAGAAGCAGCAGTTCAGCGGCCGTATCCAGATCGAGCTTCCCGGTGTAAAGGACAAGGATCGTGTGCGGAAAGTGTTGCAGAGCACGGCCAATCTCGAATTCTGGGAGACCTACGACAATAGCGAGATAGGCCCCATCCTGGACCAGGCCAATACCGCTCTGAGCGCCATCCTGTATCCTGAGCTGGCCCAGACCGATACCGCAGCTGTGGTGGATACCGCGGCGACCGCGATCGACGATGTGGCCGAACTGGAGGCCAGTGATGTGGATACACTGATGACGGATACGGCCCTGGCCGATACGGCCGAGGTATCCGAGGACATGGAAGAGGATATGGTGGAAGCCGAGAAGCGCGTGCCCCTCTCCATCAAGTTGCGCCCCATGTTCGATCCCCAGCGGGGTTGGATGCAAGGTTCCAGCGTTGGCCGTGCGGATGTGAAGGATACCGCGGCGGTGAACGCCATGCTCGCCATGGATGCGGTGAGCAAGTCCCTGCCGATGGATGTGAAATTGGCGTGGAGCGCCAAGCCGGAACCTGTGGAGTTCAACGACGGTAGCAAGGGGTTGCTTCTGGACCTGCACGCATTGCGCATTCCGCGCGGAGGCAAGCCCAAGCTCGATGGAAGTTCCATCGTTAACGCTTCCCAGGACTTCAACATGAAGGGCGAGGTGGAGGTCACCATGCAGATGGACGCTGAAGGTGCCCAGGTGTGGAAAGTGATGACCGGTGATAACATTGGTAAGGCCGTTGCGATCGTATTGGACGACATGGTGTACAGCGCACCTACGGTACAATCGGAGATCGCCGGTGGCCGCTCCAGCATCACGTTGGGCATGGGTGACCTGAACCGCCAGATCCAGGAAGCCGATGACCTTGCGAACATCCTGAAGGCCGGTGCACTGCCAGCGCCTGCACGCATCATCGATGAGACCGTTGTTGGTCCTTCGCTCGGTGGGGAGAACATCAAGTGGGGCATGATCTCGTTCGCCATCGCATTGATGCTGGTGATGATCTACATGGTGCTGTACTACAATCACGCTGGTTGGGTGGCCGACCTGGCGCTGTTGGTGAACCTCTTCGTGCTGATCGGCACCCTGGCTTCGCTGCAGGCGGCGCTCACGCTCCCTGGTATCGCCGGTATCGTCCTCACCATGGGTATGGCGGTGGATGCCAACGTGCTCATCTTCGAACGTATCCGGGAGGAGCTCCGTGGAGGCAAGATGATGAAATCCGCTGTGGACCTTGGGTACAAGGGCGCCTTCTCGGCCATCATCGACTCGAACCTTACCACGCTTATCACCGCTGTCATCCTGTACATGTTCGGTTCGGGTCCAGTGAAAGGCTTTGCCACCACCCTTGGTCTCGGTATCCTTACCTCGCTGTTCACTGCCCTTTTCCTGAGCCGCCTGATCATCACCAGTCGTTTGGAGAAAGGAAAGACCTTCAGCGTGTGGGCCAACTGGAGCAAGGACGTGTTCGCCAACGCGAACTACGACTTCATGTCCAAGCGCAAGATGTACTACGGCATCAGCGGCGCCATCATCGCCGTGGGCCTGGTCTCCATGTTCACCAATAGTTTCAACTGGGGTGTGGATTTCACTGGAGGCCGCACCTATGTTGTGAAGTTCGAGAACGACGTGCAGGTGGACGAGGTGCGTAACGCGCTGCTTCCCCGCTTTGTGGACGATGCCGGTGTGCAGAACACGGCGAACGTGAAGACCTACGGTGGAGCACGCCAGGTCAAGGTCACCACCAACTACCTCTTCGAAGAGACAGGGACCGAAGTGGATCTGCGTGTTGAAGATCGCTTGAACGAAGGCCTCGAGCAGTTGGACAATGGCTACGAGATCATGGAATCGCGCAAGGTGGATGCTTCCATCAGCGAGACCATCAAGGTATCATCCATCACAGCCCTGTCGCTGGCTTTGCTGGGCATCTTCCTGTATATCGCACTGCGCTTCCGCAATTGGCAGTACGGTCTGGGTGGTCTTATATCCCTGTTGCATGATGCGTTGATCATGTTGGGCTTGTACTCCTTGCTGTACAAGATCATGCCCTTTTCCATGGAGATCGATGAGGCATTCATAGCAGCCATCCTTACGGTGATCGGTTATTCCATCAACGATACCGTGGTCGTGTTCGATCGTATTCGTGAGTACCTGGCCGACCACAAGCGCGAGTCCCACGAATTGGTCATCAACAAGGCCATCAACTCCACGTTGGGCCGTACGATGAACACCTCGCTCACCACCTTGCTGGTGCTGCTGATCATCTTCATCCTTGGAGGGGTGGCCATCAAGGGCTTCATCTTCGCGTTGTTGATCGGTATCCTTGTAGGTACCTACTCTTCGGTATTCATCGCCAGTGCCGTAGTGGTGGACCTGCTCAAAGGCAAGGACAAGCGCGAAGGCCGCGCCTGATCGCACCAAGCCATCGTAAGGAGCCCCGTACTTCCGCCATTCGGAAGCACGGGGCTTCCTACTTTTGGCCCCCCATGGCATTCCCGCTCCTATTCGACATCAGCGGCGGTGAGTTGATCATCGTCCTCCTCTTTATACTGCTGTTCTTCGGCTCCAAGGGGATCCCGGATATCGCCCGTACGCTTGGGCGTACCATGCGGCAGGTGCGCGACGCAAGCAACGAAGTGCAGCGGGAGATCCACCGGGGTACGCAGGATGTGCGTCGAACCATGGAGGAACAGCGGCGCGCTGTATTGGACGAGACACCACCGGCACCTCCTACCGCGCCGCCTGCATCCGGCCTGCCGCCCACCGATACCGAGAAGCCCGCTTAAGGCATGGATATCCTTTTGACGCTGGGAGGACTTATCGCTTTGATCGTTGGTGCTGAGGTGATGGTGCGCGGTGCTGTGGACCTGGCCTTGCGGGCACGTATTTCCCCTTTGGTGGTGGGCCTTACGGTGGTTTCGATCGGTACCTCCGCGCCGGAACTGCTGGTAAGCTTGTTCGCCTCCATGAAGGGCAGCAGTGCCGTGGCCATAGGCAACGTGGTGGGCTCCAACATCGCCAACATCAGCCTGGTCCTGGGTGCCGCCATACTGGTATACCCGATCAGTGTGGACCGTGACGCCTATCGGATCCATTGGCCGGTGATGATGCTTTCCACGCTGGTTTTCACCTGGCTGCTGTGGGACGACTCCGTGTCGCGGGGGGAGGGCGCCTTGCTCACCCTTCTGCTGGTGGCCTATGTGGTGTGGATGGTTCGCGCTTCGCGCAAGGCCAGCGGGCAGCAGGGAAGCAAGCCCGTGGAGGTGAAGGCGCCGCTCTGGCGTTCGCTGCTCTTCGTATTGCTGGGCATTGGGGGACTTGCCTTGGGTGCCGACTGGTTCGTGGAGGGTGCGGTCCGCATCGCGGAAGGTCTTGGCGTAAGCAAGCAGCTCATCGGTGTAACGGTGGTGGCCATCGGCACATCTCTACCGGAGTTGGTCACCTCCCTCATGGCCGCCTTCCGCAAACAGAGCGATATCTCCATCGGCAACCTCATCGGCAGCAACATCTTCAACCTGTTGGGTATCATCGGTGTGTCGGCCATGGTGCTTCCCATCGGGCTGGACCACGCGTCCTTCTTCCTGGACCTGGGGGTCATGCTTCTGGTAGCATTGGTTTTGTACCCATTCATGCGCTTGGGTAGGCACCTTGGCCGCTGGCAGGGTTTCCTGCTCCTGGCCGCCTACATCGCCTACATGCTGCTGGTGCTGCAGCGCGGCTGATCCCTGCTTCCAACGGCAGTCGCGCTTGTTTCCATGCCGTGAACGGAACTCAGGTGCCCTGCAAGGTGCACATCTCGGAAGCTTCTTGACCAGAAAAGGGGGGGGTGTTTATAAGAAATGATACAAAATTTGAGTGTACCCCCATTCCTGGGATACCTTTGTGGGTGAAATACCCCCTAATTTCCATGTCCACCCCCCAAATGCGATATAAGGCACTCGACGATGTGCTTCGGCGTGAACCCCGGTTCACGGATCCTCCTGCTCAACGCATCAGCGACTATTTCGGCACGCACGTGTTCGGTGAGGATGCCATGCGCATGTTCCTCACTGAGGAGGCCTACTATGCCGTGCGGCAGGCCATCATCCACGGTAGCCGCATCGAACGCAAGCTGGCGGACCAGGTGGCAAGTGGTATGAAGGAATGGGCCGCCACCAAGGGCGCCACGCACTACACCCACTGGTTCCAGCCCCTTACCGGGCTAAGTGCCGAAAAGCATGATGCCTTCTTCGAGCCCATCGCCGGCGGCCGTAGCATCGAGCGCTTTGACGGCAGCATGCTGGTGCAGCAGGAGCCCGATGCCAGCAGCTTCCCCAGCGGCGGCATCCGCAACACCTTCGAGGCCCGTGGTTACACAGCCTGGGATCCCAGCAGCCCGGCTTTCATGATCGGCCGCACCCTGTGCATTCCCACCATCTTCATCAGCTACACCGGCGAAGCGCTGGACTATAAGATGCCCTTGCTGCGTGCCATCAAGGCCATCGACGATGCGGCTACCGCGGTGTGCCAGTACTTCGACAAGGACGTCACCAAGGTCATCACCACCCTGGGTTGGGAGCAGGAATATTTCCTCATCGACAAAGCCCTCTTCGCGGCCAGGCCGGATATCATGATGAGCGGGCGTGCGCTTTTCGGTCATATCCCCGCCAAGGGCCAGCAATTGGAGGACCATTACTTCGGGAGCATCCCGGATCGGGTCCGTGCCTTCATGCGCGACTTCGAGACAGAGTCCCTTATGCTGGGGATCCCGGTGAAGACGCGTCACAATGAGGTGGCTCCCAATCAGTTCGAATGTGCTCCGGTCTTCGAGGAAATGAACCTTGCCGTGGACCACAACGTCCTTCTGATGGACATCATGGAGAAGACCGCCCAGAAGCACGACTTCCGGGTGCTGCTTCACGAGAAGCCATATGCCGGGGTGAACGGCAGTGGCAAGCATAACAACTGGAGCCTGGCCACCAATACCGGCCGAAATCTGTTGAAGCCAGCCAAGACCCCGAAGGAGAATCTTCTGTTCCTCACCTTCTTCGTGAACACCATTGCCGCCATCCATGCCCATGCGGATGTGCTTCGCGCCAGTATTTCCGGAGCCGGCAACGACCACCGTTTGGGTGCCAATGAAGCTCCGCCGGCGATCATCAGCGTGTTCATCGGCGCCCATCTCACCCGCCTCTTGGATGAGTTGGAAAAGAACATAAAGGGGGTCATGAGTCCTGATCTCAAGACCGAGCTCAAGCTCGACATCGGTCGCATTCCTCCCGTTCTTCTGGACAATACGGACCGCAATCGTACCAGTCCCTTCGCCTTCACCGGCAACAAGTTCGAGTTCCGCGCCGTGGGCAGCAGTGCCAACTGTGCTGGACCCATGACCGTGCTCAACACCATCGTTGCCAGGCAGCTCATCACATTCAAGGCCGAGGTCGATGGCTTGATCAACAAGGGCGTAAAGAAGGATGAAGCCATCCTGCGTACGCTGCGGGAACTTATCGTGCGTAGTAAGCCCATCCGCTTCGAGGGCAATGGCTACGGTGACGAATGGGTGAAGGAAGCGGCCAAGCGTGGGCTGAGCAACATCAAGGATACGCCCCGGGCGCTTGACGTGTGGGAGCGTAAGGAAACAAAGGAACTTTTCGGTTCCATGAGCGTGTTGAGCCCGGTGGAGATCGAAGCGCGGCACGAGATAGAACTGCACAGCTACACGCTGAAGATCCAGATCGAAAGCCGTGTGGCGGGAGACCTGGCGCAGAACCACATCATCCCAACGGCCATCACCTACCAGAACCGTTTGCTCGAGAATGTCCGCGGCTTACGTGAAGTACTGTCGGCCGACAAGGCCCGGAAGGCCACCGCAGTGCAGCTGGAACTTATCGAGGAGATCAGCGAACGTGTTTCCACCATAAAGAACTTGGTGGATTCCATGGTGGAGGCACGTAAGAAGGCGAACCTGATAGCCGCCCCGCGCGCGCGCGCGATCGAATACTGCGATGTGGTCCGGCCATACTTGGACAAGATCCGGTACAACAGCGACAAATTGGAGCTGGTGGTGGACGATGAACTATGGCCTTTGCCCAAGATGCGAGAACTGCTTTTCACGCGTTGACATGGCCGACAGGAAGGCTTCGGAGCGACAGGGACAGGCCCCGCCGCACATTATTTTCGGAACCTTTGAGCATTGCTGGATCTGCTTATCTTCGCCCGGCACCGTAAACGGAACAATCCATCCGCACCCGATGATAACACGGAACATTCTCACGACGGCTATCCTGACCCTTTTGTTCGCTACAGCTGCTTTCGGGCAGGGCAAGTTCGCGGAGGAGGCGGATGATGCGTTTTCGAAGGGCTTCTACTTCAACGCCATAGAGCTTTACAAGAAGGCCTACACGGTGGAGAAGAAGGCGAGCACCAAGGCCGAGCTAATCTTCAAGGTGGCCGAGAGCTACCGTGCCATGGGCGATATGCAGCAGGCCGAGCAATGGTACGACCGTTCGAACAAGGCCCAATATCCCGACCCGATCACCTACTTCTACATCGGGGAAAGCCTGAAGCAACAAGGTAAGTACGCTGAGGCCATTGCCGCCTATAACCGCTACAAGGAGAAGAAACCCAACGACATCCGTGCGGAGCAGTCGATCGCGGAATGCCAGATGGCGCAGAAGTGGAGCGACTCACCAACGCGCTACAGCGTGGATCCCGAGGTGATGCTGAATTCGCAGCAGATGGATTTCTCGCCTGCCTTTGCCGACAAGAAGAACGAGACCGTGGTATACAGCAGCACCCGTCAGGCCGCCACTGGAACCGAGACCGACCTCATCACCGGTGAGAATTTCAGCGACCTGTTCACCAGCACCCGCGACCGTTTGGGGAAATGGAGCGAACCTACCAAGCTGGGCATCAACATCAACACGCCGGGTAACGAGGGAGCCCCCATTTTCGATGCCAAGCGCAAACTGATGTACTTCACGCGCTGCCCCATGGAAAAGAAGAAAGTCTATGGCTGCGATATCTGGGTCAGCAAGAAGGTGGGCAACAACTACAGCGATCCGGTGATGTTGCCACTGAAAGGAAACGTCGGCAAGGATGACACCACAACAGTGGGCCATCCTGCCCTTTCCGCCAACGACGAGGTACTGGTATTCGCCAGCAATGCAGGCCCTGGCCACAAAGGCGGCCGCGATCTGTATATGGTGAAATTGGACAAGGACGGCATGCCGGTGGGCTCGCCAACGAACCTGGGTTCGGAGGTGAACACCCCCAAGGACGAGATCTTCCCCTTCCTCCGCTTCGATGGCAGCCTCTACTTCTCCAGCAATGGCCGCCCTGGTATGGGTAGCTTGGACATGTACCGTGCTGAGTCCACAGGGGAGAACTCCTGGGGCCAAGTAGAGAACCTGAAGGCTCCCCTCAACAGTGCGTGGGACGATTTTGCCATCGTGTTCGATGGTGAGGAGGACCGCGGGTTCTTCTCCAGCACCCGTGCCGGAGGAAAGGGCCAGGACGATATCTGGCGCTTCTACATGCCGAACATGGTGTTCGCACTGCAAGGCACTGTTTACGACAAGTTGACGGGCCAACCGCTTCCCGGCGCCAAGGTTAGCGTTGTGGGTACGGATGGCAGCAACTTCAGCGCACTGGCCGACGACAATGGCGGATTCGCTTTCGTGGAGAAAGGCAAGGACGAGCGCTTCATAAAGGAGAACACCAGCTATAGCATCCTGGCCGAGAAGGAAGGCTACTTGGTGGTGAAGGATCAGGTGACAACCGTTGGATTGAGCGAAAGCACGACCTTCGTGAAGGAGTACTTCCTGCAGCCTGCTACGGATGACGTGGTGATCAAGCTTCCCGAAGTTCAGTATGATCTGGGCAAGTACGCACTTCGGCCCGAAGGCAAGGACAGCTTGGAGGTCTTGTACCAAACGATGATCGACAACCCGACCATCATCATCGAACTGGCGGCCCACACTGATACGCGTGGTAGCGATGCCAGCAACGATGTGCTTTCGCAGAACCGTGCTCAAAGCTGCGTGAATTATCTGGTCACGAAGGGCATCGACCCGGTGCGTATGGTGCCCAAAGGCTATGGAGAGCGCAAAGTGCGGATCACGGATGCGCAGATCGCAGCCATGAAGACGAACGAGGAGCGCGAGGCTGCCCACCAGCAGAACCGCCGCACCGAGTTCCGTGTGTTGAGCTTCGACTACCAGCCCAAGGAGGGTGCCGGCGAGCCTGCACCCAACAATTAGAGGAATACGAGGACTGAAGAGCACCCCGAACCATCGGGGTGCTCTTCTTTTTAAGCCCCATGAGCACCAGCCGATATGTGCAACGCGGTGTGTCCGCCGACAAGGAGGATGTGCATAAAGCCATAGCCGCCTTGGATAAGGGCCTGTTCCCCAAAGCCTTTTGCAAGGTCGTTGCGGATGAACTTACCGGCGATCCTGAGCACTGTATCGTGATGCATGCCGATGGGGCCGGCACCAAGTCCTCCCTTGCTTACGCCTATTGGAAGGAGACCGGGGACACCAGCGTGTGGCATGGCATCGCGCAGGATGCCATCGTAATGAACCTGGACGACCTGTTGTGTGTGGGCGCCACGGACAACATCCTGCTCAGCAGCACCATCGGCCGGAACAAGGGCCTGATCCCAGGCGAGGTGGTGCGCGCGTTGATCGAGGGCACCGAGGCCTTCCTGCAGCGCATGCGTGACTTGGGCATCGGTATCCGCAGCACCGGTGGTGAGACTGCTGATGTGGGGGACCTTGTGCGTACGGTTATCGTGGACAGCACCGTAGTGTGCCGCATGCGCCGCGATGAAGTCATCGACAATGCGCGCATCCAAGCGGGTGATGTCATCGTGGCACTGGCCAGCGATGGAAAGGCCAACTACGAGGACACATACAACGCAGGCATGGGCAGCAATGGCCTTACGAGCGCGCGCCACGATGTCTTCGCGAAGTATCTGGCCAGCAAGTACCCCGAGACCTTCGACCCCGCCACACCGGAAGACCTCGTCTACAGCGGCCAAGCGCAGCTCACCGATCCTTTGGAGGGTACGCCGCTGGACTTCGGCAAGGCCGTGCTTTCGCCCACCCGCACCTATGCTCCCATCGTGAAGCAGGTGCTGAAGGCCATGCGTTCGGATATCCACGGCATGGTGCATTGCAGCGGTGGCGCGCAGACCAAGGTCCTGCATTTCGTGCAAGGCCTGCGCATCATCAAGGACGAACTGTTCCCCACACCGCCGCTCTTTGCTGCGATCCAACGCATGAGTGGAACCACCTGGCAGGAGATGTACAAGGTCTTCAACATGGGCCACAGGCTCGAGTTCTATGTGCCGGTACAGCGTGCCCAGGAGATCATTGCCATCAGCGAGAGCCTTGGTATAGCCGCAAAGATCGTGGGTCGCGTAGAGGCCGCTTCCGCCAAGGAAGTGGTGCTCACCAGTGAGAACGGCACATACACCTATACCTGAGTCCTGCCTCGTTGTGCACTTGCGCAGCAGCGAACCCATGAGCGACCTCTTATCCAAACTTTCCGCCCTGCATGACAGGCGCGAGGAGATCGGCAAGCAGCTGGCCGACCCTTCGGTCATTGCCGACCAGAAGAAGTTCGTGGAGTTCAACCGCATGTA
This sequence comes from uncultured Chryseobacterium sp., assembly GCA_964418285.1. GTDB lineage: Bacteria > Bacteroidota > Bacteroidia > Flavobacteriales_F > PHOS-HE28 > PHOS-HE28. The sequence goes on from CAYQMC010000017.1 coordinate 22,700, forward strand.
CCGGGACCTGGAACCCATCGAATCGGCCTTCCAGCGTTTCAGGCAGATGCACGACGACATCGCTGGCGCCGAGGCCATGTTGCGCACCGAGAAGGATCCCGAGATGCTGGACATGGCACGCAGTGAGCGGGATCGCTTGCGGGAGGCCATCGTCGCCATGGAGGAGGAGGTGCGCCTGATGCTTGTCCCCAAGGACCCGAACGACGCACGCAATTGTACCATGGAGATCCGCGCAGGCACCGGTGGTGATGAAGCCAGCCTCTTCGCGGGCGACCTTTACAAGATGTACACCCGCTACTGCGAGGACCGCGGTTGGAAGGTGGAGGTTGCCGACGTTAGCGAAGGCACCGTGGGCGGCTACAAGGAAGTGGTGATGAACGTGATCGGCGAAGGAGCCTACGGTGTATTGAAATTCGAAGCCGGCGTACACCGCGTGCAACGTGTACCCCAGACCGAAGCCAGCGGCCGAGTTCACACCAGTGCCGCCACCGTGAACGTGTTGCCGGAGGCCGAGGACTCCGATGTGGAACTGAAGGAGAGCGACGTGAAGATGGAGACCGCGCGCAGCGGTGGTGCAGGGGGCCAGAACGTGAACAAGGTGGAAAGCAAGGTGCGCCTCACCCACCTTCCCACCGGCATCGTGGTGATGTGCCAGACCGAACGCAACCAGTTGGGCAATCGCATGAAGGCCATGCAGATGCTGCGCACACGGCTGTACGAGGACAAGGTGCGCGAGCAGGAAGCAGCCTTAGCCGCTCACCGCAAGAGCCAGGTCACCAGCGGTGATCGCAGCGCCAAGATCCGCACCTACAACTTCCCCCAAAGCCGCGTTACCGACCACCGCATCGAGTTCACCGCCCACAACCTGCCCGAGGTGCTCAACGGCGATCTGGGTTCCATCATCGATGCCCTGCAGTTGGCGGAACGCACGGAGAAACTGAAAGCCGAGGCGGGGATATGAGAGGGATCGGATGGTCCGAAAATGAGATGATCGGATGATCGCTGTGGAAGAAAGCACTTGCTTGTTGTGCTGCCGCATGATAGCCGGGATGGCAGTGCTCCATTCAGCCTCAGCGCGGTGTGCAGGTTCCCAACAGCGCTTGGAATGCATAGTGTTCACGGCTTGCGCAGTTCTCCATCGAAGCACGCGTTCCATTTTCTGATCACCTGATCCTCTGATCATCTGATCTTTGTCCCCCGTGACACGCACCGATCTCATCGCCACCATCCGCCGCAAGCGCAGCCTGCTTTGTGTAGGTCTCGACACGGAACTCCATCTTGTACCCGAGCATTTCCGCCAGGAGAGCCATCCCGTTCGCGCCTTCAACGAGGCCATCGTAGAGGTGACGCACGATCTGGCCGTGGCCTACAAGCTCAACCTGGCATTCTATGAAGCGCTGGGGGATGAGGGCTGGTTGGATCTCGAAGCCACCATCGCGTACATCCGTAGTAAGGGCGACTGCTTCATCATCGCGGATGCCAAGCGAGGTGACATCGGCAACACCGCACGCAAGTACGCCGAGGCCTTCTTCGACACCCTCGACGTGGATGCGGTTACCCTGTCGCCCTACATGGGCAGGGACAGCATAACGCCCTTCGTGGGGCGCTCCGGCAAATGGGCCGTCGTGCTGGGCGTTACCAGCAACGCAGGTGCAGAGGACTTCCAGTTCCTATCCGTGGACGGTCGTCCGCTGTACGAGACCGTCATCCGACGCACCGCCGAGTGGGGCAGTGCGGAAGAACTCATGTTCGTGGTGGGTGCCACCCGACCCGAGATCATGGCCGAAGTGCGTACGATGGTACCCGAACACTTCTTCCTGGTGCCCGGGGTGGGTGCCCAGGGTGGCGACCTGAATGCCGTGCTTGATGCGGGCATGACCGCCGATGGTGGCCTGCTCATCAACAGCAGCCGGGGCATCCTCTACGCCAGTGAAGGGCAGGATGCCATCCCCGATGCCCGCTCGGCCGCGCTGGAATTGCAACAGGTCATGGCGAGGGCCTTGGAAAAGCGTTCGGCAGGGCAGGAGGTGGGTTGAGAGGTCGCTCCGGAGGCGCCTGACGGCGCTTCTCGTTTTTGAACCACAGCTGCACACAGATGCACACATCCGTGCAGTTGGGCAAGTAGTATTCCGGTCCACCTCTGAGCCCGACTTTCTATCCGTGTCCGATATATATATCGGACCATGCGTGTGTATCCGTGGTTGAATTCTTCACAGGTCGCGCCCGAAGGGTGCGTTCCAGCGAAGTAGGGTACCACAGTTGGAATTCCATAAGGAAGGAGATATCTTATGCGTCATCTGGTTGATGGGAAAAGCGTCGATCGGAATCTGCCATGACGAAGCCGATCCCAACCTTGCCAGCGCCTATCGGTAGCGAGGCTGTATCTCCATCCCCCATGCGTGTGGTTCCGTGTGGAAACTCCTCGGACCTCTTGCTGGAGCCGGGCTTTCCTTACGGTGAGGACCTGCTGCAGTTCATCTGGGAGCAGCGTTTGTTCGAGCAGCATGGTCTCCGCACCACCGATGGACGGGAAGTGGAAGTGCTGAAGCCCGGCCGCATCCAATGCAATAGCGGCCCCGACCTGGACGGTGCCCAGGTGCGTATCGCTGGGCAGTTATGGGTCGGCACCGTGGAGGTTCACCTGCGAAGTAGCGCGTGGAACGCCCACGGGCACCAGTACGATCCCGCCTACGAGAACGTCGTGCTGCATGTGGTGCATAGCCACGATGCCAAGGTGCGCACCCTGCGCGGCCACACCCTGCCGACAGTGGAACTGCGCCATCGGATCTCAACGGAAAGCATCGCACTGCACTTGGAACTGATGCGCAGCCAGAGCAGTGTGCCCTGCGCCAAACTCCTGCGCAAGGCCGATCCGCTGCGCACCAGCGCCTGGTTGGAGCGTGTGCTCATTGAACGATTGGAGCGCAAGACCGCGGATGTGGAGGCCCTCTACCAGCAGCTCGAGAGGGATCCCGCCGCAACGCTCTACCACATGCTGGCACGCGCCTTCGGCCTAAAGGTGAACGCCCCGCCATTCGGAATGCTCGCCCATGCGCTGCCCTTGAAGGTCCTGCTGAAATACCGCGACGATGCCCTGCGTACCGAAGCCCTTCTCTTCGGCCAGGCCGGCCTGCTGCAAGTGGATTTCGTGGACGAATACCCGCGTCAGCTGCAACAGGAGCATGCGATGCTCGCGCGCATGCACGGCCTGCGTCCCGCCCCGGTGGCCGCTTGGAAATTCGGGCGCATGCGTCCGGTGAACTTCCCGACCGTGCGCATCGCCCAGTTCGCCCAGTTGCTTATGCGCTGCGACGGGACGTTCTCCGATCTGCTCGAAGAGGACGATGTAGCCATCATCCGCCAACGCTTGGAAGTGCAGGCCAGCGACTACTGGACCACCCACTACCAATTCGACAAGGCCAGCGCTTCACAACCCAAACGCATTGGCCGCACAGGTACGGACCACCTCATCATCAACGCTCTGGTGCCTGCGCTCTTCGCCTTGGGTGGTTTGCATGGCCGCAGTGCCTGGCAGGACCGTGCCTTGCACCTGTTGGAGCAACTGCCCGCAGAGAAGAACGGCCTCCTTGATACCTGGGCAGCACTCGGCATGGTGGCCGACAACGCCGCGCGCGGTCAGGCCCTCATCGAACTCAAGAACAACTATTGCACCCCCCGCCGCTGTTTATCTTGCGGTATCGGCAACCAACTGTATAGGACCACCGTCAAGTTCCCACAGTGATCATCGACCGTCGCGCGTTTGGCATTGCTAATTTGGCCTCTTCCCCATGATCGACCGCATAAAGACCATTTTCGAACAGCAGGCATTCGGTGTGTGTGAATGGTGGGCCGATAAGCTCAACATCAAGACCGAGCAGGTCCGCCTTAGTTTCATCTACCTCAGCTTCATCACGGCCGGTGTGCATCTGGTGGCCTACCTGGTCATGGCCTTCGTGCTCCAGCACAAGGAGCGGATCAAGCATCCCTTCAAGAAGCGGAGCACGGTGTGGGAGTTGTAGTTCTGAAGCCGATCACAAACGCCAGTAAACCGCTTACTTTCTGTTTATCAAGGCCGTAGCTTGGTGGGAGCATAGCGGAAATAAAACGAAGATCTTCACCAACCCTGCGTCAGGGCGGGTGCCACATTTCCTTCCCACCTCAGGCATGGGGGTCCAGTCGCAAGCGAGTACCCCAAGTCCCAACGGCGGCCATTATTTCCGACCACGTGTCGGGAGCTACGTAAAACGGTCCTACCTTGCGCCCTCATCAATACCAATCAGTACAATGGCAAGTGGTACCATCAAGTTCTTCAACAGTGAGAAGGGCTTCGGATTCATCACCCCTGATGCGGGTGGAAAAGACGTCTTCGTACACAAGACCGGAACTCGCGAAGCCCTCTGGGAAGGCGACAAGGTCAACTACGAAGTCGAAGAGACCCCGAAGGGTCTCAACGCGATCAACGTAACGAAGGCCTAAGGCCACCCGATACCTTGAGTTGGGAAGGCCGGTCCGAAAGGACCGGCCTTTTCTTTTGGGGT
>CAYQMC010000018.1:0-27224 GCA_964418285.1 uncultured Chryseobacterium sp.
CCTTGGGTCTATTGCCCCAGCCTTACGCACTACGAACGCTGGAAAACGCGCGCGGTGCGCATCGGCGATATCGGCATCGGCGGCGACAACCCGATCCGGGTGCAGAGCATGACCACTACGGATACGATGGACACCGCGGGTACCGTGGCCCAGAGCATCCGCATGATCGAAGCCGGCTGCGAGTTGGTGCGCATCACCGCCCCCAGCAAGAAGGACGCGGAGAACCTGGCCGAGATCAAGAAGCAGATACGGGCGGCGGGCTTCAGTGCGCCACTGGTGGCGGACATCCATTTCACGCCGAACGCCGCGGAAGTGGCAGCCCGCATCGTGGAGAAGGTGCGCGTGAACCCCGGGAACTACGCCGACAAGAAGAAGTTCGATGTCCGCGAGTACACCGACGACCAGTACGAGGCCGAGCTGGAACGCATCCGCGAACGCTTCACGCCATTGGTGAAGATCTGCAAGGAGCACGGCACGGCGATGCGCATCGGCACCAACCATGGCAGCCTCAGCGACCGCATCCTGAACCGCTACGGCGACACCCCGCAGGGCATGGTGGAGAGCGCCTTCGAGTTCCTGCGGATCTGCCGCGACGAGAACTACCATGAGATCGTGCTGAGCATGAAGGCCAGCAACGTGCAGGTGATGGTGCAGGCCTACCGCCTGCTCGTACACCGCATGATGGCCGAGGGCTGGGACTACCCGCTGCACCTGGGAGTGACCGAGGCCGGCGATGGTGAGGACGGTCGTGTGAAGAGCGCGGCGGGCATCGGCGCCTTGCTTGAGGATGGCATCGGCGACACCGTGCGTGTTAGCCTTACCGAAGACCCTGAGTTCGAGATCCCCGTTGCACGTGCCTTGGTGGACCGCTACAAGGATCGACGTGGCCATGCGCCCATCCAAGCGGTTGACTCTGTGCCCGTGGATCCGTTTACACACCAGCGCCGCCACACCCACGAAGTGCTCAACATTGGCGCCCGCCATGTGCCTGTTGTGATGGCCGACCTGAGCAATAAGGAGAAGATCACCCCCGCCACGCTCTTCGCATGGGGCTACCGCTACAGCGTACCCTTGGACAAGTGGAACATCACCGACCAAGCCTGCGACTACGCTTTCATTGGCAAGAACACGATCGACTTCGAGATCCCCGGAACACTGGGTATCGTGCAGGAGCATGCCGTGTGGCTGGCCAACAAGGAGAAGCCTCGGCACTATCCCTTCGTCCAGAAGAAGGACTACCTCGTTGGTGCGGAACTGCATCCGAAGCTGAACATCATCTACGCCACACTCCCTGATCTGGACGACCGTTTCATCACCAAGCTGAAGAGCGATCCCACGGCCGTCCTACTGATCGACACCTACAACGCACACGGCATGGCCGAGCAGCGGCGCCTGTTCTTCAGCCTGCTGGAACAGGGCTGCGAAACGCCGGTGATCGTCGGTCGTGCGTACGGCAACATCAACAAGGACGATCTGGTCCTGCACAGCAGCACCGACATGGGTCCCTTGTTCCTCGATGGTTTCGGTGATGGCATCTTCCTCGCGGACGAAGACGGCGGCCGAGAAGATCTGGTCTGTCGCACCGCCTTCGGCATCCTGCAAGCCACACGCACGCGCACCAGCAAGACCGAATACATCAGCTGCCCCAGTTGCGGACGCACGCTCTTCGACCTGCAGGAGACCACGGCCAGGATCCGCTCACGCACCAGCCACTTGAAAGGCGTCAAGATCGGCATCATGGGCTGCATCGTGAACGGCCCGGGCGAGATGGCCGATGCGGACTTCGGCTACGTGGGTACCGGCCCAGGCGTGATCACCCTGTACCGCGAGAAGGAGGTGGTGAAGCGCAACGTGCCCAGCGAACGTGCCGTGGATGAGCTGATCGGTTTGATCAAGGAGCATGGGATGTGGGTGGATGTGGAGGATTAACTTCCCACCATGATCCGCATCCTGCTCTTCCTTTTCCTGCTCGGACAGTACACCGCTGCCACCGCCCAGCGAACCCGCGCCTTGGAGCAACTGGCCTACACCATGGTCGGGTCCTACACCAGTGCCGAGCAGTCCAAAGCTGATAGCAGCTACTTCGAGATCGAACTGGAGATGGTGCGCATCTGGCCCAAGCACCGCGATGGCGCGTGGCTATACGTGGAGCAAGCCGTGGCCGACAGCAAGGCCAAGCCCTACCGCCAGCGGATCTACCACCTGAAGCAGCTGGACGATAGCACCTTTACCAGTGCCATCCTCACCATACGCAATGGGGCCGAGTGGTACGGGGGCTATACCGACCCCACACGCTTCGCATTGCTTTCCCCCGATTCCTTGGACGCCTTGGAAGGCTGCACCATAACGTTGCACCGCCGTGGTGGTCTCTATGTGGGAAGCACCAAGGACCAAGAATGCCCCAGCACCCGTCAAGGTGCCGTGTACACCACCAGTGAAGTGGTGTTGACCAAGGACCGCATGGTGAGCTGGGACCGGGGTTGGAACGCTGCCGGGGAACAAGCTTGGGGCGCCGAACTCGGCGGCTACGTGTTCATCAAACGATAGGGCTGGATGCGCAACGGCCGCACCGGTAAGAGTGCGGCCGCTGGGGCAGTGTTGTATGTGGGGGATCGTGTTGGGGACCGGCCTTGGATCAAGGCGCGATGCTGTTGGCCGCATGGAACTCTCCGCGCTGTTCCGTTCCAGGTGCGGCGGCGGTGTCCTCGGTGGGCTGGGGACGCGACAGGGCGATGATCGCAAGAACGATGATCGCCGCTTGGTACAGGGTGTGATACTTCGTTGCCATGGTTGCTGTGGATCAATGGTGTTGGGGACCATCTACGCCGACCATGAGGGAGGGTTCCGGAATTTCGACCAATCCTCCCACTTCTTCGACCGGGCCGATAATGCCATGGTCGACCGCCACCCTTCGGCTCAGAAATCCCTGAAGTCCAGCACCAGAACGCCATCCTGCACCAACTGCGACGCACCGGTCTGGCAATCGTAGAAGGTACAGGTGAAGGCCGCGGCCACCTTCATCTTCTGACCAAATCCATCGAAGCCGGGAAGCACCGCGGTGACCAGGAACTCGGACCCCGGCTGGAGGGTGGTGCCGCATTGTGTCGACCAGCGGCGACCATCCGCATCGCGGTATTCCAGTTCCACACCATCCAAACCCAACGTAGCCGGACCATACGCCCTGGGCCCGGGAGCGAAGAACGTGGCAAAGGCATCGGGCAACACCTGGGGCGCCTCGAAATAGAGCGAACCCATCGTAGCCGCAAAGGCCGCTTCCTTGGCGTCGGCATCGTACATGCCGGCCAGGTAATACCGGTAGGACAAGGCAGGCGGATCGTTCGTCTGCCCGTTAACCGCGTTGTAGGCCAGCACCGCACCTTGCTCCAGTATCAGCACATCGGACGTATCGAAGGTCATGCGAACACCCACAGGACCGCCCAAAGCACCATCGAAGGGGTCATCCTGTGCACCTCCGGTAGGAGGTGCCGGGACATAGGGGTCATCCTCCTTGGAACAACCCTGCACCAGCAGGACGGTCATGAGCAGTAGCGCGATCCGGGTCATGGTCATCGTGGTTCGGCTTGGGCAGTGAAGGTAACGTGCTTCAGTTTCCGAGGTACTGTTTGATGGCCGCTACATAAGCCTCGAACGCCCGGATCCCGTGGTAGGTGATCGCGCAGTTGGTGTTGGGGTAGTTGTCCTTGAAGCTTTTGTCCACACTGATGTAGCCGGCCTCCTTCAGCTTGCTGATCTGCACACTTAGGTTGCCGCGCGTGGCACCGGTCTTCTCCAGCAGGAAGTTGAAGTCGCCCTCGTCCACGGTGACCAACACGCTCATGATGGCGAGCCGAAGCTGGTTGTGGAGAAGGGGGTCAAGCGGTGCGAAGGCCATTCTCCTCGTTTTTCAGGAGCAGTCCGGGAACGATGTAGCCCAGCACGATGGCTCCGCTGAATACCAGTGAACTGTATTCCTGCAACACAAAGAAGGATGTAAGGCCGATGGCCCAGAACAGGATGCCACCCAGCATGAGCGGCAGGAAACGCATGAGCGCACCCGAAATGAAGGTGGGCATACCCACGAGAACGAGGATGTACGGGTTGGGGTCCACGCCGCGCGTGACCAGCCCAACCAGCAATAGGATGATGGTGATGGTGTTCGCGGTCCATAGCCACTTGTGGACCCGATCCATCGTTGTGGTGGCTCCTTGTTTCCGCCCTTGCCGTGATCCGTATACACCGGCCACTATGCCGCCTATGATGCCCATCACTGGCCAGACGCCCCAATACAAGGGTGTGCCGATCTGCATCAATATGAAGGAGACGATGCCTGCCGTGGCGAAAAGAACGCCCCATAGGAGGAAGTAGAAATGGACCTTCTGGAAACTGCGCTTGGCCTCGCGGATGGTCTCGTCGATAAGGCGTAGACTTTGTTCGGGGGTGAGTGTGTTGTCCATGGTGATGTGGGGATTGCTCGACAAACATAAATCAGTTTATTATATAAACCTAATTACGGACGTAACTTTCGGACATGTCCAGCTCCATACTCATTGCAGGCCCCACCGGGCTTATCGGCAGCACCGCATTGCACTTGGCGCTGAGCGACACGCGGTTCACACAGGTGGTCGCGCTTTCACGCAGACCCCTGACCGTGCAGCACCCCAAGTTGCAGCAGTGGATCGGAGAGGACCTGCTCTCGGCCTTGAAGCCCCAGCACGTTGACGCTGTGCTCTGCTGCCTGGGCACCACCATCAAGAACGTGGGTGGCGACCAGCAGAAGTTCATCCATGTGGACAAGGATCTTGTGGTGGGCCTGGGGCGCTGGGCCAAGGCGCAGGGCGTGCCGGTGTTCTGTGTGGTCAGCGCCATTGGCGCCGATAAGTCATCCAGTGTGTTCTACAACCGGGTAAAGGGCGAAATGGAGGAGGCCTTGAAGGGTCTGGCGCTCCCCGTGTTGCACATCTTCCAACCCTCCATCCTTACTGGACCTCGACAAGAACAGCGGATCGGAGAACGCATCGGCATCGCCTTGGGCAAATTCTTCGCTCCGCTCCTGCCGGCCCGTTACAAGCCCATGCCGCACGACACGCTTGCCAAGGCCTTGCTGAACGCCACCGCTGACCAGCAAGGAGGCACGCACAGCTACGCTGCCATCGTGCGTCTCGCGGGCATCAGAAGTTGACAAGCCGCGACTCCACCAAGGCCAGCTCGGTCTCGTCCAGCCTGGCCGCTAGGCTGTCGCGAACGCCCATGAAGCGCTCCCGTTCTTGCTCTGTCACGGGCTCAGCGCTGGGGAACTCCTCGCGGCGGTGGTCCACCTGCACACCGTTCTTCCAGAAGCGGAAACAGACGTGCGGCCCGGTGGCCAGTCCGGTGCTGCCCACTTCGCCGATCACATCGCCCTGCTGCACCTGGGCCCCCTGCTTCACCAGGATCTTACGCATATGCAGGTACTGCGTGCTATACGTGCCGTTGTGGCGGATCTTCACATAGTTGCCGTTGCCTCCGGTACGCCCGGCCTTTTCCACGACACCATCCCCCACGGCAAGGATGGGCGTCCCGTAGGGCGCGGCATAGTCCGTGCCCAGGTGCGCTTTCATAACCTTCTGCACGGGGTGCAGGCGCCTGGCACTGTAGCCCGATGATATCCTGCTGTACTGCAAGGGGGCCTTCAGGAAGGCCTTGCGCAGGCTGTTGCCTTCCTCATCGAAGAACTGCGCTCCACCGGCCTGTGTGAAGTGGAACGCCTGCCGGATGCGGCCGCCACTGGTGTAGCGTGCCGCATGGATACGGGGCTTGCCGTGGCGCTTTCCGTCCACCTCTTGCTCACTGTACAATACCGTGAAGCGGTCGTCCTTCTGGATCCGGTGGAAATCCACGGTCCAAGCAAAGATCTCGGATAGGGTGAGTGCCAGCAAGGGGTCGGCACCAGCCCGGGCCAGGTCGTTGTACAACGCTCCTGTGACATCCACGGATACGCTCTTCTCCCGTGTCGCTATGGGCCGGTGACCGGTGCGCACCGACAGGCTGTCGCCCAGACCGAACACCACATATTCCACGGCGTCCGCCTCGTACACGAAGTAGGCGGGAACACGGTCGGTATCATCGGCGAAGATGAATGCGAACGGATGACCGCTGCGCATCCGGCGCACATCGAAGTGGGGCATGGCCAGCTCTACCAAGGCATGCACGGTGCTCATGGGCACCCCGTGCCCACCCAGCAGCTGCCCGAAGGTGGCGCCGGACCTCACCGTGCCTTGCTCCAGTACGAATCCGCTCATGGGTATGCCATACTCGCTCGGCGGCAGGGGAATGCTGTCCGGCAGCGCCTCCTCGACCTGTTCCTCCACGTATTCCTCGTGCGGCTTCAGGTCAACACCAGCGAACAGGTAAAGCAGCGGCAAGGCCACCACAACCGCCACGATCCACAACACCTTCTTGCTCATCCTCCTCATGGGACGGCAAGAAAACACCTGGCCCCTTGCGATCGCAAGGGGCCAGGGATGAACTTTCAACGAAAGAGGATGGGAAAACCCTTACTGCCTGGCGATGGGATGGACCAGGCCTTCGTAGTCCGTGAGCTGCATCTTGATGGAACCCACCAGCACCTTGGCTTGCACCAATACCGGTATGCGGTTGCCATCATCGGTGACCCACACATTCAGGTCGTCGTTCCCCTTGAAGATGCGGCCCTCCTGCACCACGGGCTGGAACTTCAGGCACTTGTACGTGCCGTTGCGGAGCTTGATGGTCTCCTTGCCCAGATAACGCATGCGCAAAGGCCAGAGCTCATCGTCGATGAAGCAGTCGATCGTGTACACATCACCGGGCTTGCCGTGGGTGTAGTCGATGGTGCGGGCATAGTAGAAGGCGCTGAGCATGTCCTGCACACTGGGAGGAACCTCGTGGGTCTTCTCGCGCTGGGTCTTCACCTCGCGCTTATGTTGGTGGTACGCATAGTCCTGGGTGAACTCGTACCCCCCCTCACTAACGCTGCGGCTGAAGACCCAGGGGAACACGCCCTGCGCATCGATGTAGCTGCCGAGGTGGTCGTCCACCTTGTAAAAGGTGTTGAAGGCGCCCAGGCTGCGCCCCGTGCCCACGGCCTGCCACACGGGCCGACCTTGGATGGTGCGGGTGTGTTCCTTCAGTTCCACGATGGCCTCGCCGGCATTGAGCCAGCCATAGTGTACCACGTAGGTGAGCTTTTCGCCCGGCCTGAAGGCGTTGTGCGTAATGGTGCGCAGCGGATGAACGACCGAGCTCTCCGAGGAAGTAGGACCGGAGGTACTCACCTCGGCCGCACGATCGCTTTGTGCGAAGCCCAGCGTGATGAGGCCAAGGCCGCACAGGATGAGGGTGGACTTGCGTGTCATGCCCCTCCACTGGCAAGCGCTGTGCCGATCACCCAACAACTTGAGCGGAACCCCACTCCAAGCACCCATCACACCACGATATTGACGATGCGCTTGGGCACCACGATCACCTTCTTGGGGGCCTTGCCCTCCAGCTTGGCCTGCACTTCGGGGTTGGCGAGCACTTGCGCTTCCACCTCCTCCTTGCTCAACGCTATCGGGAACTCCAGCATCAGGCGGGTCTTGCCATTGAAGCTGATGGGGTAGCTGAAGTTGTCCTCCACCAGGTGCTTCGCATCCCACTGGGGCCAAAGCGCCCCGGTCACACTGTCAGCATGGCCCAGCTTCTCCCACAACTCCTCGGCGATGTGCGGCGCAAAGGGCGCCAAGGCGATCACCAGCGGCTCCAGCACCGCGCGCTTATTGCACTTCAGCGCGCCCAGTTCGTTGGCCGCGATCATGAATTGCGCGACGCTGGTGTTGAAGGACATTTTTTCGATGTCCTCGGTGACCTTCTTCAGGGTGGCGTGCAACACTTTCAATTCCGCCTTGCTGGGTGGGTCATCGGTAACGGTGGGTAGGTCGACCCAATGGGTCGACGCTACGGGTGCATCCGACGCACCTTGTGCGTTGGTCGCACCCGCACCCCCTTGATGGAACAGATTCCAGAATTTGCGCAGGAAACGGAAGGTGCCCTCGATGCCGTTGGTGTCCCAGGGCTTGCTCTGCTCCAAGGGACCCAGGAACATCTCGTAGAGGCGCAGGGTGTCGGCGCCGTTCTTGGCGATGATGTCGTCGGGGTTCACCACGTTGAACTTCGACTTGGACATCTTCTCGACCAAGGCCTCAACCTTGAACTCAATCGGTCCGTCGAGCATTAACTCTTCATTATTTGAGAACCGACATGGCTCACCGTGCAAGAAGTACCCATTCCTGCACAGATAGACTCCGTTAGCAACAAAGTCCCTTGTCTCCGCTTCCACCATTCTCGCAATGTCGACTGCATCCCCGGTCACGAACTTCACTTCAAGCGGAATACTGGAAAAGTCCTCCTCGTTGACAAATGAAGCGGTGTTCATCGCCAGATCGTGTATCAAATCAAAGCTGATATAGATAGGGCCGAAATCGTGAGTGGGCAGATTGAACCAAAGCTGTCTACCGTCCTTCAATCGAGCATATAGAGCGTCACTGCCAGGCTCCCCTTGGAATTTACTTCTTGTCGCGATCGCCGACACCCCCTGGATCATCCCCTGGTTCACCAGCTTCTTCGCGGGCTCATCAAAAGGCAGCCAGCCACGATCATGGAGGAACTTGGTCCAGAAGCGGAAGTAGAGCAGGTGGCCGGTGGCGTGCTCGCTGCCGCCCATGTACAGATCGATCTGGCCCCAATACTGGATCGCTTCCGGTGATGCGAAGCGGCCTTCGTTGTGCGGATCCATGTAGCGCAGAAAGTACCAGCTGCTGCCGGCCCAACCGGGCATGGTCGTGGTCTCCAACGGACAACCTTCATAGCTCCAGTTCTTGGCACGGGCCAAAGGTGGTTCGCCATCCTCGGTGGGCAGGAACTTGTCCACCTCGGGCAGCACCAAGGGCAGCGCACTTTCCGGCAGCGGATACGGGATACCGTCCTTGTAGTAGATCGGGATCGGCTCGCCCCAGTAGCGTTGGCGACCAAAGGCAGCATCGCGCAGGCGGAAGTTGATGCGGCCTTCGCCGGCGTTCAGTTCCTCCAACTCCTGGATGGCACGCGTGATCGCCTGCGGCACTTTCATGCCCTTCAGGAAGCCCTCACTGCAAATGATGGCGTCCTTGCGTTCGTCGGCCTCCTTCTCGATGTCGGCACCTTCGGTCACCGCGATGATCGGCAGCCCGAAATGCTTCGCGAAGCGCCAGTCGCGCTGATCGCCGCCGGGCACGGCCATGACGGCGCCGGTGCCATAGCCGGCGAGTACATAGTCGCCCACCCAGATGGGCACATCGGCGCCGGTGAACGGATGCTTGGCGTAGCTGCCGGTGAACACACCGCTCACCTTGTCCACCTCGGCCTGGCGATCACGTTCGCTGCGGTTGCTGGCGGTCTTCACATAGGCCTCCACCTCGGCACGGCGTTCTTCGGTGGTGAACTTCGAGACCAGCACGTGCTCTGGTGCGAGGGTGAGGAAGGACACGCCGAACAGGGTGTCCGGGCGCGTGGTGAAGACCTCTACGAAGTCATCGCCAACGGCAAAGCGCACACTGGCCCCCTCGCTCCTGCCGATCCAATTGCGCTGGGCCTCCTTCAGGGAAGTACTCCAGTCAAGCGCATCCAGTCCGTCCAGCAAACGCTGTGCGTAGGCCGTGATGCGCATGCTCCATTGCCGCATCTTCTTGCGTTCCACCGGGTGGCCGCCGCGCTCGCTCACACCGTCCTTCACCTCATCGTTGGCGAGCACGGTACCCAAGGCCGGGCACCAGTTCACCCAGGCATCGCTGAGGTAGGCCAGGCGGAAGTACTGCAGCACCAGCTGTTTGGTGCGCTCATCGAAGGCCTTCCACTCCTCCGCGGTGAACTCGCCCACGAACTCCTCCACATCGCCGGTGAGCACGCTGGCGTCCTGGCCGGTGCAACCCTGGGCCTCGAAACGGGCGATCAACTCCCCGATCGGGCGCGCCTTGTCCTGCTTCGGGTCGTACCAGCTGTCGAAGAGCTGGAGGAAGATCCACTGCGTCCATTTGTAATAGGCGGGATCGCTGGTGCGCACCTCGCGGCTCCAATCGAAACTGAAGCCGATGCGATCGAGCTGCTCGCGGTAGCGGGCCAGGTTGATCTCGGTGGTCTTGGCGGGGTGCTGGCCGGTCTGGATGGCATACTGCTCGGCGGGCAGGCCGAAACTGTCGTAGCCCATGGGGTGCAGCACGTTGAAGCCGCTGTGCCGCTTGAAGCGCGCCACGATGTCGCTGGCGATGTAGCCGAGCGGGTGCCCCACGTGCAGACCAGCACCGCTTGGATAGGGGAACATGTCGAGAGCGTAGAACTTGGGCTTCGCGGGGTCCTCTCCCACTATATAGGTGCCGCGCTTGCGCCATTCCTGCTGCCACTTGTCCTCGATCTGCTTGTGCTCGTACTGCATGGTCCGTTGATACTGGCGGCAAATGTAGCGGGCGGGCTGGGCCTGCCCCGATTACATTTGCCAGCCATGGGAGTGGACCGCCTTTACAAAGCGCGCACGCGCACGGCCAGCGTGAGTACCATCATCGGCATCGGACTGGTGCTGTTCATGTTGGGCGTACTGGGGTTCCTGGTGCTGAACGCGCAGGCCTTGGAGCGCTATTTCCGCGAGAACGTGCGCGTGGAACTGTTCCTGAAGCGCGACCTGAAGGAGGTGGACATCATGCAATTCCGCAAGGAATTGGATACCGAGCCCTTCACCAAGGAGACCCGCTACGTGACCTCCGACGAGGCGGCCGAACTCCTGAAGCAGGACCTCGGCGAGGATTTCCTCGGGGTCCTTGGCAACAACCCGCTCCTCCCTTCGGTGGAGCTGAACCTGTCCGCGGCCTACGCACAGCCCGATAGCCTGGACTGGATCGTGGCACACCTGAAGCAGGACAGCCGCGTGCAGGAGGTGGCCTACAACGCCGCTGTGGTGGAGAACATCGATGCGAACATGGGCAAGCTCACCCTGGTGGTGTTGGGCTTCACGGCCTTGTTGCTCATCATCGCCATCGCGCTCATCAACAACACCATCCGCCTGGCCATCTACAGCAAGCGCTTCCTGATCCGCACCATGCACCTGGTGGGTGCCACGCAGTGGTTCATCAAGAAACCCTTCCTGGGGCAGAGCTTCTGGCAGGGCATCATCGGCGCACTGCTCGCGGTGGGCCTGCTTGCCGGACTGCTGCAGCTGGTGAAGCGCTACATGCCCGATGTGCTGGCCTTCACCGATATGCCCACCCTGGCCCTGCTTTTCGGAGCCGTGCTGGTGCTGGGCCTGCTGATCGCCCTGCTGTCCACCTGGTTCGCTGTGGGCCGCTACCTTCGCATGAATTCCGAGGACCTCCACTGGAGCTGACCCCCTGACCAACATGGCCAAGAACTCGAACTGGAACGACATGCCGTTCACGGCAACGAACTACAAGCTCTTCGGCATCGGCCTGGCCGTGGTCGCTGTGGGATTCATCCTCATGAGCGGAGGAGGCAGCGGCGACCCCAACGTATTCGATGAGGGATCCATCTTCCATCCGCGCCGCATCACCGTGGCGCCGATCGTGACCCTGGCGGGTTACCTGTTCATCGTGTACGCCATCCTGAAGCGGACGCGGGACGACGAGGCGGCACAATGACGGTACTGCATGCGATCATCCTCGCGATCATCGAGGGTATCACCGAATTCCTGCCCATAAGCAGCACGGGGCACATGATCATCGGCTCCACGATCATGGGCATCCAGGAGGAGGACTTCGTGAAGCTCTTCACCGTGGCCATCCAGTTCGGGGCCATCCTGTCCGTGATCGTGCTCTATTGGAAACGCTTTTTCCAGAGCTTCGATTTCTACTACAAGTTGCTGGTGGCCTTCATCCCAGCGGTGATCGCGGGCTTGTTGCTGAAGGACCTGATCGACCTGCTCCTGGAGAATATCGTGGTCGTGGGCGTGATGCTGTTCGTGGGGGGTATCGTCTTCCTGTTCATCGACAAATGGACCCCTGGGGGGAAAGAGGAGGACGCCAGGCCCATGACCTACCAGCAGGCCTTCACCATCGGCGTGTGGCAGTGCCTGGCCATGGTGCCCGGCGTTTCCCGGTCGGCATCCACCATCATCGGCGGCCTAACACAGGGACTTAGCCGCACACATGCTGCGGAATTCAGCTTCTTCCTGGCGGTACCCACCATGTTCGGCGCCACGGTGAAGAGCCTCTACGACTACGTGAAGGACGGTGGCGAAGTGACCAGCGAACACATGCAGCTCTTCGCCATCGGCAATGTGGTGGCCTTCGTGGTGGCCATCGTGGCCATACGCACCTTCATCACCTTCCTCAGCAAGAACGGCTTCAAGGCCTTTGGCTGGTACCGCATCGTGGTGGGTGGAGTCATCATCCTGCTCTACCTGCTGGATGTGCCCATGCAGATGTTGTGATGGAGGGAACACCGGACCAGAACACATTCGACTTCACCCCGGATACCGGCGGCTTCGTGCTGGTCGACAAACCCTTGACCTGGACCAGCTTCGATGTGGTGGGCAAGCTGCGCGGGGCCATGCGCATCGCAGCCGGCAGCAAGGTGAAAGTGGGGCACGCCGGTACGCTGGACCCGTTGGCCACCGGATTGTTGATCCTGGCCTATGGACCCTTCACCAAGAAGCTGCCGCTGATAACAGGGCAGGAGAAGGGCTACCGCGGCACCATTACCCTGGGCGCGGTAACCCCCAGCTACGACCTGGAGACCGAACCCGTGGAGCACGCTCCCTGGGAGCACCTGGACGAGGCCACCATCCGTGCGGCCTTCGGACGCTTCCACGGAGAGGTCATGCAACGCCCACCAGCGCACTCCGCGAAACGCTTCAAGGGCGAACGGGCCTATTGGTTGGCGCGCGATGCGGACCGGGCGCACTTGGTGGAGCTGCCCGAGGTGAAAGTCCTGATAAGCCATTTGGAGGTGACCGGCATCCGGGGTGCGGAAGTGGACTTTGCCGTTGATGTGAGCAAGGGCACCTACATCCGCTCGCTGGCGAACGACATCGGTCAGGTGCTTGGCTGTGGTGCCCATTTGAGCGCCCTCCGCAGAACACGCATCGGTACATTCCGGGTGGAGGATGCACACACGCCCGAGGAATGGTCCGAGAAGATCGCACCGCATCACAGACCCCGGGAGCGGGGCGCCCGGACGTAAGGCGCGACCCATGGCCGGAGCACGGGTCGACCGATCGGCATAAACACCCGACGTACGCCGGTATATGGGGGGATGAAAACCAGGATGCACGAGAAGTGTCCCTTCCGTTGATGTTCGCTTCATCACGACAGTATCTTCGCCCCCCATTTTGACGGACAAGGCCCGTAAGCCCGAACAACTTTCCATGAAACTCACATCCTTCAAGTTCGACCTTCCCAAGGAACAGATCGCCCTTTACCCCACCAAGGATCGCGACGGGAGCAAGCTCATGGTGCTCGACCGCAAGACGGGCAAGATCGAACACAAGAAGTTCAAGAACGTCCTGGACTATTTCGATGAAGGCGACACCTTCATCCTCAACAACACCAAGGTTTTTCCGGCCCGCATGTGGGGCAACAAGGAGAAGACCGGCGCCAAGATCGAGGTGTTCATGCTGCGCGAACTGAACCGCGACAGCCTGCTGTGGGATGTGATCGTGGACCCGGCCCGCAAGATCCGGATCGGCAACAAGCTGTATTTCGGAAAGAACGACGAACTGGTGGCCGAGGTGATCGACAACACCACCAGCAGGGGCCGCACGCTGCGTTTCCTCTTCGACGGTACCTACGAGGAGTTCAAACAGGCCATCACCGACCTGGGCGAAACACCACTACCCCGCTACATCAAGCGCGAGACCGAACCCAGCGACGCCGAACGCTACCAGACCATCTATGCCAAGGAGGAGGGTGCGGTGGCCGCCCCAACGGCCGGCCTGCATTTCAGCCGAGAGCTGATGAAGCGCATGGAGCTGAAAGGCATCGAATTCGCCTCGGTGACGCTGCACGTGGGCCTGGGAAGCTTCCGTCCCGTGGAAGTTGAGGACCTTACCAAACACAAGATGGACAGCGAGCAGGTGATCATCACCCGCGAGGCTTGCGACATCGTGAACAAGGCCAAGGACACCAAGAAGCGTGTGTGTTGTGTGGGCACCACAACCATGCGCGCCATCGAGAGCAGTGTGAGCACGGAGAACCATATGAAGCCCTACGACGGGTGGACGAACAAGTTCATCTTCCCGCCCCACGATTTCAGCATCGCCGACAGCATGATCACCAACTTCCACATGCCCGAAAGCACCCTGCTGATGCAGGTGGCGGCCTTCGGCGGCTACGAGCACGTGTGGAACGCTTACAAGGTGGCCATCAAGGACAAGTACCGCTTCTTCAGCTATGGGGATGCGATGCTGATCATCTGAGTCCTCGACTTCGCTCGGACTAACAATACAATTGGGGGGTGCAAGGGTCGGGGACCTTTGCACCCTCTCTCTTTAGCACCCTTTCACCGAACTTCGTCGCCATGCAACGCAGCACCATCATCGTAGCAGGCGGCTCGGGCAAGCGTATGGGCGCAATAGTGCCCAAGCAATTCCTGCTGCTGAAGGGCCGTCCGCTGCTGATGTGGACGATCGAGGCTTTCCAACGCTTCGATGCCACCATGCAGTTGATCGTGGTGCTGCCGCAGGACCACCATTCCACTTGGAAGGAACTGTGCGCGGAGCACCAATTCACCATTCCGCACACGCTTGTAAATGGCGGTGCAGAGCGTTTCCACAGCACACTGGAAGGCTTGAAGGCCGTGACCCACGAAGGACTGGTGGCCGTCCATGATGGTGTGCGTCCTCTGGTGAGCAGCGAATTGATCGCACGTTGTTTCGCGGCTGCGGAAGCACATGATGCAGCGATACCGGTGGTGCCGATCAGTTCCTCGGTACGGGAGGTACAGGACCATGGCTCCCGAGCCGTGGACCGCTCCCGCTTGCGCACCGTGCAAACCCCGCAGTGCTTCAAGGCTCTACTCCTACGCCGTGCTTTCGAGCTCCGCTATGATCCATCCTTCACCGACGAGGCCACCTTGGTGGAGCGGCTGGGTGTGGAAGTACAACTTGTCGAGGGTGAAGAGCGGAATATCAAGGTGACCACGCCCTTCGACCTGCATGTGGCGGAGGTTGTGCTGGGGGCACGGCGCTAAGCACAGCCGTACCTTCGCGCACCATGTCCACGCCCACCGACATCCGCGACCTTTCCCTCGACGAGATCAAAGCCCTTGTGGCGGACCTCGGCGAGAAGCCATACCGCGCCAAGCAGCTTTGGGAGTGGCTCTGGAAGAAGCGCGCCCGGGCGTGGGACGACATGAGCGATCTGCCCAAGGCCTTTCGTGAGAAACTGGCCGAACGGACCGTGTTCCGCCCCTTGGGCTTGGTGGAAGAGCAGCGCAGTGAGGACGGCACCGTGAAGTGTGCGTTCAAGACCTTCGACGGGCATGTGGTGGAAGGGGTGTTGATACCCACCCCGACGCGGCTCACAGCCTGCATCAGCAGCCAGATCGGGTGCAGCCTCTCGTGCAGCTTCTGCGCAACGGGCAAGCTGAAACGGCTGCGCAACCTGAGCGCGGGCGAGATCGTGGACCAGGTGGTCCTCATCGACACCATCGCACAGCACTACTACAAACAAAGCCTGACGAACATTGTGTACATGGGCATGGGTGAACCCTTGCTGAACTACGCGAACACCATGCGCAGCGCGGAACGCATCACCGCGCACGATGGTCTGGCGATGGCTGCGCGGAGGCTTACGGTGAGCACCGCCGGCATCGCCAAGATGATCCGCAAGCTGGCCGACGACGATGCCCGGTTCAACCTCGCGCTGAGCCTGCATGCGGCCAACGATGCGAAGCGTGACCGCATCATGCCCATCAATGAGCAGAACACCCTGAGCGAACTGAAGGATGCTCTGCGCTACTACACGCGAACCACCAAACGGCCGGTCACCTTCGAGTACATCCTATTGCGCGGTTTCAACGATTCGTTGGCCGATGCACAGGAGTTGGTGCGGTATGCCAGTGACGTCCACGCCAAGGTGAACCTGATCGAATACAACCCGATCGACGGCGGCGAGTTCGGCCGCACCGATGCGGACGACGCTGTTGCCTTCATGCACTATCTGGAGAACAAGGGCATTGTGGCGCGCATCCGTCGCAGCCGTGGCCGCGACATCGATGCGGCCTGTGGGCAACTGGCCAACAAGAACGAACCTGCATTGAAGGAAGGGGAGCGGGTCATGAAGTAGGGGAAGCGCCGAGCAGGTCGGTACCTTTCCATGCCTGCCGCTATCTAGAAGCCAAAGCCCACTTTCAGCCCCAGGAATGCCGCCGGGACCCAGTCGTTCCGCTGTTCCTGTGTGTAGGTGAATGTGCGCAGGGAGGGGTCGATGGTCTCGGTGACCACCAACTGGTCCCGTACACGGAACGCGAATCCGCCATAGAAATCGAGCACCCAGTTGCTTGAATAGCTCAGCATCTGGTAACCACCCAGCATGCGGATGTCGTTGAAGGTTCGGCGATCCCGCAACCGTTCCTCTGAGAACCCGCCGGCGGGGTCGGAGATCCGGATGTCCTTGGTGTAGGTGATCTGCCCGAACTCCGGTTGGATGTACCAGCCCTGTGGCTCCAGGTCATGCTCCAGGTAGAACCGCACTCCGCCGCGTACGCTCATGCTCGGCACGATCTCGGTGCCCGCCCCGAAATCGTCGGCATCATCGCCCACCAGGGACAATGCCAGGTAGTTCCGCAGGGTAATCCCTAAACCGACCTCAATGCTGACATTGGGTGCCAGGGCACGCTCGTAGTACAGCGGTATTTCGCCCCGGAAGAAGAGCAATGGGTTCGCCTTCAGCACGTTCTTCATCACCTTCACGGTGTCGAATTCCGCTGCCATTCGATCCTTGTACAGCAACACCTTGGGCTTGGTGGTCTGTGCATGGACACGAAGCCCTTGCGCCGTGCAAAGCGGAAGAAGCAGGATGGGGAGCAGATGGCGCACGCGCATGCCCTACGAAAGTAGTACGAGCCAGGGCCTCGTTGTCGATCGCCCTGCCGAATGACGCAAGAATGATGCTCGGGAGGTCTGCCAACAACGCAAAAAGGGCCGGACATGTCCGGCCCTTTGCACATCCTCTATCGGGCGATCAGCCCTCGAGCGTTCGTTTCACCTCCACGGTCTCGAAGGCCTCGACGTTGTCGCCCACCTTGATGTCGTTGAAGTTCTTGATACTAAGGCCACATTCGTAGCCGTGGGTCACTTCCTTCACTTCGTCCTTGAAGCGCTTCAGTGCATCGAGGTCGCCGGTGTAGATCACGATGCCGTCGCGAATGAGACGCACCTTGTGCTTGCGCTCGATCTTGCCGTCGAGCACGTAGCAACCTGCCACGGTACCCACCTTGCTGATCTTGAAGACCTCGCGCACTTCGGCGGTGCCGGTGATCTTCTCCACTTCCTTGGGAGCCAACAAGCCCTCCATGGCCTGTTTGATCTCCTCGATGGCATCGTAGATGATCGAGTAAAGGCGGATGTCGATCTCCTCGCTCTCGGCGAGCTTGCGTGCCCCTGGAGTGGGGCGCACTTGGAAGCCGATCACGATGGCGTCCGACGCACTGGCCAGCAGGATATCGCTCTCGGCGATGGGGCCCACGGCCTTGTGGATCACATTCACCTTGATGCTTTCGGTGGTCAATTTCAGCAGCGAGTCGGTCAGTGCTTCCACCGAGCCGTCCACGTCACCCTTCACGATGATGTTCAATTCCTTGAAGTCGCCGATCGCCAAGCGGCGCCCGATCTCGTCCAGGGTGATGTGCTTGTGGGTACGTATCCCCTGTTCACGCTGCAACTGCTGGCGGCGCGTGGCGATCTGACGTGCATCGCGTTCGTCCTCGAACACCTGGAACCGGTCGCCGGCATTGGGCGCACCGTCCAGACCCAGGATGGATACCGGGCTTGCCGGAGGCGCTTCGGCGACACTTTGGCCCCGTTCGTTGAACATGTTCCGGACACGGCCGCTGTACTGGCCTGCCAGGAGCACGTCGCCCTTCCGCAGGGTTCCGCCATCCACAAGCAAGGTGGTCACATAGCCGCGACCTTGCTCCAAGGTGCTTTCGATCACAACACCATGGGCGCGCTTGCCGGGGTCGGCTTTCAGGTCCAGCAATTCGGACTCCAGGAGCACCTTTTCCAGCAACAAGTCCACGTTCAGGCCTTGCTTGGCGCTGATCTCCTGGGTCTGGTATTTGCCCCCCCATTCCTCCACCAGGATGTTCATCTGGCTGAGTTCCTCGCGGATCTTGTCAGCATTGGCCCCTTCCTTGTCGATCTTGTTGAAGGCGAATACCATGGGTACACCAGCCGCTTGGGCGTGGTTGATCGCCTCGCGTGTCTGGGGCATGACGCTGTCGTCCGCGGCGATCACGATGATGGCTATGTCCGTGACCTGCGCACCCCGGGCGCGCATCGCGGTAAAGGCCTCGTGACCAGGCGTGTCGAGGAAGGTGATCCGCTTCCCGTTCTCCAGTTCCACGCTATATGCGCCGATGTGCTGGGTGATCCCCCCGGCCTCGCCTGCAATGACATTGGCCTTCCGGATCTGGTCGAGCAAGGATGTCTTACCGTGGTCCACGTGTCCCATTACGGTGACGATGGGCGGACGTGACACAATGCGGCTCTCGTCGTCGGGTTCCTCCTGGAGGTTCTCCTGTACCTCGGCGCCGACGAACTCGACCTTGAAGCCATACTCCTCGGCGATCACCGAAAGGGTTTCGGCATCGAGACGCTGATTGATGCTCACCATCATACCCAGACTGAAGCAGGCCTTGATGATGTCCGTGACATTCACCCCCACCATGGAGGCCAGTTCACTGGCGGTGACGAATTCCGTGACCTTGATGGTCTTGCCCGCCAATTCGCGTGCCGCCTGCTCTTCTTCGAAACGCTGGTAGCGCTGGTCGCGTTTCCCCCGGCGCAGCTTCGACCCCTTGCTCTTGCCGCTACCGGTCAGGCGGGCCAGGGTCTCGCTCACCTTACGTTTCACCGCATTCTCGTCCAGCTCGCCAGGACGCCCCGTCGAAGGGGCGTTGCGCTGCTCCTGCTGCACGGTCCGCTCCACGTTCACCGGGCCGGGCTTCACGATACGCTTGCGGCGTCCTCGCTCGGCCGCAGAGCCGCGTTCGGTTGGCTTGCGCTCCCGCTCCACGGGCAGCTGGATCTTGCCCAATGTCTTCAGGCCGGCCAGCTTCTGCACGTTCACCCGGATGGTCTCCGGTTCAACGGGTTTCAATGGACCATCCGGTGGTGCTGTGGTAGCTGGCGCTGCGGGCGTTTCTTCCGCAGGTGGGGCCGCTTCGGTCGCGGCCGGCGTTTCCTGCACCTTCTTCTCGGACGGTGCAGGGTCGGGCTTCGTCCCGGCCGCAGGGGCCTTGGCTGGCGCGGGCCTGTCGCTCTTCTTCCCGCTCTTCAGGGCGTCGAGATCGATCTTGCTCACCACCTTGACCCCGGCAGCACCTGCCTTGGCCTTGATCACATCGGAAGCCGGAACTTCAGGGGCTGCGGGTTCGGCGGCCTTGGGTTCTGGTTCGGCCGCTTTAGGCTTCTGTGGTGGGGTGGCGGCCTCCTCCGGTGCAGCGGGTGGAGTTTGGGCCTTGGTCTCGTCGGCAGGCACATTGTGGATGATCACCACCTCTTCGTCCTTCGGCTTGGGCGCTTCCTTGACCTGGCCGCCGACCAGTACGATGGTCTCGCGCTCTTGGCGCTGTTCCACCACTTGCCGGCTCTTCTCCTTGATCTCCTTGTCCTTGCCGAACTCCGACTGCAGCAGGGAGTACAGCTCACCCGGGATCTTGGTGTTCGGGTTGCTCTCCACAGGGTGGCCCTTCTGCTCGAGGAACTCCACCACGGTATGCAACCCAAGGTTGAATTCCCGCGCCACCTTGCTTAGTCGTATGCCCTTATCCGTCGCTTCGCTCATGCAGTGCCTGTTGTCCGTTCGTTATCGTGCCATGGTGCTTCGAACCGTATGTTCATGCAGCACGGGGTGGCATGCCCCTTATGCCTCCAATTCTGCGCGTAGGATGCGCAATACTTCGTTGATCGTCTCTTCCTCCAGGTCGGTGCGCTTGGCCAGGTCCTCGGCTGGGATGTCCAGGACCGACCGCGCTGTATCGCATCCTATTCCCTTCAGCACATCGATGATCCACTGATCGATCTCGTCGGCGAAATCATCGATGCTCACATCGTCCGTCACCTCATCGGTCTCGCGGTACACATCGATCTCGAACCCCGTAAGACGGCCGGCCAACTTGATGTTGTGGCCACCCTTGCCGATGGCCAATGCCACCTGGTCGGGCTTCATGTACACCTCGGCACGCTTGTGCTCCTGGTTCAGCTTGATCTCGCCCACCTTGGCGGGGCTCAAGGCACGCTGTATCAGCAACTGCTCGTTGGAGGTGTAATTGATCACATCGATGTTCTCGTTGCGCAATTCGCGCACGATACCGTGGATACGGCTGCCCTTCATGCCCACACACGCACCTACGGGATCGATGCGATCATCGTAACTCTCGACCGCAACCTTGGCTCGCTCACCGGGTTCACGCACGATGCGTTTGATGGTGATGAGGCCATCGGCGACCTCGGGCACCTCTTGTTCGAACAACTTGGCCAGGAACTCGGGAGCTGTGCGGCTCAGGATCACCACGGGGGTGCTGTTGCGCATCTCCACCTTCCACACCACGGCACGCACACTGTCGCCCTTCTTGAAGAAGTCGGTCTTGATCTGCTGGTCCTTGGGCATGATCAGCTCGTTGCCTTCATCGTCCAGGATCAGCGTCTCACGCTTCCAGATCTGGTACACCTCGCCGGTGATGATCTCCCCCACACGCTCCTTGTACTTGCTGTACAGGTGGTCCTTCTCCAACTCCATCAAGCGGCTTTGGAGGTTCTGCTTCAGGCTCAAGATGTTACGGCGGCCGAAGTCGGCGATCTTCACCTCCTGGCTCACTTCCTCGCCCACCTCGAAGTCGGGCTCGATGGTACGGGCTTCAGCGAGCTCGATCTCGAGGTTATCATCCTCGCTCATGCCGTCCTCGACAATAACGCGATTCAGCCAGATCTCCAGGTCGCCCTTGTCCGGGTTGATGATGATGTCGACGTTGGCTTCGTCTCCGAAGCGGCGTTTCACCACACCACGGAAGACATCCTCCAGGATGCCCATCATGGTTACGCGGTCGATGTTCTTGAGGTCCTTGAATTCCCCGAAGGATTCGATGAGGTTCACAGTGCTCATGGCACGATCAATTGAACTTGATGGTTGCTTTCGTGGCTTTGATCTCGGCGAAGGGGATGGTCGTGACCTCCTCGTCCAATTTGGGTGCGCGCCCTTTCACCTTGCTGGGGTGTTGGACGCGGATACCCAAGGTATGCTCGTCGTATGCGGCCAGTTGCCCTTGAATGCTGCGGCCATCGGCCAGTTGCAGCTCCACGATGCGGCCCGTGTGTTTCCGGTATTGGCGCGGCACCTTGAAGGGGTTGCCCATGCCGGGGCTACTGAACTGGAACTCGTAATCATCGGCAGCATCGCCCAGGTCCTCGCGCACCGCTTTGTTCAGGCGAACGAGCTCGTCGATGGTGATGGCCTTGTCGTTGTCCACCTCCACCACCACCTTACCCCCGGGACGCATGGCCACGTCCACCACGAAGTGCGTAGTGCCCTCCAGGTGCCGGTCCAAGCTGGTGCGGATCTGTTCCACGGTGATCATTGCCTTACTGCTGCCGATGTCAGGGGGTAGGGAACAAAAAAGAGGGGCGGCCCCCTCTTCCTCTTTCTCCGCGCCGACTAACGGCGGCAAAGATAGGACTTATCCACAGATGTTGAACACCACCAGGAAGTAGCCTCGAAGGGAGCTCCAAGACCGTCGGCGGCATCCCGGCGAAACGACCTGTCAGCGCTTCCCTCCCGGCACTTGTGCCGGCTTGATGTTTCCCTTGGGCGGCCCGGGTGGAGGCACCTTCTTGACCTGGCCATCCTCGTACTCGGTGGTCTTGGTGGGTTTGCCGCTGCGGTCGTAGAAGGTCATGACCCCGTGCAGGCGACCGTTGCGGTAGCTCATCTCTTGCACCACACGGCCCCGCTGGTCGTATACGGTACAGAGGCCATGGGGATCGCCATCGAGCAGGGTCTGCTCGCGCATCTTCACCCCTGCATCGTCGTAGTAGGTCCAAGGACCGGTCGGTTTTCCCTCTGCATATGACCCTTCGGAAATGGGTGTTCCATGCACGCTATACGTCTTCCAGGGCCCCTGCTTGCGGCCTTCGGCATAGGTGCCCTCCTCCTTCACCCGACCGCCCAAGGAGCGGCCTTCCGGGCTGCCATGGAAGAGTTTCCAGGCCCCGTGCTTGAGGTCCTCCTTGTAGTTGCCTTCGTAATCGGGGTCGCCATTGGGGCTCCACCCCTGCCAGAAACCATCCATACGACCTGCCTTGAACGCGCCCTGCGACTGTACCTGCCCGTTGTCGAACCAGCTGGTCCAGGCCCCTTCCTCCTTACCGTCCACATAAGGCCCTTCCTGCAGCTTCTGGCCGTTTTCGAAACGGGTTGTCCATACTCCGGTCTTCAACCCCTTCACGAAGGCGCCCTTTTTCCAGAGTTGGCCGCCCTCGTAGTAGAAGACCCACTCGCCCTGTTCCCTATCGTCCTCGAAAGCACCGGTGGAGCTGAGTTGGCCGTTGGGGTGCCAGTAGCGCCATACGCCGTTCCGTGCACCAGCCTTGAAGGGGCCTTCCATCTCCTTGGCATCGCCCTCGCGATACCAGATCCACACGCTGTCCTTTGAACCCCGGTGGTACCAGCCGGTCACGTCCACCTGCCCGTTGCGCAGCCAGCGGATGTATTCGCCATGGAGTTCGCCTTTGTCGTAGGCTTCCCGCTTCTCGGGATTGCCGCTGGTACTCCAATATTCCCACAGGCCATGCTTGGCCCCGCTGCGGTACTCACCTTTCGCCTTGGGGTTGCCGGCTGGGAAGTACTCCGCGAAAGGCCCGCTCCTGACGCCAAGCGCGAACGTGCTTTCCTCCTGAACTGCGCCGCTGGCGTAATAGGTGCGCAGGGCGCCGTTGCCGTCCTTCAGGGTTTGCGTCCCGTCGCGTTCCCATGCTTCAGTAACGATCACCAGGCTGTCCTGCCAGCGCTCCACCAACATGGGGCGCTCCTCCGGATACCAATAGCGCCATTCACCGGTCTTGCGGCCGTCGCTGTAATGTCCCCGCTCCATGGGAGTGCCATCGCGGTAGAAGGTGGTGCGCAGGCTATCCTCCACGCCACGCGTGAAGTATCCATCGTGCTGCACCGATCCCTCGGGATACATGATACGCACGCGTCCATCGCGTTCCCCGGCCTTGAATTCGGCCTGCTCCACCAAGCGCCCCTCGCGGTCGTAGAACTTCCACTCACCCCACTCGCGGCCATTGACCATAAGGCCCTCACTGCGCTTCATGGTCTTGGCCGGGTCCCAATGGTCCACAAAGGGCTCCACGGATTGACACTGCGCTCCGTTCGACCACGCTATCGCGGCAAGCAACACGGAGACAAGCAGTGGACGGGGCGATGTAAGAGCGCGGAACATGGGGCGAAAGTAGCGGCACAAGGAAGCCCTGCGAAGGGTTCAACGCAGGTCTTTCCACGATCCGCATGTGAGACCCGGGATCGGATCGCTCCATCCCAAGGCCATGGGGGTGCCTCGTGTTTTGCAAGCAGGCCAGGACGCGTCCCTCCTGACCCATGCCTTGAAGGCGCCCGCATTGCTCCGCAGCATGGTCCGTGGCATGACCCTTGCCCGCATGGCCGCCATGCGCGCCAAGGACCGCAATTGGGATCTGAGCCTGTTGGCCATACTGGCCGCTCTCGGCCTGGCCGTCCTGGTCTGGTTGGGCTGAACCATCGGAGCCTTCCTGCGTTCCAAGCGTGGTTGTGTAGTTGAGCGATGTCCCATCGGGCAGCAATGCTGCATGCCGTTACCTTGCGCACTTCAATGGCACGCTCTTCCGCTTCCATGCGCCGAATATCCCTGATCGCGGGGCTACTGGTCGTTGTCCTCCTATTCGCCGCATGGACCGAGGCCACACGCCCGATCAAAGGTCCGCACAGCAGTTTGGAGCTCGCTGCGCTGCGCAGTGGCGAGGAGTTGCCCTGGGTGGTGGGTGAGTTCTTCGCCACATCGGGGCGCTGCGCGGGATGCCACGGCCACGATGTGAACGGTTTGGCCAGCGTGGATGCCGATGGTAACGATGTGAACCTGGTCGATGACTGGCGCAGCACCATGATGGCCAACAGCGCCAAGGACCCGTTCTTCCGCGCCAAACTCGACCATGAGGTGCTCGTGAACCCTGGTCACGGTCCGGATCTGGAGAACAAGTGCCTGAGCTGCCATGCACCCTTGGGCGTGCACGAACAGCGCATGCTGGGCGACATCCCGTTCACGCGCGCCATGCTGGACACCAGTGCCCTTGGACTGGACGGTGTCAGCTGCCTCAGCTGTCATATGCAGTCGCCTGGTCCGGCGGGCTTCGCGTTTTCCGGCGACCTGCAGTTCGACTCGGCACGGGTTTACGGGCCGTATGCCGATGATCAGATCGCCAGTTGGGTGATGGAATCCTTCGTTGGGTGGACACCCGGGTTCGGCGAGCACATTGTTGACAGCCGCAACTGCGCGGGTTGCCACACCCTTGTTACGCAGACAGTGGACCTGAGCGGCCAATACACGGGGGACGAGTTCGTGGAACAGGCCACCTACCACGAGTGGAAGAACAGCATCTACAGCAGCACCGATGTGAATTGCAATACATGCCACATGCCGCGCATTCCGGGGCCCATAATCCTGGCCGCGGACTATGCCTGGCTTGAGGGCCAATCGCCTTTCGGGCTTCACCACCTGGTGGGGGGCAACGTACACATGCTAAAGCTTCTGAAGCAGAACCGGGAAGCCCTGGGCATAACCGCCACGGATGCCCAGTTCGACAGCACCGTCATGCGCTCGCGCCAGCTACTGCAGCAACGCACGCTCGACCTCGACCTCACGCTGGACGATCGCACGGACGACACCGTATACTATGCCGTGCGCCTCACCAACCGGGCTGGACACCGCTTCCCCAGCGGCTATCCTTCGCGTCGCGCCTTCATCACCTTCGTAGTGCTGGATGCAGTGGGCGACACCGTGTTCAAGAGCGGTGTGCTGCGTAGCGACCATGAGGTGGAGGGCCACGATCCGGGCTACGAGCCACACTACGATGTGATCACATCCGGAGACCAGGTACAGATCTACGAAATGGTGATGGGGGATGTGGACAACAACGTGACCACCGTGCTCGAACGTGCCAAGAGCCCGCTCAAGGACAACCGTTTGGTCCCCTTGGGCTTCACCACGAGCCACCCGAGCTACGACACCACCCGCATTGCAGGAGTCCCCTCCGGTGACCTGGATTTCAACCGCGGCACGTTGGGCGAAGAAGGAAGTGGAACGGACATCGTACGCTACCACATTCCGCTCAATGGCAGTACCAGCAGCCTGCGGGCCATTGCCAAAGTGTACTACCAACCCGTACCGCCCGGATGGAATGCCGAAATGTTCGCCTTTTCCTCTTCGGATATCGACACCTTCCGCGACATGCTCGCAACCACCGACGGAACGCCTGTGCTTGTGGCCGCGGATTCGGTCTCTCTGGGGGCCGCGGAAATAGCTGAACGCATTGCGGACCGGATAGCGATATACCCCAACCCGACCAGTGATGGTTGGGTGGCAATAGCCAGTGCCGATCGGGCTCCGATGGTGGTGCTTGCAGTCCATGATGCACGCGGACGCATGGTTCCTTTACGCACCGAACGCAATGCCATGGGTTGGCGCGTGCAACTGCCGGACGAGGTCGGACTCTATTTCATCCAGGTCCGCGTAGCCGACCGCGTGATCCTGAAGCGTGTGCTGCGCGGCACGTGAGCCGGATGAGCCTGTACCTGGCATCCATCCACGTGTATCCGGTGAAGTCGCTCGGTGGTTTCGCTGTGGAAGAAGCACGGCTTACCGATCGCGGACTTGAACACGACCGGCGCTGGATGCTGGTGGACGAGCAAGGCACTTTCATGACGCAGCGCGAATTGGCCACCATGGCCTGCCTGCATTGCAGCACACTGACCAACGGATTCCGCGTAACGGATGTGCGCGACGGCAGCACCCTTGATCTGCCCTGGACCTTGGCGGAAAGAGCACACCTCAAGGTGTCGGTATGGAGCGATATGGTCGATGCCTTGATCGGCGACGGGGATTGGGACGATTGGTTCAGCGCTCATCTGGAACGCCCGGTGAGGTTGGTGTACATGCCCGACGCCACCGCGCGCCGCACGGATGGACGCTACGCCAAGGGCCTTACTTCGCTAAGCGATGGCTTCCCCTACCTGATCGTATCACAAGCTTCGTTGGATGACCTGAATACGCGGCTTCCAGCGCCCATCGGCATGGAGCGGTTCAGAGCCAACCTGGTCGTTGCTGGCGGCACTCCGTTCCAAGAGGATGCCTGGACCGGCATCCGGATCGGGGAAAGCAGCTTCCAACTTGTTAAACCTTGCGCCCGTTGCGTGGTGATCACCACGGACCAACGCACCGGCGTGCGCGGCAAGGAGCCCCTGAGCACGCTTGCCGCTTACCGCAGCAAGGGGAAAAAAGTGCTGTTCGGAATGAATGCCGTGGGTGATGGCTCGGGTGTGCTTCGCGCAGGCGATCTTGTGAGCGTATGATCCACTCCATCCTCGCCGACAAGGCCACGCGCCTGTTCCTGGTCCTCGGCGGCTTTTTCGTGGCCAACGCCCTGATCGCCGAGATGATCGGTGTGAAGCTCTTCCAGTTGGAGGACCTGCTCGGCATCGCGAAAGCCGACTTCACGCTACTGGGCCAGCCGCACCTGAGCTTCGTGCTCAGCGTGGGTGTGCTCCCCTGGCCCATCGTGTTCATCATGACCGATGTGATCAACGACTACTATGGCGTGCGTGGTGTGCGCTTCCTTACGCTGCTTACCGTGGTGCTCATCACCTTCATGTTCGGGATGCTCTACCTCGCCATCGACATGCCCGCCGGGCCATCGGAGGTGCTCGTCTGCGCGGACGCGA